>CAMLRG010000069.1 GCA_946482335.1 uncultured Duganella sp. | reverse complement strand
GATCACCAAGGCATTCGGCCTGAATTCCAAGTGGAACGTGTCGCCGGAGTGGAAACTGGAAGGCGATATTTCGAACTCGCGTACCACCACCAAGTCGCCGGACCAGTGGATCGTGGCCGGCATGGTGCCGAAGAATGGCGACACCCTGACGTTCGGCCCGATGCCAAGCCTGGTGTTTGGCGACGGCATCACCGATCCAACCGCCGTGCGTGCCCACGCCGTGGCCAACGGCGACGTGCGCTTTGCCGACGAATTGAGCGAAGCGCGCATGAATGCATCGTGGTCGCACGATATCGGCGCCTTCAAGGGCATCGATACCGGCGTGTCCTACTCCCAGCGCAAGGTTGGCCGCCAGAGCTGGGGCAGCGATTCGTGGAACGCCTTCAGCGGCTACCACGTGTCCCTGCCATCGTCGCTGTTCACGGTCAAGTCGCTGGATAACGCCTTCGCAGGGTCTCCCGCCGGCTACCTGAGCTTCGACCCGTACGAGTACATGAATTACCTGAACCAGCCTTCGACGCTGGCGTTGTCCAACGATCCTGCGCTGTACCTGGACAAGAGCAAGTTCCCGAACGGCCCGATGGCGATCGACTACACCAAGCCGAACATGTGGAACGTGAAGGAGAAGGTATCGAGCATCTTCCTCGACTCCAAATGGGAAGGCGAGGGCTGGTCCGCCAATGCCGGCGTGCGCATGGTGCACGTGAATTCCGCTTCCACCGGCATCAGCCGCGTGCTGCTGTCGGCCACCAAGAGCCCGAACGACACCACCTATATCCTGAACTGGGGCCCGGCCAGCGTGAACACGGTTGAGAACAGCTACAACAGCGTGCTGCCCTCCGGTAACCTGAAATTCGACCTGACCAGCGACATGGTGCTGCGCCTGGCGGCCTCCAAGACCGAGACCCGTCCGACGCTGAACCAGATGGGCGTGGACAACTGGTACGGCGGCCGTTTCGGCGACGTGCAGACCGGCGGCGGCAACCCTTACCTGAAGCCGATGGAGTCGAAGAACTTCGACGTCTCGTATGAATGGTACCTGTCGAAGACCAACTTCCTGGGCGCCGCGGTGTTCCAGAAGAACGTGTCGAACTTCCTCGAGAAGCGCCTGGAAGACATCCGCATCCCGCAGTACACGGAAGTGGTGCACGACACCCGCGTCCGCAACGGCCAGAAAGGCAAGATCAAGGGTATCGAGCTGGCCGGCCAGTACGCTTTCGACAACGGTATCGCATGGCTGCGCGGCTTCGGCGTCGCCGCCAACTATACCTTCGTCGACGCGACCGCCAGCCGTGAAGACGCCGCGGCGCTGGACTGCGGCTATCCGGGCCTGTCGAAGCAGTCGTACAACGCTTCCCTGTTCTATGAGAACGAGACCTTCTCGGCACGCGTGAGCTACAACTGGCGCAACAAGTTCGCTGTCGATTGCGGCGGCGGCAGCACCCAGCCGCGCACCCGCGCAGCCTACGGCCAGTACGACCTGAGCCTGCGCTACAACATCACGCCGAAGATCGCGCTCTACCTGGACGGCATCAACTTGAGCAATTCGCGCATGCACGAATATGCCAACAACGAGAGCCAGTTCCTGACCCTGGAAGACGTTGGCCGCCGCGTGAACGCCGGGTTGCGCTTCGCGTTCTAAGCCAGCAGGGGCCCGATCTCGTCGAGATGGGCCACGTCGAAAGTTGGCTGGGCCGCCGTGCCGTTGCTCAGGCGGCCCGGGTTGTACCAGCAGCTTTCGATGCCAAAGCGGTTGGCGCCAAGGATGTCGGCGTCCAGCCGGTCGCCCACAATGATGGTCCGCTCCTTGCAGAAGGAGCGGGCCATTTTCGTTGCGTAATCGAAGAAGCGGCTGTCCGGTTTGGCGAAACCGCACGCTTCGGACGTGGCGGTGAAGGAAATGTAGCCGCCCAGCCCCGAGCTGGCGATACGGCGTTCCTGGATGTGGGCGACGCCGTTGGTGATGATGCCGACTTCGCCGGCGGCGGCCAGCTTTTCCAGCAGCCGATGGGCGCCATCGACCAGCACCACGGTTTCCGACAAGGATTCCAGGTAGCGCAGGCTGGCCTGGTGCGGATCGATCGCCAGTCCGCCGGCGGCAAAAGTCTTGCGGAAGCGTTCGACCTTCAGGAATTCCTTCGACACGGTACCGGCCTCAAACGCCCGCCACAATGCAATGTTGACGGCTTGATACTGCTGGAACAGTGCCTGGACGCTGCCGCGGAAGCCAAGATCGCGCAGCACGCGCTCGAAGGAAAGCTGTTCGGACGCGCGGAAGTCCAGCAGGGTGTCGTCCAGGTCGAAGAGGTAGAGAGAGTGTTTCATGGCCGCTATTCTAAGGGAACGAGGTCTTATACAATGTAAGCAAGACAAATAGCGCGATGCGCATGGCTGATGATCGTCCACGGGCAAAAATTGAAGAGTTGGTTGAGGACCCTGCTGCTGTTGCTGTGCTTCCAGGCCTCCCTGGCGGGCGCCAGGGTCCAGCATTTGTCCGAACCCCAGTTCGTCCAGACGCTCACCAACAACAGCATCATGGACGGGGTGGTGACGGCGGTGGTGCTCGATGCCCAGGGTTATATCTGGGCGGGCGGGGCCACCGGGCTGGCGCGCTACGATGGTTATCAATTCGTCAGGTTCCAGCTGAAGACCGCAGACGGTGCTCCCGAGGTGATCAGCGCGGTCACCACGATCACCGCCGCGCGCGATGGACGGCTTTGGCTGGGCCTCGCGTCGGTGGGCATGGTGGCGCTGGACCCGCGCAGCGGGCGCTCGGTGTTTTACCGCCACGATCCGCACAACCCGCAATCGCTGACCGACGGCCTGGTGCGCGCCATCGTTTCCGACGGCGCCGACGGTTTCTGGATCGGCACGCAGGGCGGCGGGCTCGATCATTTCGATCCGGCATCGGGCAAGTTTGAACATTTGCGCGCCGCGCAAGGCGGCGTCCCCGACGACAATATCGGCGCGTTGCTGCTCGACCGCCGCGGCGACCTGTGGATCGGGAGCGGCAAAGGCCTGGTGCGCCAGTCGCGCGCAGGCGGGGGCTACGCACGGGTGTTGCGCGATCCCCGCGACGAGGCAAGGCTGGCGCGGCAGGCTGTGATCGAGCTGCGCGAAGACCGCGGCGGCCGCCTGTGGGTCGGTACCTTGAGCGGCGGTTTGCTGATCGTGGATCCTGCTTCCGGCCGGGCCGAGTGGCTGGCCGACGGCGAGACCGGGGCGGCCGGCGCGGTCAACGCCATCGAGGAGGCCGATGGCAACCAGATGTGGATAGGACGGGGGAACGGCATCGAAATCCGGGCGGCCGACAGCGGCGCGCTGCTGCAACGGGTACGGCACACCGCCGGGCGCATCGGCGCGCTGGCGGCGCCGGACGTGATGGGCATCGTGCGTGACCGTTCGGGTGTGCTGTTTGTCGGCTCGTATGGCGGCGGGGTGCAGCGCCATGTGCCGCCGCTGCCGGGCATTTCCGTCTACCGGCCGGCGCCGGACGATCCATGGGATGGCATTGGTATCCGCAGCATCGCGGAAATGCGCAATGGCGAAATCTGGCTGGGGCGCGCGCAGCATGGCGTCTCCGTGCTCGACCAGTCCCTGCGTCGGGTGGCCGACATCGCGCTGTCCGGCCAGCCCGACAGCGGCCGCTCTGCCTTCACGGCGGTGGGCGCGATCGTGCAAAGCGCCGATGGGCATGCCTGGATCGGCACCAGCAGCGGCCTGCATGAATACGCGGCGGACCGCCGCTTCATCCGCCGCTATGAGGTGGCCGGGACCGTCAGGCGCATGCTGGCCGACCGCGATGGCGGCTTATGGATCGGCACCACCAATGGTTTGCTGCACAAGTCGCCTGGAGCGCGCGCGTTGGCGCCGGTATCGCTGGCGCAGGGCGGCCCGTTGCGCGGCAATGTCGACGCCCTGGTGCGGGATCCGGCGGGACGCCTCTGGGCCGGCAGCACCGCAGGCATTTTCCGGATCGATGCCGCCACCGGCCTGGCGCACAAACTGGAAGCGGTGCCGGCTGCCGCCGATGGCCATTTTGCCGTGAAGGGCATGCTGGCCGATGCGGATGGGCTGTGGATCGACAGCGATGGCGGCCGCTATCGGGTCGACCGGATCGAGGGCAACCAGGCGCGCTATACGCTGGCCATCAACAGCCAGGGGAAGGGCGGCCACGCCATTGGCGCCAACCTGCTGCGGGACCAGGCGGGACGGATATGGACCCACCGCGGCGTGCACGATCCCGCCACGGGACGTTACGACGAATTGAGCGTCGCCGACGGTGTCGATATCGGCACCGGCTGGTTCCGGGCCCATGCGCAATTACGCGACGGGCGCATGCTGTTCGGCGGCTCGGCCGGGCTGCTGGTTGTGGAACCGGAGCGGTACGCAGCCTGGCGGTACCTGCCGCCGGTGGTGCTGACCGCCCTGTCGGTGGGCGCGCAGGAGGTCGGGTTCCCCGCGGCGGGCGGCATTGTCGTCGCGCCGCCGCAGCCACGCGCGCTGCGTGCCCGGTTTTCCGCGCTCGACTACAGCGCGCCCGAGCGCGTGCGCTATCGCTACCGTTTGCAGGGCTACGATTCCGGCTGGCGCGAGACGGACGCGAACTTGCGTGTGGCCAGCTATGACAACCTGCCGCCCGGCGCTTACACCTTGCAGGTGCAGGGCAGTAACCGCAATGGCGAATGGAGCGACGCGCTGGCCGCGCTGGGCGTGACCATCCTGCCGGCATGGTGGGAAACCTGGTGGGCCAGGCTGGGCATGCTGGTGCTGGGCGGCCTGGCCGTGACGGGGCTGGTGCAATGGCGCACCTGGCGCCTGCGCCGCAGGGAGGAGGAGCTGGCCTTGCGCGTGGCCGAACGGACCGCGGAGCTGCAGGAAGTCTCTGCCGCGCTCGTGCTGAAGTCGCAGGCGCTGGAATTGGCCAGCCTGACCGATCCGCTGACCGGTTTGCACAACCGGCGCTTCCTCACCGAGCATATCCATGCCGACGTCGCGCAGTCCGTGCGCAACCATGAAGACAGCTTGAGCCGCGGCGCGGCGCCGGCCGACGGTGCCGACCTGATCTTCTTCCTGATCGATATCGATTACTTCAAGCAGGTCAACGACCAGTACGGACATGCGGCGGGCGATGCGGTGCTGATCCAGATGCGGCGCCGCCTGCAGGCCATCTTCCGCGAGAGCGATTATGTGATCCGTTGGGGCGGCGAGGAGTTCCTGGTGGTCGCGCGCGATGCCAGCCGTGCACGCGCGGCGGAATTGGCGGAACGCGCGCGCGCCGCGGTCGCCGACGAACCCTTCGTGCTGCCGGACGGCGCCGCGCTGGCAAAGACCTGCTCGATCGGCTATGCCTGTTTCCCGCCGGCCCGCCGATTCCCGCAGGCGCTGGATTGGCAGGCCGTCGGCGAGCTGGCCGATGCGGCCCTGTACCTGGTGAAGAATAGCGGCCGCAATGGCTGGTATGGAGTGACGGAAGTGGAGGCCGGGGATGTGGAAGGCTTGCGGCGCCTGATGCGGCAGCCTTTGGCGGCATGGGAAGAGCGGGCGGGCATCGTCATCCAGCGCTCTGGCGCGATGCCTGGCAGCGGTTCCAGCCGTCCCTTGGCCGCCGCCGCCGACTGATGGGGCGAAAAAAAACGCCAGCCCGTGAAGGCTGGCGTTTTTCCTGTGATTCCTGGTAGGCCGTGCGGGGCTCGAACCTGCGACCAACGGATTAAAAGTCCGCTGCTCTACCAACTGAGCTAACGACCCGGAGGGTCCGAATTATAGCGGCGCCCGATCGTTTCGGCAAGTGGCGGCGTGCGCGTATAATCCTGCGCCGGAAGGAAGCCACCATGACCTATGAAGAATACCTGGACGAAGTGACCACGCTCATCTTCGAAAAATACAATGTGAAGGAAGCTGCGGCCATCAAGCTGGTGGTCGAGGCGCAGGATGCGGAATTCTTCGTGCGGCACGATGAAGACAAGAAACTGCGCACCGTCGACCAGGCGCACAAGGACGCCAAGGCCATCTACGAAGCTTCGCTGACGAAGCAAAAATAATCGCCAGGCGCCGCGCACCGTTGCGCGATTCACAAGCTTGTCATTTTCACTACCTACAATCCGCCTGGTTTTCAACTAAGCGGACGAGGCGTCGATGAAACAGTTTGTGGCGGGAGCGGTAGCGGTAATGGGGTTGGCGGGATGCGGCGGCAATTCGACGGCGCAGCTGCCTACGCTCGATGGCAAGCCGGCCATGGTGGTGGCGCACCGCGGCGCCAGCGGTTATGTGCCGGAACAGACGGTCGAGGCCTACGCCAAGGCGATCGAGATGGGCGCGGACGCCATCGAGCCCGACGTCGTTTCCACCAAGGACGGCGTGCTGATCGCCCGCCACGATCCGAACCTGGCCTTCAGCACGGACGTGGCGCAGCATCCGGAATTCGCCGCACGCAAGCGCAAGCTGAGCGTCGATGGCGATATGCAGGAAGGTTGGTTTGCCGGCGATTTCACGCTTGCCGAAATCAAGACCCTGGGCGGCATTTCGACCGATGCCGAACGCCCGCAGCAGTACAACGGCCAATACAAGATCGCGACCATCCAGGAGATCATCGACATGATCAAGAAGAGTGGCCGCGCCATCGCCATTTACCCGGAAACCAAGAACCCCACCTTCCACCGCCAGCACGGCTTGCCGCTGGAAGACAAGCTGCTGGCGCTGCTCACCGCCGCCGGCTGGACCGAGCGCGAGTCCCCGGTATTCATCCAGTCCTTCGAACCGGGCAGCCTGAAATACATGCGCAGCAAGGGCTCCAGGCTGAAGATGGTGCAGCTGATCGACGCCGACGACGTCGACCTGAAGACCGGCGCCCTGACGTATGCCGCCCCGTATGACCGCCCTTACGACTGGGCGCAGGCAGGCGACAAGCGCATGTTCAGCGACATGGTCACCCCGGCCGGGCTGGCCGAGATCAAGACCTATGCCGACGGCATCGGTCCCTGGAAGCGCTACATCGTCAGCGTCAAGGGCGCGGTGGACATCAACGGCGACGGCAAGGTCAACGAAGCCGACGCCACCACCATGGAGCCGACCTCCCTGGTGTCCGATGCGCACAAGGCCGGCCTGTTCGTGCACCCCTACACCTTCCGCAACGAGAAGCGCCGCCTGGCCGCCAACTACAAAGGCGACCCGGCACTGGAGTACAAGCAGTTCTACGCGCTTGGCATTGACGGCCTGTTCACCGACTTCGCCGACACGGCCCTGGCAGCGCGCGCCGAATACCTGAAAGAGGTGGGCCGCTAAAGCCTGGCGCCGGTGCGGTGGCCGCCAGGCTGCCGCGCATTGTTGTCACTTAGTTTTTGCAAGACGCGCGCCACTGTTCTGCTGAGCTCGGCTATTATTGCGGCCTTCGCAATATCGGCAGCAGACGGCATGAAGTTCGGTGTGATCAATTTGTTAAAAGCTGTTGCGGCACAGCTCATCGTGCTGCATCACCTGGCGTTTTACGGCCCGATGGCCGACCACGTGCGGCACATCCTGCCCGACCTGGTCGACTGGCTGGCCGGCAGCGCGCGCATTGCCGTGCAAGTATTCCTGGTGGTGGGCGGTTTCCTGGCTGCCAAGTCGCTGGCGCCGAGTGCGCAGCCGGTGATGGCCGATCCGCTGGGCGCGCTCTGGCGGCGCTACGCCAAACTGGCGCCGCCCTTCATCGCCGCCACGCTATTTGCCGCGCTGGCATCCGCGCTGGCGCGCCAGTGGATGGAGCACGATTCGATTTCGGACCCGGCAACGTTGGGGCAACTGGCCGCGCATGCCTTGCTGGCGCATGGCGTGCTGGGGTATCCCTCGCTGTCGGCGGGCGCCTGGTACGTCGCCATCGACTTCCAGCTGTATGCGCTGGTGGTGGCGCTGTTGTGGCTGTCCGCCCGCATCAGCGGGCCGGTGCGGCGCGCGTGGCTGGTGCCCGCCATGGTAGCCGTAGGCTGCACGCTGTCCTTCCTGTATTTCAACCTCGACTCGGACTGGGATAACTGGGCGCCATATTTCTTCGGCAGCTATGGCCTGGGCCTGGCCGCCTGGTGGGCCGGCGATCCGCGCCGCAAGCCGCGCGGCGCGGTGCTGGTGCAGGCGGCGATCTTCCTGCCGGCCTTGCTGGCCCTGGCGCTCGACTTCCGCAGCCGCCTGGCATTGGCGCTGATGGTCGCTTGCGCGCTGGTGATGTGCGGCCGCGCGCAAATCGGCGGAGCCGGCCGCGCCTGGGCTGTGGTCGATGCGCTGGCGCGTACCTCGTACGCGGTGTTCCTGATCCACTTCCCGGTGTGCCTGCTGGTGAACGCGGCCTTCACCCGCCTGGTTGCCCCCGACCCCGTGCTGCAGGGGGTGGGCATGCTCGCCGCCTGGGGCGCCAGCCTCGCCGCCGGCGCCGCCTTCCATCGCTGGATCGAAATACCCCTGGGGCGCTGGTTCGATGCCAGGCGCATTTCTGCCAAGCCGGCAACAAACGGGATGATGGGCGTATGAATTCCGCTGCTGCTGGTGTATCGTGGTATCAGGCACCGGGAGCATGGAGGTAGGCATGAAAATCAAGGGCGCCCTGCTGTGTATGGCCCTGGCCTAAGCTGCCGCTTGCCCCGGCGCGGAGCGCGCGCCTGCGGCCGCCATGCCGGAAGTGCATGTCGGCATGGGCTTGCCCAAGCCGCCCTACATCATGGAATCGGGCACGGCCGGCCTCGATTTTGACATCGCCAGGCAGGCTCTGGCAGCCGGCGGCTATAAGCTGGTCGGGCATATGCTGCCCCAGACGCGGGCGTTGGCCATGCTGCGTGCCGGCCAGCTCGATGGCATGCTGTCCGTCACGGAGGGGATCGGCGGCCAGGATTACTTCACCGACAATTACATCGTGTACCAGAACGTCGCGACCACGCTGAGCAGCCGCAACCTGAACGTGCAGCAGATCGAAGATCTATCCAGGTATTCGGTGGCGGCATTCCAGAACGCCAGCATGGTGCTGGGCGACCGCTTCAGCGTGATGGCGGGCGCGCATTCGGATTATCGCGAATTGCCTTCGCAAGCCACGCAGAACAAGCTGTTGTTCACTGGCAGGGTGGACGTGGTAGTGGGAGACCGCCTGATCTTCCAATACTTCAGTAAGACGCTTGAGCCAAAGATCGACAACAGGCAAGCCGTGACATTCCACAGGATCTTTCCGGAAAGCCCGCGCCGGGCGGTGTTCCGCGATAGCCGCGTACGCGACGCGTTCAACACGGGACTGAAGGCGATCCGCGCCAACCATAGCTATGAAGCGATCGCCAGGCAATACCTTGGCAATGCGCATTGACCTGGAGCGCTCCCGGACTGTGTTAGCATGCCGGCAATACAGCGCCTTCAACGACCTGCATGGTTTTGCGATTCCACTTCTGCCGCCTCCTGTCCATCCTCGCTTTCCTGCTGGCCGCCGTCACGCATGCCGCGGCCGCGCTTCCTGAAAAGGACATCCGCTTCCGCCACCTGAACACCAGCAATGGCCTGGCCCAGGGGACGGTCAATGCCATTACCCAGGACAACAGCGGCTATCTCTGGCTGGGCACGGACGATGGCCTGGTGCGCTACGACGGGTACAGGACCACCGTTTTCAAGCACGATCCCGCCAATCCGGCCAGCTTGGCCGACAACATGATCCGATCGCTGCATCCGTCCGAACGCGGCGGGCTGTGGGTGGCCACGGACGATGGCCTGCACCATTTCAACCCGGCGACCGGGCGCTTCAAGCATTACCTGTCCGGGCTGGCGGCGGGCTCGGTGTTCAAGGGCATCCGCCAGGTCATCGGCGACGGCGAGGGCGGCGTCTGGGTCGCCACCGATACAGGCTTGCGCCGTTTGCCCGCCAAAGGCCGTCGCATCCATTACCGCCACCAGGCTGGCGACCCGAATACGCTGTCCAGCGACGACGTGCGGGTGCTGGCGCGTGGCCGGGATGGCAGCTTGTGGGTCGGCACCAACCTCGGCGTCGACCGCCTTGACCCCGCCAGCGGGCGCTTCGAACACTTCAAGCCGGACCGGGGCGCCACTTCCGAACCGGGACGCAACGTCGTGCGTGCCTTGCTCGCCAGCGGCAAGCAGCTCTGGATCGCCACCCGCAAAGGGATGGCGGTCTGGGACGTCAGCGGGCGGTTTCCGGTGCCCATCCCGGTGCCGGCCGGCTTGGCGGATGAACCGATGGTGAAGGCCTTGCTGGAGGACCATCGCGGCCGCTACTGGATCGCGACGGAAAATGGCCTGGTGCTGTGGGATCCGGAAAGTGCCGCCAGCCGCCGCTATCGCCACCATACCGACCTGCCGCACAGCCTGAGCGACAACTATGTGTATTCGCTGTTCCAGGACCGCAGCTGCAATCTATGGGTTGGGACGTTTTTCGGCGGTGCCAGCCATATCGATTTGTGCCGCGACGGGATCGAAGCCTTTTCCGAGCGCGCCCACGCCAACGAAGGTTTGAGCAGCGGCAAGGCGATGGGCATCGCCGGCGCGGGCGGGCAGCGCTTGTGGGTGACCACGGCGGGCGGCGGCCTCAACCTGCTGGATCCGGTCACGGGGGCGGCGCGCCATTTCAGGCATGACCCGAAAGACCCGCGTTCCCTCAGCGGCGACGATAACACGGCGGTCGCGGTCGACCGTGACGGCAGGGTGTGGGCCGGCACGCGCAGCGGCATCAACATCATGCGCGGCGAAAGCGGCCGCTTCGAACATTTCCGATTGCCGGAGACCACGCCGCAAGGGAACTATGTCAGCGTCCTGAAACTCGATTCCAGGGGAACCATGTGGGTCGGCACGCTGGCCGGCTTGTATAGCGTCGACACCAGGACCATGCAGGCCAGGAAGCTCGCTACGGAAGCGGGCGAGTACGACGTGTGGGCGGTGTGCGAAACCGGCGACGGCTACCTGTGGGTGGGCACCTCCAGTGGGCTCGACCGCATCGGCCTGGACTCGGGGCGCATCGAGCGCTTCCGGCCCGAGCCGGGCAAGGCCGCTACCTTGAGCCACCGCGTGGTATCCGCCCTGGCACTCGACCTGGAGGGCAGGCTGTGGGCCGGCACCAATAGCGGTCTGAATGAAGTGGTCCGCCATCGCGACGGGCGGGTCGAGTTCAAGTCTTACGGCGTGGCCGACGGCTTTGCCAGCGAGGCGGTCAAGGCCATCCTGCCCGGCGTGGACAAGGATGTGTGGTTCAGCACCAGTGCGGGGATCACGCGTTTCGACCCGCAGCGCCGCATCGTTGAAAACTTCAACGAAATGGATGGCACGGCCGACACCGACCACCTGCAAGGTTCGGCCTACCGCGCGGCGGACGGCACGCTGTACTTCGGCGGCTTTTCCAAGGGCGTGACGCGCATCCGCCCGCAGGACATCAAGCGCAACCTCAATGCGCCGCAAGTGCTGATCACGGACTTCAAGGTCTTGAACCAGTCGCAACGCCAGGCCGTGGCCGATCGCGCGGTGCTGGGTTACCGGGACAATATGGTGTCGTTCGAATTCGCCGCGCCCCAGGTCGCCGCCGCCGAAGCGAACCGCTATGCCTACCGCCTGGTTGGCTTCGATCCGGAGTGGATCATGACCGATGCAAGCAAGCGCACGGCGACCTTCACCAACCTCAGTCCGGGCGACTACGTGTTCGAAGTCAAGGCCGCCAACAAGAACGGAATATGGAGCGATGGGCCGCGCAGCGTGAAGCTGGAAGTCCTGCCGCCGTTCTGGCAAACCTGGCCGTTCCGGACCCTGATGGCCGTGCTGCTGTTCCTGGCCGGCCTGGGCGCCTACAAGATGCGCATCCGCCATTTCGCCCGCCAGCAGCGCGTGCTGGAAACCCAGGTGCGCGAACGCACGGCGGAACTCGAACTGACGCAGCAAAAGCTGGTGCTGAACGAGAAGATGGCGGCAATCGGTACGCTGACGGCCGGCGTGGCGCATGAAATCAACAATCCCGTCAATTTCGCCCATGGCGGCGCCCAGATCCTGTCCGACGAACTGGAGGGATGCCGCCAATTCATCCTTGGGCTGGCCGGCAGCGGCGCCGACCCCAAGGTGCTGCAAGCCTTGAATGTACGCTTCGACCAGCTGGTCGGCCGCACCGGCCTGATCATCGAAGGCACCACCCGCATCCATGAGCTGGTGCAGGACTTGCGGACCTTCTCGCGGCTGGACCAGGCTGAAAAGAAAACCGTGCCGATCGCGGAAAACATCCTCTCCACCGTCAAGCTGGTGCAGACGCAATATGCCGAGGATACCGATATCGCCTGCGACCTGGCAGTCAACCCGACGCTCGAATGCTGGCCGGCGCGGCTCAACCAGGTGTTCATGAACCTGATCGTCAACGCGTGCCAGGCCAACCGGGAAAAGCGCGCGGGACAAGCGTTCGCGCCGCGCGGCACCCTGCATATCCGCACCCGCATCGAGGGCCAGTCCCTGCTCATTGAATTTGCCGACAGCGGCAACGGCATCCCGCCCAAAGTGGCCGAGCGCATGTTCGAACCGTTCTACACCACCAAGCCGGAAGGGGAGGGGACCGGCCTGGGCCTGTCGATCGCCTTTGCCATCGTGCAGAAGCATGGCGGCAGCATCGCAGCCCGCTCCGTTGCGGGCCAGGGGGCGGTGCTGACGGTGCAGCTGCCTTTGAAACCGCCGGTTTAAGCGCGGGCTTCCAGCGCCGCGATGCGGGCTTGCAGTGCGCGGTTTTCCGCCAGCAAGCCGGCGTGGCGCCTGGTCTGCTCCTGCTGCCCGTCGTATTTGTCGACCGCCAGCTTGACCGTGGCCAGGAATTCCTTGGCGTCGAACGGCTTGACGATGAACTTGAAGACTTCCGCCTTGTTGATGGCATCCACCACGGCATCGACATCGATATAGCCGGTCACGATGACCCGCACCGCAGCGGGCAGGAGCGGCTGCAGCTGTTCGAACAGTTCGACCCCGGTCATGCGCGGCATGCGGTGGTCGCTGATGATGCAAGCCACCGCGCCGCGGTCCTCCAGGTTGCTGAGCATGGTCAGCGCTTCCTGCCCGTCATTCGCTTCCAGCACGCGGTAGTAGGGGCGCAGGATGGCCGCCATCACCGACAGGTTGGCGCTTTTGTCATCTACAATCATGACGGTATGGCTGGTGCTGGCGGCCGATTCCAGGGCTTCGATCTGGGTGAGCTTTTCCGGGCTGAACATGATGCGGTAATTGAATGTTGATAAGCGTATAATACGCGCCAAAATTATTATAGAAGAAATCCACCCCAAAGCGATGGCCGTGTTCTGACTTATGCTGAGTAACGACACCCCTGCCAGCGCGCTGCAAGCGCCGACCAGGTATGCCAAGCTGGCCAGGCCACGCCTGTACGATGCCCTGGCCCGCGGGCGCCTGTTCGCGCTGATCGACCAGTTGCGCGCCTCCCATGCCGTGCTGTGGATTGCTTCCCCGCCGGGCGCCGGCAAGACCACGCTGGCGGCAAGTTACCTTTCAACGGTGAAGGCGCCGGAAATCTGGTGCCAGGTCGACCAGGGCGACACCGACCCGTCGACGCTGTTCTTCTTCCTGTCGGAAGCGCTGCGCGACGCCGGCCATTCGCCGCCGGCCCTGCCGCCCGAAGTGCAGGGCGATGCCGCGCGCATCCAGCGCATGTTTTTCCGCAACCTGTATGCCGGCCTGCCGGCCGGCGCCGTCCTCGTGCTGGACAACCTGCACGAATTCGACTGGGACAATGCCGGCCAATTGATGGAATTCGCCTTTGCCGAAGTGCCGGCGGGGATCACGGTGCTGGCCCTGAGCCGCGATGCGCCCCCGGCACGGCTGGCGCGCATGGAAATGGAAGGCCGGCTGCGCGTCATCGGCTGGAACGAATTGCGGTTCGACGACGCCGAAGTGCGCGCGCTGGCCCGGCTGGGCGGCGACGCCGCGCCCATCGGGCAGGAATGGCTGGACCGCGTCGACGGCTGGGCGGCCGGCGTGGTCATGCTGCGCACCTTGCACCAGGGCGCCGGACAGGCGCCGGCGCCGGCGCTGGAAGGGCGCGCGGCCCTGTTCCGCTACTTTGCCGGCGAAATCCTGGAGCGCATGCCGAAAGCCTCGCAACGCCTGCTGCTGCTGTTGTCCTGCCTGCAGGGCTTTTCCGCCGCCGACGCACGGCACCTGACAGGCGACGCGGCGGCGGAAGGCTTGCTTGACCAGCTTTACCACAAGCGCTTGTTTGTCGAGCGTTGCGGCCCGGGCGCGCTGGCTTTTCGCTTCCATGGCCTGTTCCAGGAATTCCTGCAGCACGAAGCCCGGCAGCGCCTGGACGGCGCCGAACGCCAGGCTTTCCTGGAGCGCGCGGCCATCCTGCTGGACCAGCAGGGGCGCAGCGAAGCCGCCGCCCAGCTGTATCACGAGGCCGGCTGCTTCGACGCACTGGCATCGCTGCTGCTGCGCCATGCCGAGCGCATGTTCGCGACCGGACGCGGCCAGGCCTGGCGCGAATGGTTAAGCTGCCTGCCGCCCGACGTCGCCGAGCGGGATCCGGAGCTGCGCTACTGGCATGGCGTCTCGCTCAGCCACATCGCGCCCATGCTGGCCCGCAAGATGCTGGTCCGCGCCGCCGAGGGCTTTGCGGCGGCCGGCAATGTGCGCGCGCATTTGCTGACGATTGCCGCCATCGTCGACAGTTACGATTTCGAATGGGCCGATTACCGCGCGCTGCCCGGCTGGGTCGACCTGATGACCGAAGCCCTGCGGACGCTGGACCTGGCTTCGCTCGACCCGCTGGCCGACCTCAAGATCCATGCGCGGCTGGTGCTGGCGCTGCTGTTCATTGCCCCGCATTCGCCCTACCTGGCGCCGGCCGCGCCGCGCGCGCTGCCATTGCTGCCGCAGGTGGCCAACCCGGTGGAGCAGCTGGCGGTGGGCGCCATCCTGCTGCGCTATTTCGATAGCGTCGACAATGCCAATACGGCCAACTGGCTGGTGTCGTCGGTCAGCAAGGTGGCCGACGATGCCGCGCTCAGTCCTTTCCACCGCGTCTGGTGGTATGGCCGCGTTGCCCGCTGGCTGAACAAGGACGGCAACTACTGCGAGGCCCTGGCCATGACCGGTTCGGCCAAGCGCATCGTGGCCAGCTTCGACCTCGACCCCTTGCTGTTCCAGTTCCTGGAAGTGCACCACTTGCTGGGGACGGGCGACTTGGCAGCGGCCGGCGCCCTGATCGAGGAAATCCGCCGCAACGTGGTGCCGACGCGCGTCCGCGACCAGGTCGAACTCAATACGCTCGACGCCCATTGGCGCTCGCTGTCCGGCGATATCGCCGGTGCCCTGGATTGCGCGGCGGAGGCGATCGCGGATAGCGCTAACGCCTGCCTGCCGACGGCCGAGCGTTTCGGGCTGGAAGTGTTTGCGGCGGTGTGCTGCGCCCTGCAGGGCGATTTTGCGGCGGCCGCCCACTGGTGCGATGAGGCCGACGTGCATGCATTCGGCCACGACGTCGTGCTGGCCAGGGAAGCGCGCCAGTTCATCGGCGCTTATGTGGCCGCGCTGAATGGCGAGCAGGACGCGGCGGCGCAACAGCTGCGCGAAGCGCTCGCTTCGCACCGGCGCCGGCAAAGCACGACCCTGTTCGTCATGCTGCCCAGCTTTGCCGCCGCCATCGCGGCCCAGGCGCTGGCGGGCGACATGGAGGTTGAGCATATGCGCGGCATCATCGTGCGTCAGCGCTTGCAGCCGCCCGACCGGTTCACGCCCAATTGGCCGTGGCCGATCGCTGTCTACACGCTGGGCAAGCTGGAACTGGCGCGCGACGGCCAGGTGGTGGCTTCGTCGGGCAAGGCCCAGCAGCGTCCCTTGCTGCTGCTGAAGGCACTGCTGGCCGCCGGCGAGGGCGGCAAGGCCCAGCAAGCGCTGGCGGCGCAATTGTGGCCGGATGCGGACGATGCGAAAGCGGCGCTGAACGTGACGGTGCACCGCTTGCGGAAAATGCTGGCGGTCGATGAAGCGGTGGTGGTGGGGGCGGGCCAGGTCATGCTGCCCGGCAGCGTGGTCTGGTCCGATGTCGGCGCCTTGTCCGAGCTGTGCGACACCATCGACAACTTGCCGGAAGACGCACCGGCGGCAGTGACGAACCGCCTGGCAAGCGAGCTGCTGCAGCTATATCGCGGCCCGTATTGCGAAGGCGACGAGGAAAGCTGGCTGCAGGCGGCGCGCGAGCGCTGGCGCAACCGATTCCTGGGCGCGGCGGCCGAACTGGGACGACGTCTGGAAAAACTGGATGCCTGGAGCCAGGCCCGCACGCTGTACATGCGCGCGCTGGAAGCGGAACCCCTGGCAGAAACCAGCTTCCGCGGCATCATGCGTTGTGCGCACGCCCTGGGCGACCCCAACGCCGCCTTCGGGGCCTACCGGCGCTGCCGCGAAATGCTGTCCATCGTGCTCGGGCAGCAGCCTTCGGCCGATACCGAGAAACTGGCGGTCGAACTTGGCCTGAAGTGATTGTCTACGGGCTGCCGTGCAGCGGCAGTTCGATCGTGAAACAGCTGCCCGAACCTTCCACCGACAGCACGCGGATGCTGCCGCGATGGCGTTTGATGATGCCGAAGGAGATCGACAGCCCCAGTCCGGTCCCTTCACCCTCCGACTTGGTGGTGAAGAAGGGTTCGAAGATGCGCTTGGCGACGGTTTCGGACATGCCGCAACCATCGTCGCGGAATTCCAGCACCAGCTGGTCGCGCTCCAGGCGGCTGCTGATTTGCAGGTGGCCGAGCGTCTCGCCTTGCCGGTCTTGCCGGTCGCGCTGCTTGCGTTCGATCGCCTGGCAGGCATTGACGATCAGGTTCATGAACACCTGGTTCAACTGGGCCGGCCAGCACTCGAGCACCGGGTTGGCGTCCAGCCGGCAAGTGATCAGGGTACGGTCGGCATACTGTGTGCGCACCAGGTTGATGGTCGAATAGAGGCTGTCGCCGATCGGCACCGGCTTCTTGTCGGCTTCGTCCAGGCGCGAAAACGTGCGCAAGTCCTTTACCAGGTCGCGGATGCGCGTGGTGCCTTCCAGGATGGTGGACAGCTGCGCATGCAATTCGTCGCAGCGCTCGTTCAGGGTGGCGAGCACGCGGGGATCGGCGTCGTCGCCCGCGATCTCGAACAGGAACTGGCGGAAGCGTTCCAGCTTGGTGCCCAGCGCCTGTACCCCGGCATGGGCAAAGTTGGTCGGGTTATTGATTTCGTGCGCCACGCCGGCGGTCAGCGTACCGATCGAAGCCATCTTTTCCTGCAGGATGAGCTGCTGCTGCGTGCTTTGCAGCTCCGTCATCGCTTCGTGCAGGGTATCGTTGATACTGACCCAGAAATATTCGCGCCGCTCGAATTGGTGGATCTGGTGCCGCAGCCGCCATTCGGTTTCCGAGAGCGGACCGGCCCAGGCCAGCGTATCGCGGTTTTCGCGCGATACGAAGCGGACGTCGAAGTGCTGGCGGTCCTCGCGCAGCGCAACGTCGAAATACAGCAGGTCGTTGCAGGCGGCCAGTCCCCCGTAGAGGATGCCAATTTCCATGTCGCGTTCGAAGATGGTGCTGGAACGGATGGTGGCGATGCCCGCGGCCGGGTCCATTTCAAGCAATTCGAAGTTGCCGATGTCGCTGGGCGCCCCGCGCACCACCGAGCGGTAGCCTTGCGAGCCGGCCTGGAAGCGGATGAATTCGAGGGCGGTGGGCGCGATGCTCATGCCCGGCCCATAGGAGTACCAGGCCAGCGTCATTTCCTCGCCCAGGCGTTCCAGCACCGACGCGGGATTGCTATAGCGGCTGCTCAGTTCCAGCAGCGCGCGGAACTCCTGCACGTCATACCATTGCTCGGTATCCCATGTGGTGCCGGCGGCCATGCGGTCCTGCACCAGCAGGTGGATGCTTTTGCCCGCCGCGCAGAACGCCCTGAGCAAGGCGCCATTGACTTCAACCATCGCTTGTCCCCGGATCTGAATGTTCACACCAGCCCGGCCGCTTGTGCCGCCAGGCTGGTGCCGGAACGTCCCGTCAGAAGATGAAATCGCTCATCGTCGGGATCGCCGTATTGCCGTACATGGCGAAAATCATGTCGGTGCCGTCAGTATAGTTACCGTCGCCATTGGTGTCGACCATCATCCAGCCATCGTCGACGCCCCACATGCCGAAGGCGATCGAACGGTTCACGCCATTGTCGTTGAAGACGCCGACGCCATCCTTGATGGTCGATTGCAGGATGTGCGTGGTATTCGACGCCACGGTGAACTTGGCAAAGCCGCCGCGGTTGGCGCCATCGGCCAGGTGCAGGCCGGACAGGTCGATCTTGTCCGTGCCGACCTTGAAGTCGTAAATGGTGTCGAATGCCAGCTTTTCCTTCTGGTCGCCTTTGGCGAAGGTGATGATGGAGTCGCTGGCCTTGTTGAACTTGATGACATCCTTGACATCGGTGTAGCGGTACAGCAGCACTTCGTCCTTGCCGCCATTGCCCTGGAAGACCACGCCGCTTTCGGTGGCGGTGTAGGAATCGATGCCTTGGCTGCCGATATAGTTCAACGCGGTCTTGGCGCCCGTGCCGTTGTTGATCAGGCCATCGAAGTACATGTCGCCGCTGGAGCCGGAAGCGTCGAAGGTGGTCATGGTGGTGGAGTAGACCAGGTGCAGGTCCAGGCTGGCATTGCCGGTGACGGACAGGGTCTTGAGGCCTTCCGCCTTCAGCTTGGTCATGCTGTTGACGTATTCGTTGGCAGTGGCGGCCTCATTGATGACGGTGGCGGGATTGTCGGCTTCCACCTTGCTGACAGCGGAATGGATCGTGATGGATTCGATGCCGTTGGCTTCGATGTCGTTGGCCTGGACGATGCCGTTGACGCGGTCGTCGGAACGGCTGTCGAGGGCGGTCATGCTGATGGTCAGCTTATCGCTGGCGCTGGACGAATCCTTCTGGGTGAACTTGATGTTGGTGCCGACCACAAAGTGCTCGAACGGCTTGCCGTCCAGGTCCAGGTTGTTTTCCAGGCTGACGAATTCGATGGTCGAATTGGCGCGGCCGTTGGTGAATTCGACGTCGCTGCGCAGGCGGGCATGGGTGTGCAGGGTGGTCACCTCACCGACGCGGTCCAGATCGTAGAGGCCTTTGCCGCTGGAGAAATCGAGGGTTTCGAAACCGCTGTACACCACAGCGCCCGAGGTGCCAAGCAGGGCGGATTCCTTGATGACGACGATATCCTTGCCGGCGCCGCCGTCGACCTTGCCACCGCTTTGCGCCAGCTGCGAGAAGTCGTAACGGTCATCGCCTGCGCCCAGCTGGACGATGTCGCTGCTGGCCAGCTGGCCGGTCAGGGTGACGTCGTCGGCGCCGGAACCGCCTTTGAACGCCAGGTTCGGGGTGCCTGCAACCTTCCAGCTGTTGGTGCCGGAAGACAGCGAAGCATCGACCGTGGTCAGCGGCGCAATGCCGGACAGGTCGGCGCTGAAGGCGCCGGCGCCTTTCAGGGTCAGGGTGGACAGCTTGTCGGCGGCTGCCAGCGCGGTGGTGGTCAATTTGAACTGCGCGGCGCTGTCGATATTCAGGGCCGTGGCGTTGGCGGTGGCCAGGTTGATGTCCGAACCCTTGCCGCCGGTCTGGGCGTTGACTTTCAGGTTGACCGTCTTCGCGGTGGCGTCGGTCACGGTGGCCGCGTTGCCCACTTCGGTCAGGTTCAGACCCAGGGTGTGGTCTGCCGTGCTGTTGTTGACGGTGGCAGCCTGGCTGGTGTTAGCCAGGCTGACCGTGGTCAAACCGTTACCGGCCAGGGTGGCCGCTGCCGTATTGCCGCTGACGGATACTGCGCGCACGCCGTCGCCGACCTTGAGGTTCACACCGCCGCTGGTGGTGGCAATGCCGATTTCTTCCACGCCGGTGAAGCCGCTCATGTCGAAGGCCGTGGCGCCGCCGACGGCGCCCTTGGTAGTGATGCTGAGTTTCTGGATGTTCTCCAGCTTGGCGCCTGCAGGCAGCCCGGCGCTCAGTGCCGCGCCATCGTCCGCCAGGGCCAGGGTATTGCTGCCGCCGCCGCCGTTCAGGATGTCGCCGGCCGAGAAGGTGGCGCCGGTGGCTTTGTAGATGTCGTCGCCGCCGCCGCCTTTGAAGGCCACGCCGGTGTCGGCGTTGGCGGTCAGGGTAAAGGTGATTGGGGCCTTGCTGGCCGCCACGAAGGCGGCGGTCGAGGCATCCATATTGGACAGGGCGGTCGCCAGCGACGCGTCGGTCGTCACGGCGGAAGTCAGCTGCTTGGCATGGGCCAGTGCTTCGTTGCCGTTGTAGGCGGCTTGCTCGGGATGCAGGTTCAGCGCCGTGCTGAAGGCGGTGGCGAACTTGACCTTGTTGTCGAAGGCGACCAGGTCTGCGCCCACGGCGCCGGCGGCGATGGCAGTCACCACGGCATCGACCGTGACCACTTTGGAATCGAGGGCGCCGGCCCAGTAATCGACACCGGCTTTTTCGCCATCGCGGCCGAACAGGTTCTGGTAGACCGTGTTGACGACGGTGCGGTTGTCCTTGCCGCCGTAGGCGGCCTTGTATTCGTCCGACGACGCGAAGGCGGCGGAAACGGCGGTGGTGCTGCCGCCCTGGGATTCAACGACGCCATTCCAGAATTCCAGACCGGCGGGATCGCCGGGACGGTTGTAGTAAGCGACATAGAGTTTTTGCAATGCCTGGTAGTGATTTGCCATTTCCGTGCTCCAAGATTAGTTGACGATCGATTCGACAGGTGGCTGCATGACCTGTCGGAAGGTGAGAAATTCTGGCACGGGAAAATGTCACGAAATTAAGTTATTCCGGATCTGTAATCGATCCGTAGTCGGGTGTAAACCGACGTGAAATGGGCTGTTATCGACGGCGCAGCGTCAGTCGATACCGGTTTACGAGCAAAAGCCCACGAACCGGCATCCGTGGGCTGGCTTGCGTAATGATAGGTTTGGCGGGAGGCGCCGACCGCGGCTTAGCTGCCGATGGTCAGCGTCAGCGTGGTGGGGCTGTAGTTGGGCGTAACATTGCTGAAGCCATCCACCATAATGGTAGTGAACTTGCCCTTCAGGCTGGACGCCGTGATAACGGTCAGAACGTCGCCCGCTTTGGGTTTATAGCCGTTGGCGAACTTGACCCGCAGCGTGCCGCCAGCGATGGTGGCGGTGGAGGCCACGGACAGGCTGCCCTGGCTGCCAGCCGTGGCGCCGCCGAGGGCCAGCTCCAGCGTGGTGCTGCCGCTCAGTTGCGTGTATTTGCCGGCCAGCTTCAGGGCTGCCGGGGCGTTGGCGACCAGGGTGCCGCCACTGACGTAGACGTCGCCGGTGCCGAAAGCGGCAGTGGAATCGCCCTGCAGCGTGCCGGCGGCCAGCTCGGTGCCACCGGTCCAGCTATTGGTGCCGGCCAGCTTCAGCGTTCCCGTGCCCTGTTTGATCAACTTGCCGGTGCCGCTGATGTCGTTGCGCCAGCGGTCCACCGCGTTGAAGCCGCCTTTGCCGGCATCCATGACGATGGTGACGTTGCCGCTGAATGCGCCGTAGCCATCGGCCGCAGCGAACAGGTTCAGGCGTCCCCAGCCTTCGGGGTCATCCATGACCGGATAACCCGATGGCAGTGCGGTGGTCTTCAGCACCACGCGGCGCTGGGCAGCGCTCAAGTAAGGCTGGCGGGTTTCCAGCAGCACTTCGGCGCCTTTCGGCACCACGGCGGCGGCATTGGTGGCGGCAATCGGTGCGAAGCCATACGTACTGCGGCGCAGGTAGTTGGCCTTGTTGGTGGCGTAATCGGCGAAGCGGTCGTTGGCTGGCGTGCCGGACTGGGCATAGGCAGCGAAAGTCTCGGTGGTGGTGCCGGTGGCGGCCATCAATGTGGTGTGGGCCTGGGTCACGGCAGCGGCCTTCTTGGCCGCATTCGCCGGATCCGCCAGGTTGGCGGCGGCGCTGGCCTGGCCGAGAATGCGGCCGCTCAGCACATCCAAGGGCGAGTGCATGCCGGACAGGATGCGCGATTCGCCCAGCTCGAGGCCACGGCTCAACATTTCCTGGAAGCGCTCCGGAACGGCATAGGCCATGGCGACCGCATCGCGCACGGCTTCGGCCGAATGCCCGCTGGTGAAGCCGCCATCGGTGGTCGGGGTCTTGCTCTTGGCCGGCACCAGCGCTGGAAGGACGACCACGCTGCTGCTCCAGCGGTAAGGGCGGGCGTATTTGTAGAAGCGCTTGGCCGGCTCGGTGGAGGCATTGGCGCCAACCAGGTTGACCAGGTCGACCACGCTGCCGAAGCTTGGGTTAGCGCTACCAGCGACGCCGGTATTGTTGCCGCTATCGTTGTACAGCACGGTGGTGGCATCAGCCGCGACCGCGGTGATGCTGGTCGTCTGCTGGGCGGCGGTGCGCCAGGCGTTGGCCAGCGGGCCCATGCCGTCGGTAACGCTGTAGCCTTTGCCGCGACGGTCGTCGAGGTAGGCTTGCACGCCTTGTTCTGCGGTACGATTGGTCGTGGCCTTGATCACGTAATCGATATTCGCTTGGTGCACGGTGGCGTTGACCACTTTGCCGTCCGGGGTGCCATCGTTGGGCACGCCACTCCAGGCCGAGGCTACCACTGCCGGGAAGCCGTCGACAGCGGGCGCGGTAACGCCGGCGTCAACGATTTCGGTCAGTGGTTTCCAGATATCGAGGAAGCCACCGAGCACGCGTACGCCGGCATTGGTTGCCAGGGTCGCGTAGCGTGCGTCACCACGCTGGTTGGTGGCGATTGTGTCGACGAAGGCAGTGGCCGATGGGAGCGGTACCACTTCCGCCGCACCCTGGTCGGCCGGCGCTGCCGGGATGACCAGTGGTTCGTCGGAGGAGCCGCCGCAGGCGCTCAGGGCGAGCGCAATACCCAGGGCCAGGATCTGGGGACGCGATGAAAGCAGTTGCATGTCAATAACCTTGCAATGGTGGAAAACGCTCTAGGGTAAAGAGCGCTTATGACATGCTTATTACGCAATCACTTTGTTGCGGACAATGCCAGGCTGGACTTGAAGCGGTCGCTCCCCTCGGGTAAGTGGTCGAAGCTGTCGAAGCCTTGTGCCATCGCCGTCGACAGGGCATCCAGCCTTGCATTAAAAGGCGGATGGGTCTTGAACAGGAGCGCCAGGCCGGCGTGGTCGGCATTCACGGTCTGCAGTGTCTGCAAGACTGCGGGCAGGCCGTAAGGGTTGTAGCCGGCGCGGGCTGCCAGCACCACGGCCATGCGGTCCGCTTCGAATTCGTCTTCCTTGTCCAGCCCCCGGACATACAGCTGCGTGCCGACGTTCGCCAGGTCGCGGAACCAGGGACTCAATTGCCCGTTCCCGCTGCGGAAGGCTTTCTGCTCCAGTTTCTCGGTGAGGAAATCCGTGCCCAGCGAAGTGCGTAGCGATTTCTTGATGGCGGCCAGCTGGTGCTTGCGCAGCACATGGGCGATTTCATGTGCCAGCACGCCAGCCAGTTCGGCCTCGTTGCGCAGGCTGTAAAGCAAGCCGCGCGTGATGAAGACGTAGCCGCCCGGCGCGGCGAAGGCGTTTGCTTCGGCATCGTCCAGCACCGCGAAACGCCAGCTGAGATCTTTACGTTCGCCTTGCGCCGCTACCCATTGTCCGACCTGGTTTACGTAGCGCTGAACCGCCATGTCGCCGTACAAAGGTGCGGCGCCCAGCAGGTTGCTGGCCATTTCCTCGCCCAGCGCTGCCTCTTCCTGCAGGGTGAATTCGCGCATCGCATCGTTGATCTTCATACCCTTGTCGAACAGGGCTTTCGCGCTATCAAGCGTCTTGCCCAAGCTGCCAAAGCCGAACTGGGCGGCAGCTGGATTGGACACCAGCAGGGCGGCGGCCAGCGCCATCACGAACTTCAGCGGCTTCATTTGATTTCTCCCGCAACGACATAGTCGACCGCTTGGACCTGCAACCCAGCTTTGGCGGCAAAGGCGCCCGCATCGCCAGCGCCGGTGGCAATGGATTGCATTTGCTGGAGCGCGGCGGGATTGGGCTGTGGGTTGGTAAGCTGTTCTTCCTTCAGTCCACGCACGCCAGTGGTGGCGACGCTACCGCCGCTGCCTTTCTCCATGGTCGCGCGGAACAGGTTGGGCGCGCCTTTTGCGGCGGCTGCTGTAGCGGGTTGTTCGAAACGCAGGCTGAGCATCCTGACCCAGCCCGTGTGCGAACCGGAGTTGATCTCGATCCAGCTGGTTTCGCGCTTGAGGACTTCAACGCGGCTGCGTTCCGCCAGGCTGGTGACGGTAGGCGCGTCGGTAAATGGCTTGGCTTTGACATCGGTCGGCCGCACGGCGGTGGCCTGTTCGGCAGCGGCAGGAAGGCATAAGCCTCCCGCGATGGCCAGCGTGTACAAGGTCGTCTTCATTGACTGGGTTCTCCTCTTGGGCCAAACAGTGATACTTGCTGCTCCCGTCCCTTGACGTCGAATGCGCCGAACGGTGTGAATTCGAAGGCGTCGCCGCAGCGCGCCACTGTCTCCGACGACACCAGGATGCGTGTGACGCCCTTCGTCAAGCCTTCGATGCGGCTGGCGAGGTTGACGGTGTCGCCGATGGCGGTATATTCGCGCCGCTTGTCCGAGCCGATCAGCCCCACCACGGCGGGGCCGGAATGGATGCCGATACCGACATCGAAATCCAGATCCTGTGCGCCCAGTTCTTCCTTGAAGCGCTGCAGGACTTCCGCCATTTCGAGCGCGGCCGAGACGGCGTTGCATGCGTGTTTGGGGTCATCCAGCGGCGCGCCCCAGAAAGCCATGATGCAATCGCCGATGAACTTGTCGAGCGATCCGCCGTGGCGGAACACGACGTCCACCTGCAGGGTGAAATAGCGGTTAAGCAGCGCAACCACTTCTTGCGGGCTGCGGTTTTCGGACAGGGTAGTGAAGCCACGGATATCGGAAAACAGCACGGTGATATCGCGCGATTCCCCGCCGCGCGCCAGGTCGCCGTGCTGCACCAGCTGGTGCACCACATGCGGATTGACGAAACGGCTGAACATTTTCACGGCTTGCTGGCGCGTTCGGCGTTCCGCGAGATAAGCCTGCAATGCGCCTGCGATGTAGTAAGCCCAAAGCAGCATCAGGGCGGATACGGCGGGCACCCGCCACTGCTGGCCGACCGCCCAATACATGCCGAGGAACGCCATGATGCTGCACGAGCCCAGGCCGGCGCCGAGCAAGACGATGTGGACCCCGCGCACGAACAGGGCGTACATCAGCACCATCGACAACAGCAGTGCCGCTGGGACCATCCACGCTTCCGGCGCGCGCATCATGCTGCCATGCTGCAGGTTGTCGAGCGCGGTGGCCAGGACGAGTGCCCCGGGATAGCGGCTGTCGATCGGCGTGTGGCGCAAGTCATTGAGGCCGGTGGCATTGGCGCCGACGATCACGATTTTCCCGGCCAGCTCGTTGGCGGGGCGCCGAGGATGTTCGCGGCCGAAGTCTTCATGCAGGTCGGCGTAGGAAATGGTGCGATAGCCCGTCGCGGGGCTGCGCCAGGACAGGAGCATGCTGGGTTGGCGCGGTACCGCGTAGCCAAGATCGCTTGCCACCCGCGCCGGCAAGGAGGGCAACAGCCAGCCGCCGTGATCGGTAAACAATTCGTAATGGCGCGTGACACCATCGGCATCGCTCAGCAGGTTGATGGTGCCGGTGCGCCAGAAGGCCGGGTCGACTGCCAATGGCGGCATGACGCGCAGGCGGGCGTCGGGATTGGCGGCCTCGGTGCGAATCAAGCCGATCTGTGCGGCGATGGCCGATGCCGGCAGGCTGGCGTCCGCCCGGCCTGCCTCCAGCTGCACGATCGGGAAATAGACATTGGTATTGCCGGCCAGGGCATCGTTGAAAAGCTGGTCGCTTTCCGGGCGGTAGACGTCGCGCTCGACAAAGCTGATATCGAACACGATGGCCCGTGGCGACTGGCGCCGCAGCCCTGCCAGCAGTTCTGCATGGACAGCGCGCGGCCACGGCCAGGCGCCCGCCACGTCCTGCATGCGTGCCAGGCTTTGGTCGTCGATGTTGACGACCACGATGTCGGGGGAGGGCGCTTTCTGCTGCGCATGCGAGCGCACCATCCAGTCCAGCACATTGTTTTCCAGCGGCGTGAGCGCGTGCAGGGCGAACAGCTCGCACGCCGCAACGGTCAACATCACGATGAACAGGATCAGCCGCATCCGCCAACTCGAAATTTCCAAAATGGAAACTTCATTATACGCGGATTAACGTATTGTGCCTTGTGGGAAGTAAGCCACTGTTGCATTGGCGCGAACAGGGCGCGGCCATTAGCGAGGTTTCCTGGGCTGCCGCTCTAGGGTTGCGCTGCGCGAAGTAGGCGAGAATTGGCGTCGAGCTTGATTTGATCCCGACGGAAGGTGCGGCGCCGAATTGGCGCGCAAATGGACCAGAAACAAAAAAGCCCACGAACCGAAATTCGTGGGCTTCCTTGCGTATCTTGGTAGGCCGTGCGGGGCTCGAACCTGCGACCAACGGATTAAAAGTCCGCTGCTC
>CAMLRG010000068.1 GCA_946482335.1 uncultured Duganella sp. | reverse complement strand
TCGAGCGCGGCATGCAGCAGTCGGTGCGCTTCCATGCGCGCGGCATCGTGGCGCGGGACGACGGCTCGCCGGCGCAAGCCATCGCGCGCGGCGGCACGATCTTCCAGCAGCATTGCCAGCAATGCCATGGCGGGCCCGGTACCGCACAAGGCACCATCGGCATGAGCATGCAGCCGGTGCCCGGCCCGCTCACCGACGCGGCGCGGCGCTGGAAACCGCGCGAAATGTACTGGATCACGGCAAATGGGATCAAGATGAGCGGGATGCCGGCATGGCGCCTCCACCTTGGCGAGCAGGAGCTCTGGGATGTCGTGGCTTTCCTCGGTGCGCTGCCGGCGATGACGCCGGCCGAATATGCGGCAATCCCGCAGCCGGCGGCAGCGCCGCGGCCTGGCCCCCCAGGCGCCCTGCCGCTGCCCGCCCCCGACCTGCAGCGCGGCCGGCTGGCCCTGACCCAGTATGCCTGCCAGTCCTGCCACCACATCCCGGGTGTCACCGGGCCGCTGACTTTTGTCGGCCCGGACCTCGACGGCCTGGCCCGGCGCGCCTTCATCGCCGGCAGGCTGCCGACGAATGAAGCGAACCTGGTCAGCTGGATCAGGACGCCGCAACAGCACAAACCCGGCAGCGCCATGCCGCAACTGGGCGTTTCGGAACGCGATGCGCGCGATATGGCGGCCTACCTGCTGCAGGCCACCCAATAATTACTGGTCAAGCTGCTTCTGCGTCTGGTACAGGCGCGCATAGATGCCGCCCTTGGCAAGCAGTGCCTCGTGCCCGCCCTGCTCCGCAATCGCGCCCGATGCCATCACCACGATGCGGTCGGCATTTTCAATCGTCGACAGGCGGTGCGCGATGACCACCGTGGTACGGCCTTCCATCAGCTTTTCCAGCGCCGCCTGCACCTGGCGCTCCGACTCGGTATCGAGCGCACTGGTCGCCTCGTCCAGGATCAGGATCGGCGCGTCCTTGTAGATGGCGCGTGCGATGGCCAGGCGCTGGCGCTGGCCGCCCGACAGCCGCAAGCCATTCTCGCCCACTTCGGTCTGGTAACCCAAGGGCTGGCGCATGATGAAATCGTGCGCATACGCTGCGCGCGCCGCCGCTTCGATGCGTCCCATGTCAGGCGCCGGATCGCCGTAAGCGATATTGGCCGCCAGCGTATCGTTGAACAGCACCACATCCTGGCTCACCAGCGCAATCTGGCTGCGCAAGTCCGGCAAACGGTACTCGCGCAAATCCACGCCATCGAGCAGGATGCGGCCGCTGCCCACGTCATAAAAGCGCGGCAGCAGGCTGGCCAGCGTGGTCTTGCCGCTGCCCGAGCCGCCCACCAGGGCCACCGTTTCGCCGGCAGGAATGTCGAGCGACACCGAGCGCAGGGCGGGCGCCGCTTCCGGATCGTCGGCGTTATAGCGGAAGCCGACGTCTTCCAACACGATATGGCCTTTGGCCCGCTCAATGGCGCGGGTGCCGGTGTCGGTTTCCATCGGCGCATCGATCAGGCCGAACACCGATTCCGCGGCCGCCAGGCCGCGCTGCAGCGGCTCATTGAGCTTGGTCAGGTTCTTGATCGGCGACTGCATCGCCATCAGGCAGGTGATGAAGGCGACGAAGGCGCCCGGCGTCAGCGCGCCTTCGCGCGCACGCAGCAAGGCGTAGTAGATCACGGCGGACAGGGTGGCGCCCACCAGCGCCATGATCAGGCCGGAATTCATGGCGGCCGTCGAGGCATGCTTGACCGCCAGCTGCCGGTTCAGCTTGACCACCTCATCGAAGCGTTTCTGCTCATATTGCTGGCCGCCGAAGATCTTGACCACCCGCTGGCCGCCGATGCTTTCATCCAGCACGCGCGTCAATTCCCCCATCGCATGCTGGGCACTGGCGCTCAGGCGCCGCATCCGCCGGGCGGCAATGGTGACCACCAGGGCCACCAAGGGCATCAGCACCAGGCAGAACAAGGCCAGCTTCCAGTCGATCAGGAACAGCGATCCCAGGTAGCCCGCCACCGCCACCGAATCGCGCACCGCGATGGTCAGCACGCTCAGGCCCGCCTGCGTCACCTGGGTCGCATCGAAAGCGATGCGCGACAGCGTGGTGCCGGTCGAGGATTGGTCGAAGTAGCGGTTCGGCAAACGCAAGACGCGCGCGAACATCTTTTCGCGCACATTGGCTTGCACGCGCTGGGTCAGCCACGCCGAACCGTAATCGCCGCAAAAAGTGCTGACCATGCGCAGCAATGCCAGCGCCATGATCAGCGCTGGGATCGACCACAGCACCGCCGCCTTGGGATCGGACGGCAGGATGCCGTCGAGCCAGCCGCGCACCGCCCCCAGCATGCCGCCTGGCTGCAGCGCGCCGCCCAGCGCCTCCGGGCTCACGGCATCCACCACGTTCTGCAACTGGCGGATCAGCAAGACGTCGGTCAGGGAAGCCACGCCCACGCCAAGCAAGGTGGCCAGGGCCACCCATTTATAGGGCAGGAATTCTTTCAGGAGGCGGGCGTAGAGTTGACGGCTTTGCACTATGGTTCAGGGTCTGGTTGGGCAACCCCGCATTGTACCAAAGCACGAATCGGTGAACCGTGGCAGAATGACCTGCCCTACAATGTTAAGGAAAACACCACATGCGCAACGATACCCAATTCCACGCGCTGCACCGGGACGGCATCCTGCTGCTGGCCAATTGCTGGGACGGCGGCAGCGCCCGCATCGCCGCCCTGGCCGGTGCCAAAGCCTTGGCCACCAGCAGTGCCGCCGTGGCCTGGGCCCATGGCTATGGCGACGGTTCGCAATTGCCCACCGCCCTGCTGCTGGAAACCGTGCGCGACATCGTGCGTGCCAGCGCCTTGCCGCTGACCGTCGATATCGAAGACGGCTATTCGGCCGAACCCGAACTGGTGGGCCGGTTCGTTACCCAGCTGCTGCAGGCCGGCGTCGTCGGCATCAATATCGAGGATGGGCACGCGGCGCCGGAACTCCTGGTGCGCAAGATCGCCGCCGCCCGCGGCGCCGCCAACGCGGCCGGGGTGGACCTGTACATCAATGCCCGCTGCGACGTGTACCTGAAGGGCTTGGCCGAACCGGGCCAGCGCACGGCGGAAACCCTGCGCCGCGCCGCGCTCTACCAAGGAGCGGGCGCCAACGGCCTGTTTGCGGCCGGCGTCACCGACGAGGGCGAGATCGCCGCCCTGGCCCAAGGCACCACGATGCCGCTCAACGTCCTGGCGCGCGCCACCCTGCCGCCGCCGGCAACACTGGCCGCCTTGGGCGTGCGCCGCCTGAGCGCCGGCTCGGCACCGGCCGAAGTGATGCTGGGCCGGTTGCGCGCCTATATGGAACGCTTCCAGCAGACCGGCAAAGTCGACGACGAACTGACCTTCGCTTACGGTCCGCTGAACGCGCTCATGTCTACTGCACGATCGTAGCCGGTTCGTTCCAGTAGAAATACAGGTCCTTGCTGCGGCCCGGTTGCACCAGCAATTCGCGGCGCTGGACCTGGCCATCGGCCGCCGTGGCGGTCACCCGGTAGCGGCCGGGCTCCAGGTTGACGAACATCAGCGGCCCGGCATCCCGGGCGTTGAGATTGACACGGCCCCGGGTATCGGCGATCTCGACTTGCACATCGGAGCGGTATTCGCCGCTGCCGCGCGTCGCAAATGTCATCCGCACGTTGTAATCGGGCCTGCTGGCCAGCATTTCGCCGCGCTCTTCCATCCCGACGCCGCCGGTCACATATTGCGGTTCACCGGCGGCGATTGCCGTGCCAAGACAGCTGCACGCCAGGGCGCAAGCCATGGTTATGTTGCGCAAAAGCATGATGCCCTCCTTTTCCTGATTCAGGCTTAACGCCAGTATTGCCCTGCGGCGCCCGGCACGCTATCGGCGTGCGCACTGAATTCGTGTCGGGCAAAGCCTACATCGCATTGTTTCCAAGGCACATGAACTGTTAGACTCTTGATCTTTGCAAGCCACACTTCACAATATTGCCAAAATATCTATATAAGGCAAGGGCTCCAGGGGAAATCATGTCGAAACAAGGGGCGCATTTGCGACCAACACTGCTGGCGGCGGCCGTCGCCGGCATGCTTGGCGCGCCGGGATGGGCGCATGGCCAAACTGCAGATCAGTTGCCGGAAGTGCTCGTCACGGCGCAACGCATCGCCACGCCCGAATCGCAGACCCCGGTCGCGATGTCGGTCCTCACCGGTGCCCAGCTGGACAAGCTGGGCATCGATAACGCCGCCGGCATCGGCAAGCGCTTGCCCAACGTGCATCTCGATGGGGCCGCCGATGGCTTGCGCATCACCATCCGGGGCGTATCGAACTCGGATGCCACCGAAAAAGGCGACCCGTCGGCCGCCTTCATGCTGGACGGGATCTATATCGCCCGCCCGCAGGCGCAAACCCTCGGTTTCCTGGACGTGGACCGCATCGAAGTGTTGCGCGGCCCGCAAGGCACGCTGTACGGCCGCAACACCACGGCCGGCGTGGTCAACGTCATCAGCAACGCGCCGGTCCAGCGGCTGGAGGGCGCGGCCAGCCTGGCGCTGGGCAACTACAGCTCACGGGTGGCGACCGGCATGCTGAACGTGCCGGTCACTGCCGCGCTGGCCCTGCGCGCCGCCGTGGCCGTCAATCGCCACGACAGCTACCTGCGCAATGGGCAGGACACGCCATTCCAGCTGGGCCAGGACCGCGACGACCGCGCGGCGCGCCTGTCGGCCAGGCTGGCGCTGGGCCCTTCCGCTGCGCTCCTGCTGCGCTATGAGCATGCCCGGCAGGCCGGCAATATCGACAACGTGGTGCCGGACACCAATTTCTACCAGGGCATCGCGGCCGGCAAGCCGGTGTGGTACGACGCCAGCAGCGCGGAGCGCCTGACCAACCGCTTCAAGCCCTTCAATACCAAGCTCGAACAAGGCTACAGCCATAAGTCGACCGATGCCTTCGGTGCCGAGTTGTCCTGGGACCTCGGTCCGGTCGCGCTGGATTACCTCGGCTCGCACCGCAAGACCCGGCACGACTTCCTGGCCAACTTCTATTACCGCGCGCTGCCGACGCTCTCCATCGGCGTGCACGAAAACTTCTGGGGCGAGCAGCGCCAGGATTCGCACGAACTGCGCCTGTCCACCAAGGGCAGCGGGCCGTTCAAGGCGCAGGCCGGCCTGTACCATTTCCGCGAAGAGTCGCACCAGCTGTATGTGTTCCGCGACCTGCAGCTGCTCAAACTGCCGCCTTACTATGTGTTCCCGCACGGTCCAACCATTGCCCGCAGCAAGGCCGTTTTCGGCCAGCTCACGTACAGCGTGACGCCGGCCTTGCGCGCCACGGCCGGTGTGCGCCATACCGACGACGACAAATCGCGTGTCGGCTCCACCAATTTCCAGCAAGCGCCGACCTTCAACCCGGCCACCGACTTCAAGTTGCTCAACAATGCGACGCTGGAAACCAGCAAGACCACCTGGAAGCTGGGCGCCGAATACGACCTGGCGCCGTCGGCCATGGCCTACGCCAGCATCGCCACCGGCTATAAATCCGGCGGCTTCAACGATGGCTGCCTGGCCGGTTCCAGCGCGCTGGGCATCCCATGCCCGGCCGCCGTCGCCGTCCCGGCCGGAACCCTGTTCTACCAGCCGGAAACGCTGAAGTCCTGGGAAGCCGGGGTCAAGGCGCGCATCCTGGACAAGCGCGCCAGCGTGAACCTGGCGCTCTTCAACTACGACTACACCAACTTGCAGCTGTCGGGTGTCGCCATCGTCGCCGGCGCGCCGCGCTTCGTGACCCAGAACGCCGGCGTGGCCAGCGTCAAGGGGTTGGAGCTGGACGGACAGTGGCGCGCGGGTTCCGCCGACAGTTTCAGCTACGGCTTGACGCTGCTCGATGCGCACTATGTCGCCTACCGGCCGAACGGCGTGGCGTCCTGGGCCGGCGAGCCGCTGGACCGTGCGCCGCGTTCCGTGCTCAGCCTGGGATGGGAGCATACGTTCCGCCTGCCGGGCGCCGCCTTGTTGGCCGGCCTCAATGCGCGCCGCAGCGCTGCCTATAACATCAGCGTTTCCAGCCAGTTGCTGCAGTACCGGGTTCCGGCCCGCACCCACAGCGACTTCACGCTGGCTTATCGCCCGGACGGCGCCAGCTGGAGTGTGATGGCGCGCGCCAGGAACCTCGAAAACAAGGTGCAGCCCATCACGATCGACAGTTTCGGCATGTCCGTGCCAAGCGAACCGAGGACTTTCGACATCCGTTTCGACTACCACTTCTAAAGAAAGAGGCGTATGAAGCCAGTGCTGAACCAACTGCCCCGCATCACCTTGCTCCTGCTCGCAGCATTCCTGGCGGTGCTCGCCGTCCGCAGTTGGGGCGAGACCACGGCACTCCTGGTGCTCAGTTCGATCCTGATGTTCGGCTGCTGCTGGGCCAGCGCAAGCCACCTGCTCGGACCCGCGCCGGCGCTGCGCTTCGTCGGCATCGGCGTGGTGCTGGGCTGGATCGCCGAACAGCTGGGCGCCACCCAGGGCCTGTTCTTCGGTTCCTACACCTACACCGAGGTGCTGGGGCCGCGCATCGGCGCCGTGCCCTTCATCATCCCGCTGATGTGGTTCGCGCTGTGCTACGTGGCCTATGTGATCGCCAACCTGATCGTCTGGCAGGCGCCCACCGATGGCGCGCCGCCGGCGCTGCAATCGCTCATCATGTCCTTCATCGCGGCCATGATCGTCACCGCCTACGACCTGGGCGCCGACCCCTACATGGTGTTCACGCTGAAGGCGTGGATCATGACCAAGACCGACGGCGGCTGGTTCGGTGAGACCCTGCAGGGCTTCCTGGGCTGGATGGGCGTGTCGTTCGTGATCATCTACAGTTTCCGCGCCACCTTGCGGCGCCGGCCGCCGGCCGCCAGCAATGCCGTCACGCCGCTGTACGCCCTGGTGCCGCTGTTCATCTACGGCGGCAGCATGGCCTTCCAGGCGGTGCAGGGCAGCCCGATCGAAACCCGCACCATCGCCCTGTTCGCAATGGGCATCCCGCTGCTGACCGCCCTGTGCGGCTGGACGCGCTGGAAGGTGGCGGCGTGAGCGCGGCGGCACCGGCCACGCCGGTCTTGCGCGCCGACCCGCTGGCCGACGATACCATCGCAGCCATCCTGGCCGGCCATGACGGCAGCCAATGGGAAGCGATCGCCATCGTCAACCGCTTGCTGGGCCAATGGCAATCGAACGCCATCGTCGCCGCCTGGCGCGCACCGGAGGGCACCCCGGCGCCCATCGCCGCCGCCCTGGAAGCTTACCTGGCGCAGGGCAGCGCCCTGCCGCCGTGGGCCGAGCCGGCCCTGATCGCGCGGGCGGAAGAAGTGTTCTTCGATATGAGCATGTTGTCCTGCAGCCTGCTGTTCTGCGCCAGCCTGCCGGAATGCTATGTGGTGCCGGACCTGGCCGGCGTGCTGCACGTGGCCGGCCAGCTGGAGGCCCATTGCGACTACCGCGTGCGTTCCACGGCCGCCATGATCTTCCCGGTGATGATGCGCGGCGGACTGACCAGTCCGGAAGGCGGCGGCATCGCGCAAATCCTCAAGGTGCGCCTGATCCACGCCACCATCCGCCACCTGATCTTGCGCGGCAATCCCGCGGTCGCCGCAACCGAGGGCAGCGTGCTGGCGCCGCTCGATGCGCCGTGCCGCCACGTCTACGACTCCCTGTTCAACCATGGCTGGGACGTGCGCGCCCACGGCCTGCCGTGCAACCAGGAACAGCTGGCCTATACCCTGCTCACCTTCCATTACATCTTCCTGCGCGGCTTGCGCCAGCTCGGGCTCGCCCTGCCGCAGCAGGATGAACACGCCTACCTGCACGCCTGGAACGTCGTCGGCCACGTGCTGGGCATTGAGGCTGGCCAGATGGCACCCACGATGGAGCAGGCTGCAACGCGCTTCCAGGCCATGCAGGCGCGCGGCCGCCTGTCGCCCTATCAACCCGATCCGCGCCCGGCACTGGGGGCTGCGCTGATGAAGGCGATGCAGGACGAGATCCCATTGCGGATCCTGAAGCCGTTCCCGGTCCTGCTTACACGCTATCTGTGCGGCGATGCCGCCCGGGTCGACCTGGCCCTGGACCAGCGCGTCAACCTGCTGTCGCGCATCCTGTTCGGCGCCGGCATGGGCCTGGTGCGCGCCATCGACACGCTGGTGCGCCTGGCCGTCCCCGGCTTTTCGATCTGCCGCATGATTACCCGCATCGTCGGCTACCAATTCACTGTCAAATTCCTGATGGACCAGACCCGCCCGTTGAAGCTTCCCCCAGCCTTGCTCAACCAGCTCGACGACACCGTGCGCGGCTGGGGCGACGACCCCCAAGCTCCGCGCTGGCTGAATGCGCTGGAAGCGCGCCTGGCCGGCCGCCGTGCCGCCCGCGCCGGTGGAGGGCAGCAACCATGCTGACGCGCGTCCTGCATGCATGGGCGGTCCTGTTGCTGGCGCTGGCCACGGCGCTGCCCCTGACCGCCGCCGCCGACACCAGCGCCGGCGGCCCGGCCCCGCTCTTGCTCGAGGAGCGCCCCGGCGTGCACGACGCCTGGCCGGCCGTCACTATCCTGAAAGACCCCGGCGGCTCGCTCAGCGCCGCGCAAGCGCTGGCGGCCGCCGAGCGTTTCCGCAAGCCCGAATCGGCCTATGCCACGCTGGGGGTCAACAAGGGCACCGTGGTCTGGGTCCGGATCCCGGTCGCCGTGCCGGCCGAAGGCAGCGGCGAGTGGACGCTGAATATCGACTACTCGCAAATCAACCGCGTTGACGTCTTCGCCGCCACCGACGGCATACTGCACAGCCATACCGTGACCGGCAACCTGCAGCCGGTGGTGGCCCCCGGCGGCGGCGGCCGCACGCCGGCGGCCGCGCTGCGCCTGAAGCCGGGCGCCCAGCACGTGGTGCTGCTGCGCGTGGAAAATATCGGCTCGATGATCCTGCCGATCCGCTTCTCCAAGGCTGCCGTCTACCACGCGTCGGCCCTTGCCGAACAGATGCTGCAAGGTATCCTGATCGGCTTGAGCCTCTGCCTGCTGCTGTACAGCCTGGCGCAATGGGTCAATCTGCGCGAACCGCTGTTCGGCAAATACGCCCTGCTGATCGCCGGCACCACCCTGTTTTCCGTTGAGTTCTTCGGCCTGGGCAGCCAATACATCTGGCGCGACAACGTCTGGATGACGCTGCACGCCGGCGGCCTGTTCGCCCTGATGGCATCCTGCGGCGGCTACCTGTTCGTCGAACAAGCCCTGGCGCGGCCGGGCGTCGACCGCATCTTTTCCCGGCTGATGAAGGGCGGTGCCGCGCTGGCGGCCCTGTTCGCGCTGGCCTACTGCCTGGACCTCATCAGTGTGGAAGTCCTGGTCATCGTCGTCAGCACCCTCGGCCTGCTGCCGATGCTGCTTGGCTTGCCGGGCGCTTTCATGCGCGCCCGCCGGGGCGATTCGGTCGGCATCTATTTCCTGGTCGGCTGGGCGGTCAGTTTCCTGTCGTCCGTGGTGCTGAGCCAGGTCATCGGCGGCAAGCTGGCCGCCAACTTCTGGACCATGCACGCTCTCCAGTTCGGCAATGCCTTCGACATGCTGATCTTCATGCGCATCCTGGGCCTGCGCACCAAGGCCATGCAAAGCGCCATGCTGCGCGCCGAAGCGGCCACGCGGCTGAAATCGGACTTCCTGGCCAATATGAGCCACGAAATCCGCACGCCGATGAATGCCATTATCGGCATGAGCCGGCTGGCGCTGATGGCCGACCCCAGCCCGAGGCAACGCAATTACCTGGCCAAGATCCTTGGCGCCGGCGAGCATCTGCTGGGCATCATCAACGATATCCTGGACTTTTCCAAGATCGAAGCCGGCAAGCTGACGCTGGAGAAGGTGCCGTTCAGCCTGGACGAGATGCTGGACCACCTGTCCACCCTGACCGCCGTCAAGACCGACGCCAGCAAGGTGGAGCTGGTGTTCCGCGTCGAGCGCGGCGTGCCCCACAAGCTGGTCGGCGACCCGCTGCGGCTGGGCCAGGTATTGATCAACCTGACCAACAATGCCGTCAAGTTTACCGAACGCGGTGAAATCGTGGTGGCGGTCAAGGCCGGCGAAATGAGCGGCGACAGCGTGGTGCTCAAGTTCAGCGTGAGCGACACCGGGATCGGCATGGACGCCGAACAGCTGGCACGCCTGTTCCAGTCCTTCAGCCAGGCCGACAGCTCGATCACGCGCAAGTACGGCGGCACCGGCCTTGGCCTGAGCATTTCGCGCCAGCTGGTGGAACTGATGGGGGGTTCCATCAAGGTCACCAGCACGCAGGGCGTCGGCAGCTGCTTCAGCTTCACGGTCAAGCTCGGCGTGGGCGATGCGGCGGCCGGCGACGTGGTGGCGGCCGCGGCCGGCCTGCAGCAGGCGCGCGTGCTGGTGGTGGATGACAGCGCCACCGCGCGCGAAGCGCTGGTGGAAATGCTGGGCTCGTTCGGCGTGGCCGCCGATTGCGCGACGTCCGGCGAACAGTCGCTCAACATCCTGCTGCGCGCCGTGGAAGCCGGCACCCCCTACCAGGTGGTCCTGATGGATTACATGATGCCCGGCTGGGACGGGGTCGAGACCATCCACCGCATCCACGCCGACCCGCGCTTCGCGGCGCCGCCGTCGATCCTGATGGTCAGCGCCTGCACCCGCGAGACCGTCTTGCAGCAGGAAGGCGAATTGCCCCTGCAAGGCTTCCTGACCAAGCCGGTCGGCCCGGCGCTGCTCTATCACAGCCTGCTGCAAGTGCTGCGCCCCGAGCAGGCCCATTGCGCCGCGGCAGGCCGCGAGCCGCGCGGCGTGCCGGCGGACGAGCTGGCAAGGCTGCACGGCGCCCGTATCCTGCTGGTGGAAGACAATGCCAACAACCGCGAAGTGGCGATCGATTTCCTCGAAACGGCCCAGGTGCAGGTCGACGTCGCCGTCCATGGCGGCGAAGCGCTGCGCATGGTGCAGCAAGACGACTACGACCTGGTGCTGATGGATGTGCAGATGCAGGAGATGGATGGCTTGACCGCGGCCCGCCAGATCCGCGCCATCGAAGCGCTGCGCGCCTTGCCGATCATCGCCATGACGGCGCACGCCATGCCGGAGGACCAGGCCAAGAGCTTGGCGGCGGGCATGAACGACCACATCACCAAGCCGATCGACCCCGACGTCCTGTTCCGCGCGCTGCTGAAATGGATCGATCCGTCCCGCCTGGTCGGCCGCAGCCTGCCGGCCGCCCCCGGCGGCGCCGCTGCCGGCGCGCCAGCGGCGGCCCCGGCCGCCGTGGCCTACCCGCCGCTGGCCGGTGTCGATTGGCAATACGCCATGGCCCGTGCCGACCGCAACCCGGCCATCCTGGCAAAGCGCATGCGCAGCTTCTGCAACGAGTACGGCGATGGACCGGCCCTGCTGGCGGCGGCCCTGGCCGGCGGCGACTGGGGGCCGGTCGAACGGCTGGCGCACAACCTCAAGTCCAGCGCCACCTACCTGGGCGCCGCCGGCCTCGCCCAACTGTCCGACATCGTCGAAGCGGGCCTGCGCGACGGTCGCCCCGAACGCTGTACCCGCGAAGCCGGTCTCATGGCCCAGTCGCTGGAAATCATCCTGGCCGGTTTTGCCAACGCCTTGCAGCCGCCCGCCAGCGCCAGTGCCAGCGAGAACCAGGGCGCCGATTTCGCCCGCCTGTTGCGTGAACTCGAGCGCTACCTGCGGGCCGACGATGCCCGTTCGGAAGACTTGCTGACCGAGCTCAGCGCCCTGCTGGCCGGTTCGCCGCATGCCGCCGTGCTGGCGCGAATCCAGCGTGCCGTGGACGATATCGAATATCATGACGCCTTACGTCCCCTTGCCGAGCTGGCACGGGCGATGGACATCGACATGGAAACAACCCCATGAACCCGGAAACACAAAAGGTCCTGATCGCGGACGACGATGGCATCAACCGCCAGGTGCTCGCCACGCTGTTCAAGCCCGAATACGTGGTGTTGCTCGCCAAATCCGGCGAGCAGGCCATCGAGCGCGCCCAGCGCCACCTGCCGGACCTGATCATGCTCGACGTCATGCTGCCCGACATGGATGGCTACGAAGTGCTGCGCCGCTTGCGCGCCGATCCCGCCACCGCCCATATCGAAGTGATCTTCATCACCGGCATGGGCCGCCCCGAGGACGAAGCCAAGGGCCTCAAGCTGGGGGCAGCCGATTACATCACCAAGCCGTTCAATACCACGGTCGTGATGGCGCGCGTGGCCACCCATTTGCAGGTGGTGCGCCAGCGCCGCTTGCTGGAACGCCTGGCGCATATGGATGGCTTGACGGAACTGGCCAACCGGCGCCGCTTCGACGAAATGTACGCCAACGAATGGCAGCGGGCCACCCGCCATGCGCACACCATGTCGGTGGCGCTGCTCGATATCGACTGTTTCAAGCAATACAATGACCACTATGGCCACCCGGCGGGCGACCGCGCGCTGCGGGCCGTGGCCAGGGTGGCGCGCAATGCCATGCGCCGGCCCTGCGATGTCGCGGCGCGCTACGGCGGCGAAGAGCTGGTGCTGCTGATGCCGGAAACGGATGCGGCGCAAGCACTGTACGTGGCCGAAGGCATCCGCGAGGCGGTGGCGCAATTGCTGATCCCCCATGAGCAGTCAGTCGCCTGCCCGGTGCTGACGGTCAGCATTGGTGGCGCTACCTTGGCGGTCGGCGGGCATGAACCCGCGCCCGCCCTGTTCGAAGCGGCGGACGCGGCGCTCTACCGTGCCAAGGAGGCGGGCCGCAACCGCGTCAACTGGAGGATGTAATGGCTAAACATCTGCTGATCGAAGGCGTGGTACAAGGCGTCGGTTACCGCTACGCCTTTGCCGAAAGGGCCACCGCCCTGGGCCTGGCCGGCTGGGTGCGCAACCGAAGCAACGGCGCGGTGGAAGCTTGCGTCCACGGTCCGGCGCCGGCGCTGGACGCCATCGTCGCTTGGGCCCATCAGGGCCCGGCCGCCGCCCGCGTCAACCGCGTCCAGGTGGCGGATGACGCCGAGCCCGCGCCCGCCGGCGCCGTATTCGAAATCCGCCCTACCGTCTGAACACCCTGGGCGCCAGGGCGGCAGGTACGGCTCAGATGCCGAGCGCCCGCGCCAGCAGCCATCCTGGCACGATCCCATACAGTACGATATGCCCAAGGCGCTCCAGCCCAAGCCGGATCCCCGCCGCGTCACGCGGACGCCATGCCGCCGCCACCAGCGCGCCCGCTTCGATCGCCGTGCGCAAGACGGCAGCGCCCAGGACCACGCCGATCGTCCAGGCTGCCCACCACAGCCCGAAGGCGCCGAGATAGGCGGCCAAGCCGAAACTGTAGTATTCCCCCACCGCGCTGCCATACGAGATGCGCTGGTGCAAATGAAACGCCGGGATCGCCAGCGCCAGCGGCAGCAGGACGAACTTCATGAGCGGCGCGTCAAGGCGGCTCGCCGACTGTCGCCACCAGGGCGGCGCATCGGCCGCTGCCGGTCCGCCCTGTCCGGCCAGCGCACGCGCGAATGCCAGCGGATCCGCCACGCCCAGTCCATAGCGCCAGTACTGCCCCGAGGCCAGCCGCAGCGAGGCGCCCGGCCCCGGCAGCGGCCACCGCCACGGCTGCACCGCCGCGATATCGCGTAATGGCAATTCGAGCCGTTGCGTTCCGCGCGTCAGCACCAGCATTCCCGCGCCGAGCGAGGCGCGGGCCCCGAATGCCATCAGGACGCACCACGCCATGGCCTCCGGCACCATGAATAGCAGCCCAAAGAGACGGATCTGGCCCAGTGTATTGCTGCGCAACGCTTCGCTCTGGAGCAGCATGATGAACATCGCGAGCAGTCCCGCGCGCGCGGCCGCACGCAGCACGCCAGCGAGGATGCGGGCGCCCGGCGTCAGTACCGCGACCCGCAAGGGCCAGCCTGGCGCCTTGCGCGCGCTGCGCCGCATTGCGGCAGGCACCAGCCGCCAGAGCGCGGCGAGCGGCCTGGTTGCCAGCACCAGCAGCAAAACGAGCGCCGCCGGGCCGACCCAGTCGCCCCACCGCAGCATCAGCGTCGGCGCCGGCGACCGCACCGGCAAATCCGCGATCACCAGGGCCGGCCCGCCCACGCCGGTCGCCGCCAGGATGTCGCCACTGGCATCGATGGCCGCGCTGTAACCATTGCTCGTCACCCGGAACTGCGGCAAGCGCGTTTCGATGCTGCGGAATGCCGCCGCCGCCTGGTGCAGGCGCGCCCCGGGCCCATCGCCGCTGAACCAGGAATCGTTCGACATGGTCAGGATCACTTGCGCGCCAAGGCGGGCCCCGGCCAGCGCCAGGCCGGGATCGACATCGTCGCGGCAAATCAGCGGCAGCACCGGGATTTCGCGCCCGTCCGCCAAGCGCAGCGGCAGGACGCGCGCGCCATTGCCGGCCATCCAACTGCCGGCCCATGGCAGCAGGCGGCGCACAGCGGGCGTATCGAGCCACGCCGGCAAGTATTCCGTGAACGGGAACAGACGCGTCTTGCGGTACACGCCCGCCAATCCCGCGCCGGGCTGCACGAATGCCGCTGCATTGTATTCGCCCGCGCTGTCGCGGTCATACGTCCCGAATACCAGCGGCACCCCGGCAGCATTCACATAGTCCAGGATTTCACGGTCGAACTCCGCCCCCGCTTCGCTTTTCGGCTTGCCGAAAGTGGTCGGATACACCGTCTCCGACCAGAGCACGGCTTCCGCCCGCTGCCGCGCGACCGCGTCATAGCCCATCGCAAAATGCCGGTCCAGCACTTCACGCACCCAGGCGTAGGCGCCCTTCTGCTGCCGCTGGCCCTCGAAATCGACCATGTTCGCTTGTATCAGCCCCATGCGCAGCGGCTTGCCCTCAGGCGCCTGCCCGCCCGACAGGACAGTCGCGCCGTATCCCGCCAGCAGGGCCGCAACCAAGGCCGCCGCCGCCCATGGCACTGCCGGCGCACGCCATCCCTGCGCGCGCCGTGCGAACCCTGCCGCCACAGCCTCGTTGGCCAGCAACAGCATGAAAGTGAGCCCTGCCGCGCCCCCCACATCCGCGGCCTGCCGCAGTAGACGCGACGGATAGAGGCCATAACCGAGTGTATCGCCCAGCAGGCGCGGCACCAGCCATTCCGTGGCGACCCAGGCCGCACTCGCGGCCAGCGCCCGCCAGGTGGGCCCGTACCAGCGCGACGCCAGCCGCCGCACCAGCGCGAAGGCAAGGAATTGCGGCTGGAACAGCGGCCCCGCAAGCAGCAGCACCGCCAGCCCCACAGGCTCGCCCAGCTGGCTATAGCGTCCGATCGCCGCGCCAAACCAGGCGAAGCCGGCAGCGCTGTAAGCCACGGACATCGCCCAAGCCCACAACAACGCCGACTTGAGGGAAGGCCGCCCGTCCAGCACCAGCAGCCATGGCACGAGCAGGATGAAGCCAAGCATCCAGCCGGCGCCGCCATTGGCATAGATCGCGGCCATTGCCGCGCTGAGGGAAAGGCAAGCCAGGTTCTTCATTGTCCGGACGATTCGATGGGTGGCGGAATGACGATGCGCCGGAGAGGCAACCCGGGAGGCGCTAGTTCAGGCGGCACGACCCCGTCCTTCGGCATTTCGATCGGGCGGTTGGCGGCATCGTATAGCTGGAAATCCGGCGCGAACATCAGGACCGGCTCGATCACCTGCCCGTCGTCGGTGACCTGGTGATGCCGCACATAGCCAGTCGGCAGCACGAAATCCTTGGGCACCGCCAGGCCCACCAGCGGCGGACTGGTACCCGGCGGGTTGAACGCCCCCAGGCCCGAATGGATGCCGCGTTCGTGCAAGCGCTGGATCACCTCATTCATCGTCGGCTTCTCTCCCCGCATGACGTAGCTGCGCAAGTCCCGCGTCGGGTCGGCGTCGCCTTCGGGCGCCGGCGCGCGTTGTCCGGCGCCGGCCGCACCGACCGCTGGCACGGCCGGTGACGCAGCAGCTGCGGGCGGCTGCCGCGCGCTGGCGGCCGCCGTCGCGACCGCAGGCGCGCCATCCCCGGCCGCATCGGAACGCGAGAAGTACCAGCTGAAGAAGGCCAGGCTGGCCGCGCCAACGGCCAGCAGCAATGCCGCCGCCAGGTAAGCCGGGCGTGGCCGCCAGGAACTCACGGCGTCGGCGAATTGAAGACGGAGACCGCCCAGCCCATGCGCTCATGTCCGAACTGGTTCCAGATCGGGTTCTTGCCTGAAGCGAAGGACGTGTACCGTGGTGCGCCGCTGCCGGTGGTGCCGCCCCACAGGCCAGCCGACACCGTACTGCCGGTATAGGTCGGGTGCGTATCGTCCGACTGGATGTAGTCATAGCTGCTGCCCGCCGACACGAAGTGCGTGTTCGCGTCCCGGATGGTCGGCCGCAAGGTTTGCGTGATGCGGGTGACATAGCTTTCCTGGCTCTCACCCTCCACATAGCGCAGCGCCTCGGAATCGACCTTGCCGTCGCCATTGCTGTCGTAATCCGCGCCCATGTATTGCGCGAAATTGTCCGCGCATTTGAAGCCTTTCTGGCGTGCCACATCGCACATCATGTGGTTCATCCTGGCCAGCGCCGGCAGGAACTTCTGCTGCATGTTCACCGTGGTGCCGGTGTTCGGGTCCTTGCAGCTGCTTTGGGTATTGTCCGCCGCGTAGCCGGGATAGTGCAGGTTCGAGATCACTTTCACCTTCACCCCCGGATAGGCATTCGCGTTGATGTAATCCATGGCCGCGGTCACATACGTTTTGCAGCTGTTCTCCGCCGCCGTCAGTACCGCGTCGCTGCAGGTGCCGGTCTGGCTCTTGAAGCTGGAGCGGGCTTGCAAGCCATCGTTGCCGCACATCTCGAACGTCACGACACGGGTGTTACTGGCTTGCATGTAAGATCGCTCAGCGACAATCTTATTGTTGTACACATCCGATGCCACCGCGCCCGACTTGGTGCGGCGTACGCTTTCAATGTCGGCATTCCACAAGGCCGACAGATACTCCGCATCCACCGTGGGCGCTGAGTACTTTGCCGCACTGGTGATCGAGCCATTGTAGCCGGCGTAAATCGAATCGCCATAGGCCACGACGCGGTACTTGGTGGCCGTACCGGCACGGTCGATTGTCCAGGAAACGTTCTGCGTCAAGGTATTGGCGGCTGCCTGCCCGCCGACGGTGAAGAAAACCACTGCGGCCAGAAGCGTACTACGGATGCGGGTATGCATAAGTGTCTCCGATCATTAAAGTAATTGTTCGAAACGACCAGCCAACAACTCATCTTAACGCCGCGCCGGCAGGGCATTGCAGCCTGGCTCGCCAGGACAAGAAAATGGCCTGGCAGGCCCGCCGGCCTGTCGCGCGCCGGCCACGGATCGGGGCGATGCGCCATAATATGGCATGCTGAAACTAACCTTCCTTGGCACTTCTTCCGGCGTGCCAACCATCCGACGCAACGTGACGGGCCTGGCTGTGTATTCCACCAAGAACCGCGACTGGTGGCTGGTCGATTGCGGTGAAGCAACCCAGCACCGCCTGCAACGCGTCCCGCTGACGGTGCACGACCTGGTCGGCATCTGCATTACCCACATCCATGGCGACCACAGTTATGGCTTGCCCGGCTTGCTGGCCAGTGCGTCGATGACGGGCCGTACGAAACCATTGATCCTGATCGCGCCCGCCGGCGTCAAAGCCTGGCTGGACGCCACCATGCTGCACACCGAATTGTTCCTGACGTTTGACATCATCCACATTGACGTGGCAAGTCGGCAGATGGTGCATCAGGCAGATCGCCTGCTGATCGAACGCTTTCCGCTCTCTCACCGGGTGCCGAGCTTCGGTTTCCGCTTCGTTTTCGAGAAGGCCACCTGGAAGATCGACCGCGCAGCCCTGCTCGCCCGTGGCGTACCGCCCGGCCCGGCCTGGGGCTTGCTGCAGCACGGCCAGGACGTGACGCTGGACGATGGCCGCGTGCTGCCGGCATCCGAATTCCGCAACGTCCATACCGAGCGGGCGATAGCGGTCATCGGCGGCGACAACGATACGCCCGCCTTGCTGGCCGAAGCCTGCCATGGCGCAAACGTGCTGGTACACGAAGCCACCTATACCGAAGCGACCCTGCAAAAGGTCGGCCCCGGTCCCCAGCACAGTTCCGTCGAACGCATCAGCCGGTTCGCCGCGGCCGCCGACGTGCCGAACCTGGTCCTGACCCACTTCAGCCCGCGCTACGACAATCCCGAAGGCATGGCCGAAGTGGAGGCCGAAGCGCGCCGCCATTTCCAAGGCACACTGCACTTCGCCAACGACTTCGACACTTTCGAGCTGCAGGCAGGGGCCCTCGTGAAACTACCGCCGGCGCGCCGTGTAAAATAGCCCCATGCCAGCCATTACCGAATTCCGCACCCAAGCTCCCGTCCCCGAATACGACCATCCGCGCCAAGAGCGCCGGCTCGAGGGTAATCCAACGCGCACGACATGGAACCACTTCACCAGCGCCAGCGGCGACGTCCATGCCGGCATCTGGGCCTGCGAGAAAGGCAGCTGGCGCATCGCCTTCGCGCCAAACAAGGATGAATACTTTTACGTCCTGGAAGGCCGCGTCCGCATCATCGACGAGCAAGGCCACGCCGCCGAAGCCGGCCCCGGCGACGCCATGGTCATCCCGGCCGGTTTCAAAGGCGTGTTCGAAGTCGTCGAGCCCGTCCGCAAGCACTACGTGATCGTCGAGCGCTAAGCGCCCGGGGCCGGCGCGCCGCCAATCGGCATCAGTAGTTGCAGGCCCCGACCCTGAAGGTAAAAGAGTTTCCCTTCACCTCCGCAATCGAAATATTCCCGTCATCCATATAGACCACCCGCGCGCCGCGTGGAAGCCCCCTGCATCCGCTGTTCTGCCGGTATTCCACCTCCACCATCGTGCGGGTCAGGAATGGCAACGCATGGGGAAGGAACTTTGTCACCTCCTGCACGCCGCCGACCAGGACTGTGGCAACGATGACTTTTGAGATCGGGGATACGAAGAGCGAAATTTCCGATGGCGGGAACGACGTCTTTGGCGGCAAGACCCCACCGGGGGGCCTCTTTCCGCACCGGATCCTGTACCAGTACATTCTGAGCCGCATATTGTTGTGTTCGCCGAGGAATGGTCTGAGGTTTTCCGCAATCATGCCAGCCGAGCTGACCACCCAGAAAACGAACACCTGGAACAACGCATACACCGCCATTGCCACCCCGGCGGCAGCCAGATACATGAACGGAAGGTAAAGTGCCGCGACAATTGCGGTAAATTCCGACATGTATTTGGTGTCGATTGGCGAAATGGCGTGGGCGAGCTGCTTTGCGCTCGACAAGGCGAGTGCAGCCAAGGCGACGCCGAACGACACCGCAATGATCTTCCCAAGCAGCGGCGCCCAGGCTTTCCGCACGATCCTCCCCATTTGGACAGTGATCTCGCAGACCCCTGCGATACCCAGCACGATCACTGCGGCCCAGTAGACTGGCTCCGCATCGGCCTGCAAACCGACGACGATCGACGTCCAAAGAAGGCCAAGCGCGAAACCCAGCACATGAAGCGCCTGCACGAATGGACTATATCTGGCGAACTCCCGCCATGACTTCACGACGCGCATCTCCCAGCGCCGCACGCCTTTGCGGACGCCGTTCCAGGCTTTCCAGAAGCGCCTGACCAGTACCAGCCCATAGCAGGCAACCCCCAGCCCGAAGATCCTGAGGAGCCACACGGTGCCGGCGGATTTCAGCAGCACGAAGATTGTCAGGCTGCCCACCGCGAGTACGAAAGCCAAGCGGCGGCGCGGCGTTTTGAGCCAATGATTGGGTGTGCTGGGCATTTGCGGAACAAGTCAGTGAAAACTGGAATTGTCCCAAATCGCCCCGGAAGCAAACGTCACAGATTTCCACGCCTGGGTGGGAACGCAGGATTTTTGCAATCGAGTTGATAAACAGTTTAGATCCTGCCAATATCGACACATGATGTAACTAATTCAGGGGGGGACGAACTGTGCGGCGCCAATTTGATGATGTCCTGCTGGGGAGTATCGAACTGTTTTGCCTGGCCGCCGAGCTGGGCGGGTTCACTGCGGCGGCGACGGCGGCGGGCGTGACGCCGGCTGCGGTGAGCCGCTCCGTCGCGCGGCTGGAGCAGCGCCTGGGCGTTAGGCTGTTCGTGCGCACCACGCGCCAGATCCGCCTGACCGATGGCGGCAGGACGTATTTTGAGCAATGCCGGCAGGCGCTGAACCAGTTGGCCGATGCCGAGCGTGAAGTCTCCGGTGGCCAGGCCGTACCCGCCGGTGCGCTGCGCATCAGCGCCCCCACGCCTTACGCCCATTACCGCCTGCTGCCGCTGCTCGGCGAATTCCGCAGGCTGTATCCCGAAGTGACGCTGGACATCCATGTCAGCAACCGCAATATCGATTTCGCCGAGGAAGGCTTCGACCTGGCGATCCGTGGCCGCACGCCGCCGGATTCCAGCTTGATCGCGCGTAAGCTGGAAGACGCGGAACTGGTGCTGGTCGCGGCGCCAGCCTACCTGAAACGCGCCGGCCGACCCAAGTCGCTGGAAGACCTGGCAAAGCACGAATGCATCCAGTTCGAGCTCCCCAGTACGGGCAAGCGCATACCCTGGCCCTTCATGCGCAACGGTGTCCAGGAAGAGATCCTTACCGAAGGCGGCTTGTGCTGCGCCGAAGACGTGCTGGGCATCGTCACGCTGGCGCGCAGCGGCGCCGGCATCGTACAGACCTACCGCTTCATCGTCGAACAGGATCTCGCGCGCGGCGAGCTGGTTGAACTGCTGCCAAAACATGGCGGTACGTCGCGTCCCTTCATCCTGCTGTATCCGCATGCACGGCACTTGCCGCTGCGCGCACGCACTTTCGTCGACTTCCTGGTGGCGCATTTGTGACGCGCGCGCAAAAGTGTTGATCCGCCGTGTCTCTTCAATTCGCGCCGGGGAAAACCTACATTAGAGCCATCGCAACCAACCCGATGGAGCACAAAATGAACTCTTCCCCCAAAGTCGCAATTGTCACCGGCGCGTCGCAAGGTCTTGGCGCCGGCATTGTCCAAGCCTACCGCGAGCAAGGCTATCGCGTCATTGCCACTTCGCGCAATATCCGCCAGGGCGACGACCCGAACGTGATCGCAGTCGCCGGCGATATCGGCCAGCGTGACACGGCACAGCGCGTGGTCAATGAAGCCCTGTCCCGCTTCGGACGCATCGATGCCCTGGTCAACAATGCCGGCATCTTCATCGCCAAGCCGTTCACTGCCTACACCCAGGAAGACTATGAGGCGGTCGGCAATACCAACCTCAATGGCTTCTTCCACATCACCCAGCTGGCAATCGCCGAGATGGGGAAAAACGGCAGCGGTCATATCGTCAGCATTACCACCACGCTGGTCGACCATGCGGTCGATGGCGTCCCGTCCGTTCTTGCCTCGCTGAGCAAAGGCGGCATTGCAGCGGCAACCCGCTCGCTGGCCGTCGAATATGCAAAGCGCGGCATCCGCGTCAATGCCGTGGCGCCTGGCATCATCAGGACACCGATGCATGCGCCGGAAAACCATGCGGCACTGGCCGCCCTGCACCCCATGGGCCGCATTGGCGAGGTGGACGACATCGCACAAGCTGTGATGTACCTGGAAAACGCGCCCTTCGTCACCGGCGAAATCCTGCACGTGGACGGCGGACAGATCGCCGGCCACTGAGTTCCAGCTCGGCGGCAAGCCGGCGCGCCGCCAGACCGTGCGCGCCGGTTTGGCACAGGCGTCCATAATGCGCCCATGGACACCGTCAGCGATTTTCTGCTGCGCCGCTTGGCCGCGTGGGGTGTGCGGCGCATTTACGGCTACCCCGGCGATGGCATCAATGGCATCATCGGGGCTTTCGGGCGCGGCAAGTCCGGCATCGACTTTTTCCAGGCGCGGCATGAAGAACTGGCCGCGTTCCTGGCCTGCGCCCACGCCAAGTTCAGTGGCGAAACGGGCGTTTGCCTCGCAACCTCCGGGCCCGGTGCCATCCACCTGCTCAACGGGCTTTACGACGCGAAGCTCGACCACCAGCCCGTGCTGGCGATTGTCGGCCAGCAAAGCCGCATGGCCCTGGGCGGCGATTACCAGCAGGAAGTGGACCTGCTCTCGCTGTTCAAGGACGTAGCCAGCGATTTCATCTACATGGCCAGCCATCCGGCGCAAATCCGCCACCTGGTCGACCGCGCCATGCGCATTGCGCAGGAACGGCGCACGGTCACCTGCATCATCATCCCCAACGACGTCCAGGAAGAGAAAGCGGTCGAGACGCCGCCGCGCGAACATGGCACCGTGCTGACCGGCATTGGCATTACCGGCCACGCCGTGACGCCACCGGAGGATGCGCTGCGCCGGGCAGCGGCGGTACTCAACGCCGGCAGCAAAGTCGCCATCCTGGCCGGCGCCGGGGCCCTGCACGCCACCGACGAGCTCATTGAGGTTGCCGAGCGCCTGGGCGCCGGCGTCGCCAAAGCCTTGCTGGGCAAGGCTTGCGTCCCCGACGACCTGCCCTATGTCACCGGCAGCATCGGGCTGTTGGGCACCAAACCGAGCTGGGACTTGATGACGCAGTGCGATACCCTGCTGATGGTCGGCACGGCCTTCCCGTACTCCGAGTTCCTCCCCAAGGAGGGGCAGGCGCGCGCGGTACAGATCGACATCGATGGCCGCATGCTGAACTTGCGCTATCCCGTCGAAGTCGGCCTGGCCGGCGACAGCGCCGCCACCTTGCGCGCCCTGCTGCCGCTGCTGGAACCGAAACCGGACGATGCCTGGCGCCGCCATATCGAAGAACAGGTGGCGCGATGGTGGCGTGTGCTGGAGGCGCGCGCCATGAACGCGGCGCGTCCGATCAACCCGCAACGGGTGTTCTGGGAACTCTCGCCACGCCTGCCGGACAATTGCATCATCACTTGCGACTCCGGTACCAGCGCCGGCTGGTATGCGCGTGATCTGCGCTTCCGGCGTGGCATGCGCGGCTCGCTGTCCGGCGGGCTGTCGACCATGGGTTCGGCCGTGCCGTACGCACTGGCAGCCAAATACATCTGCCCCGACCGTCATGTGATCGCCCTGCTGGGCGACGGGGCCATGCAGATGAATGGGATCAATGCCCTGATCACCGTGGCCAGGGTCTGGCGCGAATGGGGCAATGCCGGCCTGACCGTGATGGTGCTGAACAACGGGGACCTGAACATGGTCAGCTGGGAGCAGCGCGCCACGGCCGGCGACCCGCGCTACGTACCGTCGCAGGCGCTGCCCGATTTCCCTTACGCACGCTACGCCGAATTGCTTGGCTTGCGCGGCTTGCGGGTCGACCGTCCGGAAGACATTGGTCCCGCCTGGGACGCGGCGCTCCATGCCGACGTTCCCACGCTGCTCGAAATGGTCACCGACCCCGACGTCGTGCCGCTGCCGCCGCACGTGTCGGCCAAGCAGGCATTGGCCTATGCGCGCGCGTTGCTGCAGGGTGACCCGGATGCGATGGGCATCATCACCTCGTCCATCAAGGAAGCCTGGGACGGACTGTTCCCGCCGGCCCGCTGAGCGCCGCCGGCCAACGGTGCGTCTTGCGCGCGGCGCTATTGCTAAGATTGATGCATGGATGCGTTCTTTATAGGAGGCCGTATGGAGCAATTCCTGCTTGTCTATCGCGGCGCCCCCAATGGCCCGGTTGAAACGCAACTGCACGATCCGCAACGTTGGTCCCGCTGGTTCGATTCGCTGGGCTCCCATGTGCTCGACCGTGGCAACCTGACCAGCGGCAGCGTCGATATCGATACACGCCTGTCCGGACCGAAATCGTCCAGCAGCGCGCTGGCCGGTTATTCCGTGCTGGCGGCATCCGATTTCAACGAAGCCGTGAAACTGGCCGAGCAGTGCCCGATCTTCGACGAACACGGTTCGCTCGAAATCGCCCACCTTGCCAGCTAGTTGCCGGCCGCCATAGTCTCCAGCGCGACGCCGCCGCGCACCGTGCGCAGGTTGACCAGGCTGACCGGCTCCAGCGCATTTTCGGCCCTCCCATCGGTGGTCACGGCAAGCGCGACAGTATTGCGCCCGTTCGGGTTGAGAATGCCGGGCGGGATCACGAAAGTACGCTGCGGGCCGATATTGGCGATGAACTGGCCCATATTCCAGCCATTCACGAAAATCAGGGCACGGTTGCTGCGGTCCGAGCGCGGTTTGCCGGCATCGCCGAACGCCAGCCCAAGCTGCACGTCGTGGCCTTTCGGCAGGTCGAGGTCGAACGCCGTGCGCAGCCAGTAAGTCCCGGCGGCCGGCGGCGGTGCCGTCGGTTTCGCACGGTGCCATCCGTCCTGCTGCCCCGGCAGGTGCCAACCTTCCCGTTCGCCATACAGCCCGCCATTATTCATCGGTCCGCGTACCATATCGGCGATCGACTCGCCACCGCGATTGCCCTGGATGCGCCACGCAATCGGTACCGCAAAGCGCTTGCCGCCGCGCGAAGTCAGGGAAGCCGAGATCAGTCCCCGCGCCTCGCGGTGGTAGTCGTCAGCCATCAGGTTCCAGTTGTGGGAGTTGTTGCGCACCATGACAGCAATGAGGTGCTCGCCCGGCGTCAGCTTGCCCAGGGAATATTTGACGCTGTCCGTCGTTTCCGGGAAGGAGCGGCCAGTATCCATCTCGTCCTGGCCGACGAACTTCCCGTCGATCCAGACCTGGATCATCCCTGCCCCGCCCGCGCCGTAGAACAGTTCGAGCTGGTTAGCCGCTGGGTCGGAAACCTGCAGCCGGCCACGGTACCAGACGTCCCCGTGATGGAAGCCATAGTCGCTCATGCTCAGCGTGGGCTGGCCGCGCTCGGGCATGGTCCAGGTCTGGGCGGCGGAAGCGCGGCTGTCGGCCTTGACCCACGAGCTGTCGTCAAAGCCCGGTTGCGCCTCCGGGCTATCCATGCGCCGCAGCCAATGCTGCGCGGACAGCTTGGGCAGGCTGACGCGGTCCGGCCCCTTGAGCGCGGCGGTCTTCACGCTGCCATCCGGCTGGACCGCGAGCGCCAGCGCTTCGCCATTGAAGGTGACTGCCGAAGCGGACGGCCCCCAAATCTCGAGCGCCGATTCGTGGCTGGTGTCGCCGGTCAGCGCGAGCGTGCCCTGCTCAAGCTTGGCCGAGCGCAGCAAAGCCGGCGTCCGCGCCAGCAGTGCACCGTGCGCGGTCTCCTGCCGCCACATCTGGAAACTGGCCTGTTCGTCCGCCAGCAAGAGCAGCAGCGGGGCACGCCCGCCGCCGCTGATCCTGACGCGCGCCAGTCCCTCGTGCGCATATGACAGTTTGAGGTCGCCGCTGGCGGGATCGAAGGCGGAAGCGACTTTCCCGGACAGGACGTCCACTTGCGGCGCCGAGGAATAGCGCAGCACCGTTTCGCCTTCCTCCTTGTCGCGGCCATGCAGCAGCACGATATCGCGCTCACCGTTGCGGAAGTGGGTCTGGATCTCCGAAGTTGAATAGACCAGGTGCTGCCGCTCCATTGGGTAAGAGGCCAACAGCAGCTTGCCATCCTGGCCGCTCACCCGCAGCGGCACCTTGTATTTGCCGTCCCGTGTCGCCAGTTCGAATTCGCCGCGATCGTCGGTCACTGCATCCGAGGGCGAGTGAACCGCGAACAGGATATGGGTGCCCAATTTCGGGTTGACGTTGTGGTAGACCTTCAACCTGGCGTTGCTGGTCTTGAGCTCCGGCCCCTTTTCCATTTCCGCCAGCACCTGCTCCGCCGCCTGCACGAACATGCCTTGCTGCTTGAGGGCATAGGCTTTCTCACGCAAGCCACGGTCTTCGGAAATCGCGGCGCCATAATCGTAGGACGTATAGACCACCGGTCCCGCCAGCCAGCCCCACGAGGTGCCGCCGAAGGTCATGTAGATGTTGTGGATGGTGATGCGGTTGATCAGGTTGGTGCCATAGAACACGCGCTGGTAGCCCTTGCCCTGGCGCCGTGCAGTGCAGTCGTAGGTGCCGTTCGATCCCCAATAGTCGAACCAGCCGCCGCCCAGTTCGGCCGCAAAGCCCGGGGTGTTGGGCGAACTCAGGGCGCCCGCCTTCAACCCCGGCTTGCCGTAGATACCCCAATCCGGCGCCCTGTTTGGCCCGGAAGGGTCGGCAAACACATTGCAGCTGCCCCCTGGATAACCGTCGAAAGCGTACAGTTCGGTCGGACCCGGATTCGCCCAGGCTGCGCTGGAATCCTTCGGCGTCCAGTCCGGCAGGCGGCCCGCAGCGTTGTGGAAGAATGGCACGGTGATGCCGTCGGCACGCGCCTTGCGCGCCAGGTGCTCCATGTGGCGCACATGCTTGGGCTCCACTTTGCCAAGTTCGTTTTCCAGCTGGTAGGCGATCACGTTGCCGCCGCCCGTCGTCGCCTGATGGCGGGCGATGATCGCGTTGATCTGGGTCATCCACTCGTCCGTCGCAGCAGTGTAGGCCGGATCGTCGGTGCGCGCTTCGGCGCGGTTGCGGAACATCCAGCCCGGATAGCCACCGCCCGTCAGTTCGGCGTTCACATATGGCCCGGTTCGGGCGATGACGTACATGCCCTCTTCTTCGGCGATCTCCAGTGCGCGCTC
>CAMLRG010000067.1 GCA_946482335.1 uncultured Duganella sp. | reverse complement strand
CCGGTTCTCAATCCACCGCAAAATATCCGCGAAGATCTCCTCCCGGTTCAGCTCATTGAAGTTCTCGTGATAATTCTGGTGCTGCACATGGCATTCCAGCAGCTTCGGATCAACCATCGCCAGCAGATCCAGCGTCGCCTTCGGGTCCGCCAGCTTGTCGTCCCCGGCCACCACCACGTACAAAGGCCAGCGCCAGGTCGGCATCTTTTCCGCCAACCCTTTCTGCGCCCCCTGCAACGCCACCCCAAAGCGTACGGTGCACTCCGTCGCACGCACCCCGTCCGCCTCGTCGCGGTGATGGCGCGCCGTGATGGCCGGATCATGCGTCAGCACATCGGTCAACGACGCCATCGGCACCTTCATGGTCGGCGCCAGCGCCGCCAGCACACCGGACAGCTTCTCCAGCACAGCCGGCACCTTGATCGCATTCACGTAATACGGCGACGACAGCACAAAGCCCTTCACCAGGGGATCGCGCTCCAGCCTTTCCAGCCCGAAGCGGGTAGCGATCAGCGCCCCCATCGAATGCCCCATGATAAACACCGGCACGCCATGGAAGTGCTGCTTGACCCAATGCAGGAATAACGCGACTTCCTCCACGAAGATGCCGAAATCGGGAATATCGACGCGGCGTGCGTTCTCATGCCCGCACAGGTCGAACGCCACGGTGGCATACCCGTGCTGTTTGAAATACAGGGCCGGCGTCACATAGTCGCCCGCATGCGCCAGCCCGCCGTGGATCGCCAGCAGTACGCCGGCCACCGGCTGTTGCGGTTCCCAGATATGGATCTTGCGCTCGGCGCCATTGCGCCCCTTGAACGTGGCGAAGCGGTCTTCGGAGAATCGGTTCATGCGTCAGGAGGTAATGCTCAGCGCAATGCCCATCTCCAGCAGCAGCGTGAGATCGGCCAGCGTGAAATCGAGGGTGGGCGAGCCTTGGTCGGCCGCGGCGGGGACGAAGGCAATGCGCAATTCCGCCTGGATCGGCGCCACGTCGAAGGTGATGCCGCGCGCCTGGCACTCGTGCAGGTAGGCGCGGACCTGGCGCATCAGGGCGTCGGGATTGCGGTCCGTGCCCAGCGTGGCGTAAAAGCCGTGGTCGAGGCGGGTGCGGCCGGTCGGGCTGGTATCGCCCTTCTTCCAGTCGCTGTCGGGCTCACTGGGAAGCCCGTCGCGCACATCCGCCACCGCGGACTCATCGCCATACACCTTGAGCGTTGCAATGTTCATTACTTTCCTCGGTTTAATGTTGTAAGGAAGCAATTACAGTCTAGCACACGCTGCGTCGGGCGCCAGTCCGGTTCACGCCACCCCGTACTTGCCGCGGTAGGCGGCCACCGCATCCTTGTATTGTGCAAGCGCAGGGTCGGCCGACAGGTAGGTGAACAGGTCGGACAGGTTGCCGATCGAGACCACCGGGATGCCGTAATTCTTGCTGACTTCCTGCACAGCGGACAGTTCGGACATCTGGCCATCCTTGCCGCCACGCTCCATGCGGTCCAGCGCGATCAGTACCGCGCATGGCTCGGCGCCGGCATTGCGGATCATTTCCACCGATTCGCGCACCGACGTGCCGGCCGAAATCACGTCATCGATGATCACCACCTTGCCGGACAGCTTGGCGCCGACCAGGGTGCCGCCTTCGCCATGGTCCTTGGCTTCCTTGCGGTTGTAGGCGAAGGAAGTGTTGCGGCCTTTGCCGGCCAGCGCCATCGCAGTCGCCGATGCCAGGGTGATGCCTTTGTAGGCCGGGCCAAACAGCATGTCGAATTCAACGCCGGAATCCAGCAGGGTCTGGGCGTAGAAGTCGGCCAGCTTAGCCAGGGTCGCGCCGTCGTGGAACAGGCCGGCGTTGAAGAAATAGGGCGATTGCCGCCCTGCTTTGGTCGTAAACTCGCCAAACTTCAGCACTCCCGCCTGTACGGAAAACGCGATAAACTCTTGCCTCAAATTGCTCATAGTGCACCCATCTCAGTTCAAAGTGCCAGTATTTTAACCGGAACACCTATGCCAAAAATCATTTCCGCGAACCTGAACGGTATCCGCTCCGCCGCCAAGAAGGGCTTTTTCAACTGGATGGGCACGATCGACGCCGACATCGTCTGCGTGCAGGAATTGAAGGCGCAGGCGCCCGACATGACCGAAGAATTCCTCAACCCGCACGGCTACCATGGCCACTTCCACTACGCGGAAAAGAAGGGTTATTCCGGCACTGGCATCTATAGCAGGACCGCCCCCGACCGCGTGATGATCGGCTTCGGCAGCCCCGAGTTCGACGCCGAAGGCCGCTACGTGCGCGCCGATTTCGGCAACCTGACCGTGATTTCGGTGTACTGCCCTTCCGGCTCGTCCTCCGACGAACGCCAACAAGCCAAATTCCGCTTCATGGACCTGTTCATGCCGCATCTGCAGCAATTGCGCGCAGAAGGCCGCGAGTTCGTGATCTGCGGCGACTGGAACATCGCCCACAAGGAGATCGACCTGAAAAACTGGAAGGGCAACCTGAAGAACTCCGGCTTCCTGCCCGAGGAACGCGCCTGGATGACCAAGCTGTTCGACGAGATCGGCTATGTCGACGTGCACCGCGGCCTCGATCCGCGCGAAGAGCAATACACCTGGTGGTCCAACCGTGGCCAGGCGTACGCGAAGAACGTGGGCTGGCGCATCGATTACCACGTCGCCACGCCAGGCATCGCCGCCAAGGCGCACACCGTGTCGGTCTACAAGGAAGAGAAGTTCTCCGACCACGCGCCGCTGATCATCGAATACCACCCTTGATGCGCCACGCGTTGCCTGCCCTGCTGCTCTCATGCGCCGGCGCGGCCGGCGCCGCCGACACGGGGGTCATCATCGATAGCAGTCGGCAGTTCGCGCCGCATTCCATCCCGCGCAATGCGCAATGGCTTGGCCTGTTCTGCCAGAAGGTCGAATGCGAACTGCGCCCCGTCAGCGTGAAAATCGCGGTCGATATCGCAAAGAACATCGTGGATGAAGACGAGGAGCTTGACCGCGTCATGTTCGATGGCAGTCCACTCGCCATTTTCGCCAACCTGCCGTTCAAGCCGGGTAAGGTCGTCACCTGGCACGCCATGGACGATGCGGAATATTTCGCCAGCGCGGCCTATGCACGGCTGAACAAGCTTGGCAAATGGACACTGCCTTGGGGCCCGCGGCCCTTGACGCTATCATGGGTCAAGACCGCTGAGGGCCGCAAGCGCTACCACCTCGGCGATGGCGCCACCCGGCAGTTCCTGTTCGCTACCGATGCCCAGGGCCACTACGGCGGCGACACCACACCAGTTGTCTATTGGTCCGGCGACCTGGATGGCGACGGCAAACTCGACCTGCTGCTTGCCATCCCGGATGACAACTGCGGCTATGACGAAAGGCTGTACTTGTCTACCGGCGCGCCACAAGGCAGTTTGCTGCGCAAGGCGGCGCACACTCACGGCCGGGAAGCCGCCTGCGGCTGCTGAGCGCAGGCCATCCGGCAGTGAACAGCCGGGGCATATAATATGGCGATTCAACTCATCGCCGGAATACCTATGAAAGCAGTTTTGGTCCTTTTCCTTCTCAGTATCAAGAGCAGCTACGTCAATGATGACGAATCGGAAGCGACGGACGAACAGTTCGACACCATCCAGTTCGTGCAGACGGACAAGGGCACCTGGCGCATCAAGACCTTCGCGGTGGACGAAGACGTGCACCTGTGGTCGATCGAAGCCGCCGACGACATCGTCGAACTGGCCGTCGAAAACACCAACAAGCATTACGGCGATGTGATCGACGAAGCCTTCGTCATCGAGAGCGAAGACGGCATCGAAGGTTTGCGCAAGGGTCTCGAAAAGCAAGGGCTCAGCACCCACCTCGAAATTTCCCCGCGCGGCCCGCTGTTCTGGGCGCCGCCGGGTACGCAGTACAAGACCAAGTCATCCCCCGCACACTGAAAGGAATGGCCATGGCGAAGGTATTGCAAGCCCTGCTGCTCCAACTAGCCTTCGTCACCGCCGCTGCTGCATCGCCGGGCAATGGCGACATTCCGCCCGACCTGGTGGGCCTCAACAGGGACGGCAAGGAAGTCCGCCTGAGCGCCTACCAGGGCAAGGCCATCGTGCTTTCGTTCTGGGCAACTTGGTGCCCGTATTGCCTGAAAGAGTTGCCGATCCTGCACAACATCCAGCAACGGGCCGGCAAGGACCGCATCCAGGTGATCGCAGTGAACACCGAGGAGTACGAGGTGTTCTGGCGCGTGTCCAAGACGCTGGCAAAGCTGGATATCGGCATGGCCCACGACGACGATGGCGAGATCCGGGCCGCTTATGGCGTCAAAGGCATTCCCCACATGGTGATCATCGGCCGCGACGGCCGCATCGTTGCCGTGCATCGCGGCTACAACGAAAACCTGCTGCCGGAAATCGCCGACAACATCAACCAGGCGTTGCGCCAGGAGTGAGGCTCAGAGACTGCGCCGGCTTTCGAAGTAGCGCCACTCGCCGGTCAGCGGGTCGGGGAAGCCGATGGCTTTGGCCAGCAGCTTGAGGGGCGCCGAGACGTCGTCCTGCTTGCAAGGCAGGGCGACAGGATAGAAGACGTCGTTGACGATGGGGATGCCGAGCGATGACAGGTGCACGCGCAACTGGTGCTGGCGTCCAGTGTGCGGCCACAGGCGGTACAGCACGTGCTCGCCGCGCTGTTCGGCCACGTCGATCATGGTTTCCGAATTCGGTTCGCCCGGCACTTCTTTCATCGTAAAGAACTTGTCCCCCTCCACCATGCGGCTGCGGTAGATGAAGGGGAATTCGCGGCCCGGCAGCGGTCCTGCCAGCGCTTCGTATTCCTTCTGCACCAGGCGTTTCTGGAACAGCGACTGGTAATCGCCGCGGCTGCGGGCGTTACACGAGAAGATCACCAGCCCGGCCGTCTCGCGGTCCAGGCGGTGGATCGGCACCAGGTCTTCGATGCCGAGCTTTTGCCGCACGCGCACCAGCAAGGTCTCTTTCACGAAGCGGCCGGACGGGATGGTGGGCAGGAAGTGCGGCTTGTCCACGACCACGATGTGCTCGTCCTGGTGCAGCACTTCTTCCTCGAAGGGGATCGGGGTCTCGTGGTCCAGCTCGCGGTAGTACCAGATGCGGGCGCCGCGCACGTAGCGCGATTCGGGCCGCACCGCCGCGCCCTTGCCGTCCACCACGTCGCCGCGCGCCATGCGTTCGCGCCATTGCGCTTCCGTCACGGCGGGATAGTTGGCCGCCATGAAGGTGATCATGTCGGGCCAATCGCCGTCCGGCAGCCACAAATAGCTGGGCGTGACGCCATCGCGCATCGGCAACGGCGGCCTGCCCTGGTCTTGCTTGGGACGCGCCATATCAGGAGCGCGGCAGCGGGGAGGTCTGGTAAGGCGGCAGCTTATTGACGTCCAGCCCGCGCACGCGGGCATAGACCGGCAGCACCAATGGCATCTGCTTCTGCATATCCTTGATACGGGAATTGCCGCTCGGGTGGGTCGACAGGAACTCCATCGGCTGCATCGCGTTGACCGCAGCCATCTTCTGCCACAGCGCCACGCCGGCACGCGGATCGAAGCCGGCGCGCGCCGCCAGGTCGATGCCGACCAGGTCGGATTCCGTTTCATCGCCGCGCGAGAATTTCATTACTGTCAACTGGCCCGCCACATTTGCGCCGGCATCGGTGATGCGCGGGTCGATGCCGAGGTACTGCGACAGCACGGCCCCCCCCAGCTTGCTGGCGATCGACACCGCGGTCGACTGCACGGCGCGCTTGCGGGAGTGCTCGCGCAAGGCGTGGGCGATTTCATGACCCATGACCATGGCCACTTCATCGTCGGTCAAGTTCAGTTTCGTCAGGATGCCGCTGAAGAAGGCGATGCGGCCACCCGGCATGCAGAAAGCGTTGACCTGGTCGGAATTGAGCAGGTTGACTTCCCAATTCCAGTTGGCTGCGGCCGGGTTCCAGCGCTGGGCATGGGGCACGATGCGGGCGGCGATGGCGCGCAGGCGCTTGACCTGCGGATGGCTTTCCGGCACCAAGGCTTCCTTCGCCCTCGCCTGCTCCAGCAGTTGGGCGTATTGCAGCTTGGATTGCTGGTCGATTTGCTGCTCGTCGGCGAATACGCGCAGGCGGGACAGACGCGTAACGGGAATGCCATCGGCATTCGGATTCATGGGGGCCGGCTGCTGGGCAACGGCCGGGCCGACGCTCAGCGCCAGCGACAACACGACAGTGGAAAGCGTGAACTTCTTCATGGCGATTACGATACCACAGGCTGTCCGGACTGCTTTTTCCGTAGGCGGAACACAGCCAGGTCGCCGCGCAGGTTGGGCAGCACGGATACCGTCTTGCCCTCAGCCAAGGCGACGCATTCGATCACTTCCAGCCCCACCTCTTCCGCCAGCTCCTGGAAGTCGTAGATCGTGGCGCAGCGCACGTTTGGCGTGTCGTGCCATTGATAAGGCAGCGACTTGGACACCGGCATGCGCCCCTGCAGTAGCGCCACGCGGTGCGGCCAGTAGGCGAAGTTGGGGAAGGATACGATGGCTTCGCGGCCGACGCGCACGATGTCGCGCAGCAAGTCTTCCACGTGCTTCATCATTTGCAGCGACGAAAGACACAACACGGTGTCGAAGGAATTGTCGCCGAAGATGCCCAGGCCTTTTTCGAAGTCCTGCTGGATCACGCGCACCCCGCGCCGGGTCGAGGCCAGCACTTGCTCGTCGGCCAGCTCCAGGCCGTAGCCGGTGCAGCGCTTGCCGGTCTGCAGGTAATCCATCATCACGCCATCGCCGCAGCCCACGTCGAGCACATGGGCGCCCTCGCGCACCCAGTGCGCAATGAAGGCCAGGTCGGGACGGGCGCTGCTCAGGTCATCGAAAGTCATGCTGCTTGTTCCTTGTTCGTTTCTTTCCACACTTGCTCGTAATAGGCGCGCACCATGTTCATATAGCGCGCATCTTCGAGCAGGAAGGCGTCATGGCCGTGCGGCGCATCGATCTCGGCATAGGTCACCTCGCGGCGGTTGGCCAGCAGCGCCTGCACGATCTCGCGGCTGCGCTCCGGCGAGAAGCGCCAGTCGGTGGTGAAGGAAGCGAGGAAGAACTTGGCCTTGGTGCCGGCCAGGGCCCTGGTCAGGTCGCCGTCGAATTTGCGCGCCGGGTCGAAGTAGTCGAGCGCCTTGGTGATCAGCAGGTAGGTGTTGGCGTCGAAGTATTCCGCGAACTTGTCGCCCTGGTAGCGCAGGTAGGACTCGATCTCGAAGTCGATGCCGAAGCCGAACTTGTAGTCGCCGCCGCTGGCCGCGATGTCGCGCAGCTTGCGGCCGAATTTCTCGGCCATGTCGTCGTCGGACAGGTAGGTGATGTGGCCGATCATGCGCGCCACTTTCAAGCCATTCTTCGGCACCACGCTGTGTTCATAGAAATCGCCGCCATGGTAGTCCGGGTCGGACAGGATGGCCTGGCGCGCCACGTCGTTGAACGCGATGTTCTGCGCCGACAGCTTCGGGGTGGAGGCGATCACCAGGCAGTGGCGCAGGCGGTCAGGGTACATGATGGACCAGGCCAGCGCCTGCATGCCGCCCAGCGAACCGCCCATGACGGCGGCAAACTGCCTGATGCCCAGCTGGTCGGCCAGGCGCGCCTGCGCGGCCACCCAGTCTTCCACCGTCACCACCGGGAAGGCGGCGCCGTATTGCTTGCCGGTTTCCGGGTTGATGTGCATCGGCCCGGTGGAGCCGAAGCATGAGCCCAGGTTATTGACGCCGATGACGAAGTATTTGTCGGTGTCGAGCGGCTTGCCGGGACCGACCATATTGTCCCACCAGCCCACGTTCTTCGGGTTGTCGGCGTAATAGCCTGCCACGTGGTGCGACGCGTTCAGCGCATGGCAGACCAGCACCGCATTCGATTTGTCCGCATTCAGCGTGCCATAGGTCTCGTACGTCAGCATATAGTCGCGCAGGGTTGCGCCGCTCTGCAGCTGAAGGGGTTCCGCAAAGTGCATGGTCTGCGGCGAGACGATTCCAATCGAAGGCATGTGAATAATTTGAATGAGAGTTACAGGGCTTGCAGGGCGATGACAGCGTCGGCGATCGCCTCGGGATCCATGGTGCGCATGATCTTGCGCATCTGCGGCATGATCTGCGCCATGTCGCTGTTCAGGATTTCCTGCTTGACCGACAGCAGCTGCGACGGGTGCATCGAGAATTCGCGCAAGCCCATGCCCAGCAGCAGGCGGGTCAGCTTGGTGTCGCCCGCCATCTCGCCGCACACCGCCACTTCGATGCCGGCCTTGTGGCCGGCGGCAATGGTCATCGAGATCAGTTGCAGGATGGCCGGGTGCAGCGGATTGTACAGGTGTGCCACTTCGTAGTCGACGCGGTCGATCGCCAGCGTGTACTGGATCAGGTCATTGGTGCCGATGGACAGGAAATCCATCTTCTTGACGAACATCGGCAGCGCCAGCGCAGCGGCGGGGATTTCGATCATGGCACCAACCGGCACTTCCGGGTCGTACTTCCGCCCCGCCTCGTCCAGCTGCGCCTTGGCGCGCTTGATCATGGCCAGCGACTGCTCGATCTCGAAAGCATGCGCCATCATCGGGATCAGGATGCGCACCTTGCCGTGCTCGGACGCGCGCAGGATGGCGCGCAGCTGGGTCAGGAAGATCTGCGGCTCCGCCAGGCAATAGCGGATGGCGCGCAGGCCCAGGGCCGGATTGAGCGCCGTGTGCTCCATCTGGTCCAGCGGCTTGTCGGCGCCGATGTCGAGCGTGCGGATCGTCACCGGACGGCCCTTCATGGCGACGACGGCCTTCTTGTATTGCTCGTACTGCTCGTCCTCGGATGGCATGTCGCCGCCGCGGCCCATGAACAGGAATTCGGAACGGAACAGGCCAACGCCGTTGGCGCCCGACTCCATGGCATGCTCGCAATCGTCCGGCAGCTCGATATTGGCCATCAGCGCGATCTGCGTGCCATCCTTGGTGACGGCCGGCGTCTTTTTCAGCTTGCCCAGCTTCTTGCGGGCGCGCATGGCGGCCAGCTGGCGTTCGCGGTATTGCTCCAGCACTTGCGCGCTTGGCGTGACGATGACCACGCCGGCGTCACCGTCGATGATCACCCAGTCGTCCTGCTGGATCAGGGTCGATGCCTGCGACATGCCGACGGCGGCCGGGATGTCCAGCGAACGGGCCACGATGGCAGTGTGCGAGTTCTGGCCGCCCACGTCGGTCACGAAGCCGATGAAGGAACGGTCGCGGAACTTCAGCATGTCGGCCGGCGAGATGTCGTGGGCCACCACGATCATCTGGGCCAGGAATTCATCGCCTTCGAGTTCGGCCTGCTTCGGCAGCAGCGGCTCGCTGCCCATCAGGACTTTCAGCACCCGCTCGGCGACCTGCTGGATGTCGGCCTTGCGCTCGCGCAGGTATGGGTCTTCGATTTCGTCGAATTGCGCCGACAGTTCGTCGATCTGGGTCAGCAGCGCCCACTCGGCGTTGTAGTGGCGGCTGCGGATGATGTCCAGCGGCGCCTCGGAAATCATCGGGTCCGACAGGATCAGGGCGTGGACGTCGATGAAGGCGCCCAGTTCGGTCGGCGCATCCTTCGGCAACTCATTCCACAGCGTCTGCAGTTCGCGGTGCACGGCGGCCAGCGCCTGCTGCAGGCGCCGCACTTCCGCTTCCACGTGCTCCTCGGCGATCAGGTAATGCTTCACATCCAGCGCCGCCGGCGCCAGGATGTGCGCGCGTCCGATCGCGATGCCGCGCGAAACCGGGATGCCGTGGAGGGAGAACGATGCCATCGGGCTGCCGTCCCGCATTTACTCGCCTTCGCCGAACTTGTCGTTGACCAGTGCGGTCAGGGCGTTGATGCAATCCTGTTCGTCGGCGCCGTCCGCTTCCAGCAGGACCTTGGCGCCCTTGCCGGCGGCCAGCATCATCACGCCCATGATGGACTTGGCGTTGATGCGGCGGCCGTTGCGCGACAGCCAGACGTCGCTCTGGAACTTGGCGGCCAGCTGGGTGAATTTTGCAGAAGCACGTGCATGCAATCCGAGCTTGTTGATAATTTCAAGTTCTTGCTGAATCATGTTTTAGTTTGTTTAGTTGACTCGGATACGATTGTCGACTTTGACGGCGCCGTTCTGCGCGCCGGCCAGGGCCATTTCCACCACCACGTCCAGCGTATCGGTACGGTAGGTGATGGCGCGCAGCAGCATCGGCAAGCTGATGCCCGCAACCACCTCGACCCGGCCCGCGTCGGCCAGCTTGTTGCAGCAATTGGCGGGCGTGCCGCCTTTGATATCGGTCATGACCAGCACCCCGGCACCGGAATCGAGGCGCTTGATGGCCTCGCGCGCCAGCTGCTGCACTTCGTTCAAGTCCTGGTCCGCCACCACGTCGATCGCCTCCAGCTTCTCCACCGGGGCCCGGAACACATGGGCCGCGGCGGCCAGGAAAGCCTGGCCCAGCGGCGCATGCGTCATCAATAAAATCCCTACCATGTTTATCCTTGCTTGCCTGCCCGGGCTTCCACCGCGTCGATGAACATCGACGCGACCTGGAAGCCTGTCTGCTGCGTGATCTCCTGGAAGCAGGTTGGGCTGGTGACGTTCACCTCGGTGAGGTAATCGCCGATCACGTCTAATCCTACCAGCAAGAGGCCGCGCGAAGCCAATTCCGGGCCCAGGGCCTCGGCGATCTCGCGGTCGCGCTGCGACAGGGGCTGGGCCACGCCGGTGCCGCCGGCCGCCAGGTTGCCGCGCACTTCGCCGGCCTGCGGGATGCGCGCCAGGCAGTAGGGCACCGGCTTGCCGTCGATCAGCAGGATGCGCTTGTCGCCCTTGACGATGTCGGGGATGTAGCGCTGCGCCATGATGGTGCGGCCACCGTGCTGGGTCAGGGTTTCGATGATGGAGCCCAGGTTCAGGCCATCACCCTTGATGCGGAAGATGCCGGCGCCGCCCATGCCGTCCAGCGGCTTCAGGATCACGTCGCCGTGTTCGGCCTGGAAGTCGCGCAGGCGGGTTTCATCGCTGCTGACCAGGGTCGGGGCGGTGAACTGCGAGAACTGGGCGATGGCCAGCTTTTCGTTGTGGTCGCGGATGGCGGAGGGCTTGTTGAAGACCCTGGCGCCCTCCTTCTCGGCCAGCTGCAGCAGGTAGGTGCCGTAGACGTATTCCATGTCGAACGGCGGGTCCTTGCGCTGGATCAAGGCGTCGAAGGCGGCCAGGCTGGTGTCTTCGGACGGCGCGGCCTTGTACCAGTCGTCCTGGTCGCCGGTCAGCTCGATGCGCGAGACGTGGGCCGTGACCTTGCCTTCCTTGAGCGCCATGTGGCGCTGCTGGAAGGCGTACACCTCATGCCCCCTGCGCGCCGCCTCGGCCATCATCGCGAAGGTGGAATCCTTGTAGATCTTGAAGCTGGACAGCGGGTCGGCGAGGAAGGCGATTTTCATGGATTAGTCCAAAAATGTAACAACTGATTCTAGCTTAAACCAGGTAAACCGGTACGGCGGGGTCAGACCCAAGGGTCAGACCCCAGGTATGCCGGCGGGGGTCTGACCCTTGGGTCTGACCCCGGTTTACCGGTTTTAATAGACCTCCGGATCCGGATCCGTGCGCTCCATCTCCAGCGACGCGGCCAGCAGCGCCAGCCGCGCCACCACGCCGTAGACGTAGAACCGGTTCGGCGCCGCGGTCCCCGGCTTGGCCTTCACATCGGGCACCGCATGCTGCTGCGCGAACGCCAGCGGCACGAACTGCGACCCCGGCGCGTTCAGATTCTGGTCCGGCCCCTTCTCCCCATGCACGCGGTAGAAGCCACCCACCACATAGCGGTCGATCATATACACCACCGGCTCCGCGAAGGCCTCCTTGATGCTCTCAAAGGTCGGCACCCCTTCCTGGATGTTCAGGTCGGTGACCGCCTTGCCATCCTTGATCACCGTCATGCGCGCGCGTTGCTCGTCCGACAATTCCTTGAGCTCCGCCGCATCGCGGATCGTGATGATGCCCTTGCCGTAAGTCCCCGCGTCCGGCTTGATGATGACGAAAGGCTTCTCCTTGATGCCGTATTCCTTGTACTTCTTACGGATCTTGGCCAGCACCGCATCCACCGAAGACGCCAGGCATTCCTGCCCCTCCCCCGTGGCCAGGTCCACCGCCCCGCACTTGGCATGGAAAGGATTGACCATCCATGGATCGACGCCGATCAGCTTGCCGAACTTCTTCGCCACCTCGTCATAGGCATTGAAATGGTTGGACTTGCGGCGCATCGCCCAACCCGCGTGCAGCGGCGGCAACAGGCTTTGCTCGTGCAGGTTGGTCAGGATGTCCGGGATGCCCGCCGACAGGTCATTGTTCAGCAAAATGGTGCACGGATCGAAATCCTTCAGCCCCAGGCGGCGCCCGTTCGGCGAGCGCACCAGCGGCTCGACCACCAGCATGTTGCCGTCAGGCAGCGCCAGCGGCGTCGGCTGGGTGACCGACGGGTCCAGCGAACCAAAGCGCACGTTCAGGCCGGTCTGGCGGAAGATCTGCATCAGGCGCGCCACGCCCTGGAAATAGGTCGGGTGGCGCGGCTTGATTTCCGGGATCAGCAGCAGGTTGCGGGCGTCCGGGCAATACTTGTCGATGGCGGCCATCGCCGCTTGCACCGAAAGGGGGAGCATTTCATTGGCCAGGTAGTGGAAGCCGCCCGGGAACAGGTTGGTATCCACCGGCGCCAGCTTGTAGCCGGCATTGCGCAAGTCCACCGAGGCATAGAACGGCGGGGTATGTTCCTGCCACTCGAGGCGGAACCACCGTTCAATGGCTGGGGTCGCGGCAATGATCTTTTCTTCAAGATCCAGTAACGGTCCGGTCAGGGCCGTGACGAGATGGGGAACCATGTGACTTCCTTGCTGATTGGTATTCGCAGACCCTCCATTTTGGGGCAAAACCGGCAATTAAAAGATACTTTGGAACAAAAAAAGCCCCCAAAGGGGGCGCACGCGGGGTCTGGCCCCTGACAAGACATGGCGCCGCCATGTCTTGTTGGGTGCCAGACCCGGAGTTTTCCAGCTTATGCGTGGTAAGCGGACTCGCCGTGGCTGGTGATGTCCAGGCCTTCGCGCTCTTCCTCTTCCGGTACGCGCAGGCCGATCACGATGTCGACCAGCTTGTAGGCGATGAAGGCTACGACTGCCGACCAGACGATGGTGATGCCCACTGCGGTCAGCTGGGTCACCACCTGGCCGCCGATCGAGTAATCGGCGCTTGCCTTATTGGCAACGTAGTCCCAGATGCCCTGGCCGCCCAAAGATGGTGCAGCGAAGACGCCGGTCAGGATGGCGCCCAGGATGCCGCCCACGCCGTGCACGCCGAACACGTCCAGCGAGTCGTCGGCGCCGATCATGCGCTTCAGGCCATTCACGCCCCACAGGCAGATCAGGCCGGCCAGCAGGCCGATGGCCAGGCCGCCCATCGGTCCGACGAAGCCGGCCGCCGGGGTGATTGCCACCAGGCCGGCCACGGCGCCGGAGGCACCACCCAGCATGGAAGGCTTGCCCTTGGCGATCCATTCGCCGAAGACCCACGACACGGTGGCGGCAGCGGTTGCCAGCAGGGTGTTGACGAAGGCCAGTGCAGCGATGTCACCAGCTTCCAGTGCCGAACCGGCGTTGAAGCCGAACCAGCCCACCCACAGCAGCGATGCGCCGATCATGGTCATGGTCAGCGAGTGCGGAGCCATGGAATCGCGGCCGTAGCCAACGCGCTTGCCGATCAGGATGGCGCCTACCAGGCCAGCCACTGCGGCATTGATGTGCACCACAGTACCGCCGGCGAAGTCCAGCGCACCTTTCTGGAAGATGAAACCAGCCTTGGCTGCTTCGGTGGTCGCTGCGGCAGCGTCGGTGATCGCGTCAGGGCCGGTCCAGAACCAGACCATGTGGGCGATCGGCAGGTAGCTGAAGGTGAACCACAGCACCATGAAGGCCAGCACGGCGGAGAAGCGTACGCGCTCCGCAAAGGCGCCGACGATCAGGCCGCAGGTAATGGCCGCGAACGTGCCCTGGAAGGCGACGAAGATGAACTCCGGGATCACCACGCCCTTGCTGAAGGTTGCCGCCATGGCGAAGCCCTTGGCTGGGTCGTAGATGCCGGCCAGCAGCGCACGGCCGAAGCCACCAAAGAAGGCATTACCTTCGGTGAACGCCAGCGAGTAGCCGTACAGGCACCACAGCACGATGATCAGCGCGAAGATGAAGAACACTTGCAGCAGCACCGACAGCATGTTCTTGGTGCGTACCAGGCCGCCGTAGAACAGGGCCAGGCCAGGGATGGTCATCAGGATCACCAGCAGGGTCGCCACGAACATCCAGGCGGTGTCGCCCTTTTGGGCCACTGGCGCGGCAGGGGCGGCAGGTGCAGCCTCGGCAGGTGCCGCAGCGGCTGGCGTGGCAGCCGCAGGAGCGGCAGCAGGTACAGGTGCGGCAGCAGCATCAGCCGGAGCGGACGCGGTCGCTGCAGCGGCCGGCGCTTCCGCCGGTTTGGCATCCTGGGCCAGCGCGGGCAGTGCGGCGCTGAAGGCCAACAGTACAGTCATCCCCGCCAATATTTTTTTGAGTAGCATCACGGTTCCCCTTACAGTGCTTCGTTGCCGGTTTCGCCGGTACGGATACGGATCACTTGTTCCAGCGACGAGACGAAAATCTTGCCGTCACCGATCTTGCCGGTGCGGGCTGCGTTCTCGATCGCTTCGATGGCCTGGTCGACGATGGCATCGTCGACCGCCGCTTCGATCTTGGTCTTAGGCAGGAAATCGACCACATATTCCGCGCCGCGATACAGCTCGGTGTGGCCTTTCTGGCGGCCGAAGCCTTTGACTTCGGTCACCGTAATACCTTGCACGTTGATCGCCGACAGGGCTTCACGCACCTCGTCGAGCTTGAACGGCTTGATAATGGCGGTAATCATTTTCATACGATGCCTCTTTTCAGAAGGTTTTGGACACGGTCAGCACCAGGCCGCCACGGCCCAGGTTCTTGCCATTGGTCGGTGCGATATAGGCGTTGCTGGTGGTCTTGATATAGGCCAGGGATGCGGTGGCGATGCCAAAGTCCTTGGTGGCGCCCAATTTCCAGTCGGTATAGCTGGCAGCCTTGTTGTTTTCCACGTTCTGGCGGCCCACGTGCACGTTCAGGATGTAGCCATCGTAGACATCCTTGTTGAACTGCAGGTCGTAGTACGCGCTGCCCTTGCTGTCGGCAAAACCGAACAGGTTGCTGAACGCGTAGGAGTACTTGAAGGTGGCGATGCCAAAGCCCACTTGCGCGTACAGCTCGCGGGTGTTGGCGCTTGGGTGCAGCTCATTGGACGGGTAGACGTAAGCCAGCACGCCGACGTCGTAAGTGAAGCCGTCGCCCAGTTCGCCGCGCTTACCGGCATAGAAGTCCATTTCCACGGACCCGTCGCCGCCGCCATCCTTGACCCACTTGATGGTGGAGCCCCATACGCCCGCGTAGAGACCGGTCGGGTTGTTGACCCAGTCGGCGCCGCCTTGCAGCGCCGGTTTCAGGCGGGATTGCGAAATGCCGCGGTAGCGGTAATCGCTGGTCAGGGCGGCGTTAAAGCTGACTTCATTCGCAGGCTTCGCCTCAGGCGCAGCATCCGCCGCTTGGGCCAGGCCAGTCCCCATCGTTGCCATTGCCAGTGCGACTGCAGCGGTGAGACCCAGCTTCTTGCTCTTATGAATCATGGCGATTTTCCTTTTGAGTGAACTTTTATTGCGGTTTAAAATTCAGTATTCGTCAACAGCTTCCCTGCACTAGTAGCAGAATGCGTGCCAGCCTGAATTCGTGCGTGAATTGACGTTCCGACAGCCTTTCGCACCATTTAAATCCAAAGTTGCACCGCCGTGGTGCAAAAACTCACATCTCAGGAAAAAGAACATGGACATGAATGCCTTCTTCAATGATCTGCAACAGAAGGTCAGCCAGGTCATCGAAAACTCGCCGGCCAAGGATATTGAGAAAAACGTCAAGGCAATGATGACCCAGGGCTTCGCCAAGCTGGACCTGGTGACCCGCGAGGAATTCGATATCCAGGCCCAGATGCTGGCCAAGGCCCGCGCCAAGCTGGAATTGCTGGAAACCCGCCTGGCCGAACTGGAAGCAAAACTCGCTGACAAATAAGCAACAGTGTGACAATTCGCGAGAATTCTCACTATTAAACTGTTTAACCTTTAGGAGTCGCCCTACGCACTAGGGATGATTCCTAGCCATGGGGTCCACGCCACCTTTGCGGAGGTATCCCATGGCTATCACGATCAACGGTGGCAGCAAGCGCATCGGGCTCACCTTGTCCGGCGGGGGATTCCGCGCCGCCGGCTTCCACCTTGGCGTGTTGCGCGCCCTCAAGCAACGCAATCTGCTCGATAAGATCGACTTGCTGTCCTGCGTCAGCGGCGGTAGCATCGCCGGCGCCTTCCTCGCCCTGCACTGGGGCGATCCGCAAGTGCTCGACAAGCTGGAACAATACCTGGCCACGCGTTCGATCGCCGTCGGCTCGGTGATCGGCGGCGTGCTCGATCCCTTCCAATCCCGCCTGGACAAACTGGCTGCCAGCTACGACCGCGACCTATTCCAGGGCAAGACGCTGGACAAGCTTTCCGGCGGCCCGCGCATCTACCTGAATTCCACCAACCTGGCGACCGGGAATATGTTCTTCTTCGTGGCCGGCGGCGGCCTGCCTTGTGAGATGGGCGAGCATGAACTGGGCGTGGTGCCCGCACCCGGATTCCCGATCGCGCGCGCAGTGGCCGCCTCCTCCGCCTTCCCACCCGTGTTCCCGCCACTGCGGCTGGATGCCGATGCCTATGCCCCCGCAGTGCGCTGCGACTACGTGACGCTCAGCGACGGCGGCGTGTACGACAACCTGGGCGTGAATCCTGGCCTGAGCCAGCAGAACCAGCTCGATTACCTGATCGTCAGCGATGGCGGCAAGCCTTACGAAATCAAGATCGAACCCACCGAGTCCAGTGCGCTGGTGCTGAAAGAAGGACTGGACATCATGATGGAGCAAATCCGCGGCCTGCAGTTCGACCGCATCGAACACCGCCACAAAGCCGGCGCCGGACCGCGGCCATTATGGTTTTCCATCGATTCGACGGAAGGCGAACAGCAGCCGGGCGACGCCACCTTTGCCTCCGCCATCGGCACCCACTTGAAGGCGCTGACCGCCGCGGAACGCATGGTGCTGGCGCGCCATGGCGGCGCCCTGGTGGCGGCGCGCCTGCAGCGCTATGCGCCGGAACTCTTGCAATAGGAGCGCCCCATGTACTCCTCAGCCAGCAGCCTCGACTACAGCCAGGAAACCATCGAGCAGGGCGCCAAGCGCCCGCCCTTCCGCCGCCTGCGCGGCTATGCCTTCGATCCCAGCCTGTCGCTCAAGCTCGATACCGCCGCCATCAACCACCGCATCTTCGACGTGCCGTGGGAGGATCAGTTGGCGCCCGGTCCATGCGGCGAGTACGTGGAAGTGGTGGACTACGATCCCGCCAGCGGATGCTGGTACGACCCGGTGGACTTGAACGGCACACACCTGCTGGCCCAGGACGGCTTTCCACCGTCCGAAGGCAACCCGCAATTCCACCAGCAGATGGTGTATGCGGTGGCGATGAGCACCATTTCGCATTTCGAACGCGCACTGGGCCGGCAAGTGCAATGGTCGCCGCGCGAAGACGCTTACCGCAACGAGGAATTCGTCAAGGCGCTGCGCATTTACCCGCACGCATTGCGTGCCGCCAACGCCTATTACAGCCCGCAGAAAAAGGCGCTGCTGTTCGGCTACTTCCAGGGGCCGAGCGGGATGGTGTTTTCCTGCCTGTCGCAGGACATCGTGGCCCACGAGACCACGCATGCCCTGCTGGACGGCATGCACCGCCGCTACATCGACGACAACCATCCGGACACGCTGGCCTTCCACGAAGCCTTCGCCGACCTGGTGGCGCTGTTCCAGCACTTCACTTTCCCTGAAGTGCTGAAGCACCAGATCGCGCACACGCGCGGCAACCTGGAATCGCAGTCCCTGCTGGGCGAACTGGCACAGGAGTTCGGCATTGCCACCGGCAGCTACGGCGCCCTGCGCAACGCCATCGGCGAGACCGATGAAAACGGCATGTGGCACCGCGTACAGCCCGATCCCACGCGCCTGGCGCAAACCTTCGAGCCGCACGACCGTGGCGCCATCCTGGTGGCCGCGATGTTCGCCGCCTTCATCGAAATGTACAAGCTGCGCTCGGCCGGTATCGTGTCGCTGGCCAGCGCCGGTACCGGCAAGCTGCCCGACGGCGCCTTGCATCCGGTGCTGGTCGATACGCTCGCGGCCGAAGCGACCAAGATTGCGCGCCACTTCCTGCAAATGTCGATCCGCGCCCTCGATTACTGTCCGCCGTTCGACATCACCTTCGGCGACTACCTGCGCGCCCTGGTCACTGCCGATTACGACATGGTGCCCAACGACCGCTACGGCTACCGCGTGGCGCTGATCGAATCGTTCCGCCGCTGGGGTATCGTGCCGGAAGGATTGAAGGCGCTGTCGGAAGAACAGCTGCGCTGGCCCTATGCCAAACTGGAGCTGGCCGGATACGACGGCGAGCAATGGAATGCCCTGGCCGAGTTGGCGGCGACGCTGGGCGACCTGGTCAAGGATTCGCTTTACCAGCGCAACCGGCGCGACGTGTTCTACACGCTGAAACAGGCGCGCGCCAGTGCCCATGACTTCCTGGAAGATGCCCTGCTCCGCTCCGGCAACACGCAACAGCGCGACAACTTCATGCGCGTCACCGGCCTCGACTTGCGCCCCGATGGTGCCGTGCCCAACCTGCGCTACAAGCGCGACGGCATGCCGAGCTTCGAAGTGCACTCGGTGCTGCCCTGCCTGCGCGTCACGCCCGACGGCGACATCCTCAAGCAGCTGATCATCTCGGTCACGCAACGCCTGCGCAAGGTGCCAGTCGACGAGGCCGATCCTGACCTGGGCGAATTCGAATTCCCCGGCGGCAGCACCCTGATCTTCGACCTGGAAGGCGAAGCCGGTGAAGCCGGCCGCGTCGTGCCCACGCTGCGCTACGCCATCACGCGCCCCATCAACGATGTGAAGCGGCTCGAGGCGATTCGTGCCCACCGGCGCGTACGGCACGACCTCGGCACGGCATTGCGCGCCACCTATTTCGACCGCCACGCCGGCGCGCGCGCCGAGCCGTTCTGCTTCCTCCATGCCGACCATTGAGGTATAGCCATGCCTACCGCCACCCACCACCGCCCCGCCACCAAAAGCAAGGCCAAAGCCAAGCCGCCTGTCGCGGCACGCGGCAAAGTCCCCGCCAGCCATGCCGTGGCCGACAAACCCGCCACCCGTGCAGCGCGGCGCCCGCGCAGCGCGCCCAAGGTCGAGGCGCGCCTGCGCATCCGGCTGTACCGGCACGGTCTTGGCGACTGCATCCTGCTGCGCTTTCGCAAGGATGACGGCGAAGGGACCTTCAACGTGCTGATCGACTGCGGCCTGATCTCGGTCGCAGAAAAGCCGAAGGAGAAGATGCTGCGCGTGGCACAGGACATCGAGAAGTCGTGCAACGGCCGTCTGGACGTGGTGGTGATGACGCACGAACATTGGGACCATGTATCCGGCTTCCATGCCAGCCAGGCACGTGCAGTGTTCGACGCCATGTCGATCGGCGAAGTCTGGTATGGCTGGACGGAAGATCCGCGCAATGAACTGGGCCGGCGCCTGCGCGCCGAGCGCGCGGAAAAGCTCAACGCCCTGGCCAGCGCCGTCAACGCCTTCGCCCATATGCCGGGCATGGAATCGCGCGCCAAGGAGCTAGGCGGCATGCTGGGCTTCTTCGGCCTGAAGCCAGGCGAGCCTCCCGGCACCCGCATCGGCCGCACCCGGGATGCTTTCGAGTACCTGCAAGGCAAGCAGGATGTGAAGACGCGCTACCTGTCGCCGGACCATGCGCCGCGGGGCTTGCCCGAAGTCGGTGGCGTGCGCGTCTACGTGCTCGGCCCGCCGCAGGATGAATTCCTGATCAAGCGCAGCACGCCTTCGCGTAAGAACAAGGAAGCCTACGAATTGGGCGCCGAACTGGCCCTGGCGAGCAACCTCGACGCCGCCTTCACCCGCCTTGCCAGCGGCATCCCCGGCTGCGACGACCGCTTCAACGACTGCCCCTTCGACCCCAGCTTGCGGCGCGACCGCCATACCGGCGGCAGCCGCAGCTCGCAGGCGCTGGACATGCTGGTGCGCACCGTATGGGACGCGCCCGGCGACGAATGGCGCCAGATCGAAGCCGACTGGATGCAGGCGGCGGAAACACTGGCCTTGAACCTGGACAGCCACACCAACAATACCTGCCTGGTGCTGGCCTTCGAGTTCGCCGAGACTGGCGAAGTGATGCTGTTCCCGGCCGACGCGCAAGTCGGCAACTGGCTGTCGTGGCAGGAATTGCGCTGGAAGGTCGGCAGCCAGGTGGTCACCGGCCCGGATTTGCTGGCACGCACCGTGTTCTACAAGGTCGGCCACCATGGCAGCCACAACGCCACCTTGCGCACACTGGGGCTGGAACAGATGACCAGCGAAGACCTGGTCGCCTTCATCCCGGTGTCGAAGGAAGAGGCCATGAAGAACCGCTGGATGGGGATGCCCTTCAGCCCCCTGGTCAAGCGCTTGAAGGAAAAGACGTTCGGCCGCCTATTGGTGGCCGACGAGGTCCGCCCTCCCGAAGAAAGTCTCGGCAAGCTATCCGCCGCAGCCCGCCAGCAATTCAAGGCTGCCGTGGAAGAACACGAACTGTGGTTCGAGATCAGCATGCCCTAAGCTTGCGCCATCTCAAAGGTCACGCGGACGCCTCCACCTACGATGACGGAATCGCCGTGGAGGTAAGCCATGACCATATCCGTCATCAAGAGCCGCGCGCTGGCCGGGATGCAAGCGCCTGAAGTGAGCGTCGAAGTCCATCTCGCCAACGGCCTGCCCGCCTTTACCATCGTCGGCCTGGCCGACACTGAAGTGAAGGAGTCACGCGACCGCGTGCGCGCCGCAATCACCAATGCCGGCTTCAAATTGCCGGAACACCGCATCACCGTCAACCTGGCGCCGGCCGACCTGCCCAAGGAATCGGGCCGGTTTGACCTCCCGATCGCGATCGGCATCCTGGCCGCCTCCGGCCAGATACCCGATGCGGGCCTGGAGCGCTTCGAGTTCGCGGGTGAACTCTCGCTGACCGGCGAGTTGCGCCCCATCCGCGGTGCCCTCGCCATGACGTACGCCATGCAGCGCTCCGCCGGCACTAGTGGGCGCGGCTTCATCCTGCCGATGGCCAATGCCGACGAAGCGGCGCTCGTCGCCGGCGCCGCCATCTATCCTGCAGCCACGCTGCTGCAGGTTTGTGCCCACTTCAGCGCCGAGATGGACGCCAGCTTCGCCTTGTCCCGCCACGTATCCCAGCCCCTGCCGCTGCCGCCCGCCATTCCCGACTTTGCCGACGTCAAGGGACAAGTCATGGCCAAGCGCGCCATGGAGATCGCGGCCGCCGGACGCCATTCGGTACTTTTGGTCGGCCCGCCAGGCGCAGGCAAGACCATGCTGGCAACCCGCTTTGCCGGCCTGCTGCCCCTGATGACGGACGACGAAGCGCTGGAAGCGGCCGCGGTCCAGTCCCTGATCAGCGGCTTCAGCGTCGATGGCTGGAAGGTGCGCCCGTTCCGCGCGCCGCACCACACCTCGTCCGGCGCCGCCCTGGTCGGCGGCGGCAGCGTGCCGCGTCCCGGCGAAATCTCGCTGGCCCACTGCGGCGTGTTATTTCTCGACGAACTGCCCGAGTTCGACCGCCGCGTGCTGGAAGTGCTGCGCGAGCCGCTGGAATCGGGCCGCGTCACCATCGCCCGCGCCACCCGTCACGCCGACTTTCCCGCCCGCTTCCAGCTGATCGCCGCGATGAATCCCTGCCCTTGCGGCTACCTGGGGCATCCACTAGGCACTTGCCAATGCACACCCGACCAGATCATGCGTTACCAAAACCGCATTTCCGGCCCTCTGCTGGACCGCATCGACATGCAGATCGAAGTCGGTCCGGTGCCGCCGGATGTGCTGCAGGCCGATGCCAACGGCGAGCCATCGGAACTGATCGCCGCTCGCGTCCACGCCGCCTTCGAGCGCCAACTGGCGCGCCAAGGCAAAACCAACCAGCAACTGACTTCGCGCGAGATCGACCGCTTCTGCAAGCCCGATGCCGCCGGCCAGGCGGTGCTGCGCTTCACGATGCAAAAGATGCTCTGGTCAGCCCGCGCCTACCACCGCGTGCTGCGGGTCGCCCGCACCGTGGCCGACCTGGAGGGCCACAAGCACGTCGGCGCCAAACACATTTCTGAAGCCATCCAGTTGCGCCGCGCTCTCCGGCAGTTTTGACAGTGCGGGACGAATCTGTAGTATATTACACACTACAGATCTGAAATTTGAACGATGTCATGCCCATTCCCGACGCTGCCGCCGCCATTCCACGCTCGCTCGCCCGCGCGGAGGTCTACCGCACCCTGAAACAATGGATCGTCGACCTGACGCTGGCGCCGGGCGAAATCATCCGCGACCACGACCTGGCCGAACGCCTGGGCGTATCGCGCACGCCGGTGCGGGAAGCCTTGCGCCAGTTGGAAGACGAGGGACTGATCGTCACGAGCTTCCACAAATGGACCAAGGTGGCGCCAGCGGATCTAAACGAAGTGCAGAATCTCTACCCCGTCGTTGCGGCGCTGGAAGCGGCTGCCGTGCGCCTGGCGATGCCGCATCTGTCGAACGAAGACTTTGCGCGCCTGGGGCAGGCCAACCTCGTCATGGCGAAAGCGATCAAGCGGCGCGACAGTCCGGCGGCAACGGAAGCCGACATGGCGTTTCATGCGCTGCTGGTTGAACGCAGCGGCAACCAGGAAATCGCCAGGATTCTGGACTCGTTACGCCCTCGCATCCAGCGTATCGAACTGGCCTACTTCGGTAACCAGCCCGTGGCGTTGCAATCGGCGGCCGACCACGACGAAATCCTGGATGCCCTACGGCGAGGCGATGCCGACGCCGCCTGCGCCGCAATGCAACGCAACTGGGAATGGCAACCCGACAGCTTACCCTCACCTTCTGCAAAGGACTAATCCATGCGCACCGCCCTGATCGTGATCGACTTCCAGAACGCCGTCTTCCAGGACCCTCCCGCCCATCAGGTTCAGATCGTGATGGACCGCATCGGCAAGCTGATTGCCGCGGCGCGCGCCTCGTCGACGCCCGTCATCTATGTCCAGCACGAGGAAGCCGGCTGTGAGTGGGAGGCCGGTGGAGAGGGCTGGCATTTCCCGGCGCCGATTGCGCCGCAACCCGGCGACTTCGTCAGCGCCAAGTCACAGTGCGATGCATTCTTCGGCACCGCCTTGCTGGCGCACCTGAGCGAGCAAGGCATCGGGCGCGTGGTGATCTGTGGCTATGCAACGGAATTCTGCATCGACACCAATGTGCGCCATGCCGCGAGCAGCGGCCTGGAAGTGGTGGTCGCAGCCGATGCGCACACCACGCGGGACCGCCCCCACCTCGACGCCGCGCGCATCATCGAACACCATAACGCCACCTGGAGCCTATTTGGCGGAATCGAACTGCTCGAGAGCAGCGCCATACGCTTCGGCGCGGAGTAAGGCCATGGCCGACATTGCCACCGAATTGCTGCAGCCAGCCGAGCACATTCCGCCTGGCTTCGCATCGCTGTCGCAAGGCGTATTCCACGCCTCGACCATCCTGTTTCCGGACGTTGCTTCGTTCCTGGACCGCCAAGCGCAAGCCAATGTCGGCTACAACTACGGCCAGAATGGCACGCCCACCCATTACGCCCTGGCGGAAAAGCTGGCGCAATTGGAAGGCGGCGGCCAGACCGTGCTGGTGCCGAGCGGACTGGCCGCGATCACCTTGGTGAGCAGTTGTGTGCTGTCGGCCGGCGACCACGTGTTGCTGCCGGAAGCGGTCTATGGCCCGACGCGCCACGTGACCCAGGAATTGTTCGGCAAATGGGGCGTGCGCTGCTCCACGTATCCCAACGATGCCGGCGCCGATATCGCGCGGCTGTTCGAGGCGCGCACCCGGCTGGTGTGGGTCGAGTGCCCCGCTTCCAACAGCCTGGAAATGCAGGACGTGCCGGCGATCGCTGCGGCGGCGCGTGCCCATGGCGCCTTGGTGGCGATGGATAACACCTGGGCGACACCGCTCGGTTTCCGGCCACTGGACCATGGCGTGGATTTTTCCATCCAGGCCTTGACCAAATACGTGGGCGGGCATTCGGATATCCTGATGGGCGCCGTCACCACGCGCGATCCACAGCGTTACAAGCAGCTGCGGGAAACGGCTGAACTGCTGGGCTATTACGTGTCCAGCGACGAGTGCTTCCTGGCCTTGCGCGGCTTGCCGACACTGGCGCTGCGGCTGGAACGGCACTTCAGCTCGACGCTCAAGATCGCTGGCGCCCTGGTGGGGCATCCCGCGCTGGCCAGCCTGCACTATCCGCCGCTGCCGTCCGATCCTGGACACGCCCTGTGGCGGCGGGATTTCAAACTGGGCAGCGGACTATTCTCGTTCACGCTGCACGACCGGAGCCTGGCGGCAGTGGAAGCGTTTGTGGCGGCCTTGCGCTATTTCAGGCTGGGGAACAGCTGGGGCGCGGTCCATAGCCTGGTTGCAGTGGCGCCGCGTCGGCCGCCGCAAGAGGGCTGGTTGATCCGCCTGCACGTCGGTCTGGAAGACCCAAACGATCTGCTGGCCGACGTCCTCCAGTCGCTCGAAACCTTACTACCGCAACGCTAAGTTTCAAATGTAATTTCACGTAAATCCGCAGTTTTGGTGCCGGTTTCTTGGCTAGAATTGCCGGCACCATGACTACCCAATACCGTTACTCGCGCTACTGCGCCGGCTCTCTCTTGCTCCTTCTGTGCTGTGGCAGCGCAGCTGCCCAAACCCAGCCAGCCCAGCCAGCCAACGCCGACGCCGCGCCAGCAACTGTAAAGAAGGAAGTCCCGCCCGCCGGCACGGTCCCCAGCGTGACCGTATCGGCCGAGCGCCCCACCAACCGCATCGACCGCCAGGTCTACGATGTGAAATCCGACGCCTCCAGCAGCAACAGCTCCGCCGCCGAGGCCTTGAACAACGTCCCTTCCGTCAACGTCGATCCGGACGGCTCGCTGACCCTGCGCGGCAGCAGCAATGTGCAGGTCTACGTCGACGGCAAGCCATCCGCCATGCTGCAAGGTGATAACCGCGGCCCGGCACTGCAAGCCATCCCTGCCGACGACCTGGAATCGGTGGAAGTGATCAACAACCCGGGCGCCCAGTTCGGCAATGAAGGCGGCGGTGGGCCGATCATCAACCTGGTGATGAAGCGCTCGCGCAAACCGGGCGGCTTCGGCGTGGCCAATGCCAATTACGGCACGGCGGGCCGCTACAACGGGGCGCTGTCCGGCACCTATAACGAAGGCTTGTGGGGCTTCCAGGGCGGCCTCAACGTGCGCCACGATGGCCGCGACTCCACCGGCGAGACGGTGCGCGACCGCATCGACCCGCGCAATGGCGCCCTGTCGCACAGTACCCAGGCTTCCCGGTCGAGCGGTCTGAATGACAATGCGGCGCTGAATGGCGGCGTCACTTACAACCTCGGCGCCAACGACACCGTCGGCGCGCAACTTGCCTACTTCCAGCGCACCAACGACGCACGCTCGACCGACGACTACCTGTCCCAGGACGAAACCGGCACCGTCACCGACAATTACCGGCGCGACACCGTGCGTGAAGGCGAAAGCAAGAACTGGTCGTGGGGTGCACGCTGGGACCACAAGGGCGACCAGCCGGGCGAAACCTTCAAGGCGGACTTGCGCTTTTCGTCGGCCACCAACGATTTCGACAGCGCTTACCGCAATACCTACGTGGTACGTCCTCCAAGCGGTGGCGTGATGGACAGCGCCCAGAAGAGCCGCAACAAGACCGGGATCATCGACTTCACCGGCGATTACGAGGCGGCAATGTTCGGCGGCGTGACCAAGCTCGGTTACAAGATCGTGCGGAACAATACCGATGCGAGCATCGATTACACGAACGTCGATCCCATCACGCAGGAAGGTTCGCCCAACGCGCTGCGCAGCAACCAGTTCGAGATGAAGGAAACCATCTACGCCGCTTATGGCTCTTACCAGATGCGTTTCAACGAACAGTGGGGCGCGCAAGCCGGTTTGCGCGCCGAACACACCGAAATGGAGATCGACCAGCTCACCAGCCAGGTCGTGGCCGGCAACAGCTACACCAACCTGATCCCGAGCTTCTTCGTCACTTATAAGATGAACGAGAACTCGCAGCTGCGTTTCGCTTACGCGCATCGCCTGCGCCGCCCTAACGCGCAAGACTTGAATCCCTTCGTGATTTACCGCGATGAATTGAATGTCTCGTCCGGCAACCCGAAGCTGAAACCGGCCAAAACCGATTCGCTGGAGCTGGGCTACGAAACCCGCCTGTTCGGGCTGGAGACCAACCTGCGCGGCTACCTGCGCGACGAGACCGACTCCATCCTCGACCGCAAATACTTCATCAGCGACACCGTGCTGCTGACCACCCGCGAGAATGCCGGCAGCACGCGCTCCGGCGGCATGGAATTCACCTTGACCGGCAAGCTGCTCCCATCGCTGTCGCTGAATGTCAGCGGCAATGTGGCCCGCTTCGAGCAGACCGTGCTTGAAACGAATGGCGACCAGACCAAACGCAATGCATCCTCGCTGAGCGGCCGTCTGCGCCTGAACTGGCAAGCGACCAGTGCCGACATGCTGCAAGCCGCAGTCCAGGCACAAGGCAAGATGCTGACCGGCCAGGGATACCGCGAACCGAACACCACGCTGAACCTGAGCTGGCGCCATGCCGTCACACCGCAACTGTCGCTGGTGGTCAATGCTACCGATGTATTTGACAGCAACAAGATGTCCATCCTGACCGATACCTACGCCTTGCGCGAACGTTCGCTGCGCCAGTTCGACGGCCGCATCG
>CAMLRG010000066.1 GCA_946482335.1 uncultured Duganella sp. | reverse complement strand
CCTTCCAGGCGCAGGCCGCCGCACCGATTCCGCAACTGGTGAAAAAAGATGGACGCTATGCGCTGATGGTCGATGGCGCGCCGTTCACCATGCTGGGTGTGCAAGCGCACAATTCCAGCAATTACGTGGATGCGTTGAAACTGCTGTGGCCCGCCGTGGCCGACGCCCATGCCAACACGGTGGAAATTCCGGTGGCATGGGAACAGGTCGAACCAACCGAAGGCAAATTCGATTTCAGTTATGTCGATGAGTTACTGAAGCAGGCACGCCAGCACAAGGTGCGTCTGGTGCTGCTGTGGTTTGGCGCCTGGAAAAACACCTTCCCGCAATACATGCCGGGATGGGCGAAGTTCGACAACCAGCGCTTTCCGCGCATGGTCGACAAGAATGGCAAGAGCATTTACTGCATGTCGCCGTTCGGCGAAGAAACCCTGAAGGCGGACCGCAAGGCGTTCGTCGCATTCATGACGCATCTGCGCAAGATCGATGAAGAACAGCGCACCGTCATCATGGTGCAGGTGCAAAATGAAATGGGCACGGCACGCAGGACCCTGGCGCGCGACTACGGTCCGAAGGCCGAAGAGGCGTTCCGCCAGCCGGTGCCGCCGGCCGTGCTGGCGTACAAAAAATCGCCGGTTCCCGGTGCGCCCTCGTCCGGCACCTGGAGCGAAGTGTACGGCCCGTATGCCGACGAGTACTTCCACGCCTGGGCTTTTGCGCGCTATGTCGAGGAAATGGCCAAGGCAGGGCGCGCCGTGTATAACCTGCCGATGTATGTCAACGACGCGCTGCGCGATCCGCTGACGCAGATCGCGCCATGGAAGGGTGACTTCAACACGGGTGGCCCGCACTTCGACGTGATTGATATCTACAAGGCTGCCGCGCCGCACATTGATATCGCCGCGCCCGACATTTACCATGCGGACCTCGCCAGGGTGAGCGCCGACCTGGAACTATACCAGCGCCCCGACAACGCGCTGATGGTGCCGGAATTGGGCAACGCCGCCAGTTTTGCGCGCTACCTGTACCTGATCCTGGGTCGCGGCGCACTGGGCGTGGCGCCGTTCGGCGTCGATTATTTTGACTATACCAATTACCCGCTGGGGGCGAAAGCCACGGACAAGACCATGGCCGAACCATTCGGCAAGGTCATGGCGGTGTTCCGGCCGATGGAGCGTCTATGGGCGAAGTGGGCTTTCGAAGGCCGCACCCGTGGCGTGGCGGAAGGCGAGGACCGTGCTCCGCAATCCATTGCGCTGAAAAACTGGAAAGCCACGGTGTCGTTCCGCGAGTGGCAGTTCGGTGAAAGGAAGGCGTGGTCCGATTCGAAGGACGTGCCGGCGGGCACGGAAGCACCGAGCGGCGGGCTGGCCATCGCGCAAACCGGCGACAATGAATTCATCATCACCGGCCAGCACGCACGCATCAAGATGGAGGGCGATGGCGCCAATGCCGGCAAGCCATCGTTGTGGGACCGCGTCGAGGAAGGGCGTTTCGATGCCAGCGGCAAGTGGGTGGCGGAACGCGTATGGAATGGCGACCAGGTCGATCACGGTTTGAATTTCACCGGCAGGCCGGTGGTGCTGAAAGTGACGATAGCTACCTATTGATGTTCTTGCGTCCGCCGAACCGTGGCATTTTTTTTCGATCGTGGATGTTTTAAATATATATAAAACCAAGAAGTCGTGAGGAGACCGAGATGTCTTTTGTCCAGCTTTTCGTCCGCCTTTGCATATCCGCCGCGGTCGTGGCCACAAGCCCATGCCAGGCCGCGGAGCAAGTGGCTTGGGGCGAGTGGACCAAATGGGGGGACCTTGGCAATGGCCGTTACCGCAATCCTGTCCTTCCAGCCGACTACAGCGACCTCGATGCCATCCGTGTCGGGAACGACTACTACGCGATTTCCTCGACCTTCCAATTTTCGCCCGGAATGGCGATCCTGCATTCGCGTGACCTGGTGAACTGGCGCACCGTCGGTCACGCCGTACCCGACCTTACCCAGATTTCTCCGGAACTGAACTGGACGAAGATGAACCGCTACGGGCGGGGCATCTGGGCCGGTGCGATTCGCCATCATGCCGGCCGCTTCTGGGTCTACTTCGGCACGCCGGATGAAGGTTATTTCATGACAAGCGCCGAACGTCCGGAGGGGCCGTGGACGCCCCTGCATCAAATGCTGGACGCTTTCGGCTGGGATGACTGCGCGCCATTCTGGGATGATGACGGCAAAGGCTATTTCATCGGCACGAACTTCAGCGACGGTTACAAGATCCACCTGTGGGAGCTAAGTCCGGACAACAAAACCCTCATCGCCGCATCGGACCGGGTGATCTATCAGTTTAAGGGCAGTGAAGCGAACAAGCTGTACAAGTTTAACGGCACGTACTTTCATTTTTTCAGCGAAGTGCATGGCAAAGTGCGCGTCATGATGATGCGGCGCGCCGCCTCGTTGCGCGGCCCCTGGTCGGAGAAGCGCCAGCTGATGCATAGCGAAAGCGGCACGATGGAGCCCAACCAGGGCGCGATTCTCCAGGGGCCGGACGGGAACTGGTATTTCCTGACCCATCATGGCTCAGGCGATTGGGCGGGCAGGGCGGCCAGCCTGCTGCCGGTTCATTGGGTCGATGGCTGGCCGGTGATCGGTCGCCCCGACCATGACGGCATCGGCACAATGGTGTGGGAGGCGGACATGCCGGCCCCGGCTTCGCGCCGGCAGTTCCCCCAGGGGAGCGACAACTTTGACGGACGGACGCTGTCACCCGTGTGGGAATGGAACTATCAGCCCCGCATGGACAAGTGGTCGTTGTCGGAGCGTCCCGGCTACCTGCGCCTGCATGGGTTTTCCGGCCTGGATGGCGGCAACTTGCTCAAGGTCGGAAATGTGTTGACCCAGCGCGTTGTGCGTAGCACCGGGCAGTCGTTTGTCGCGCGGCTGGAGCTGGCGGGAATGGCCGAGGGGCAGCATGCCGGGCTGTCCCAGTTCACGGTGCAGCCGCGCGCAGGCAATCCCGCCGAATCCTCCGCTTCAGCAGGCATCGTCATGACGGGCGGCATGCGCTACGTGGAAATCTCCCGCGATGGCAGCTATACGCGCCTGCAGCCATGGACGCATGACGCCATCTGGTTGCGATCGAGCTGGGGGCTGGATGGCAAAAGCACTTTCGCCATCAGTGCCGACGGCAAGCAGTACGAGACGGTGCTGGCCGGTTTCCCATTGACCTGGGGCGCGTACCGCGGCAGCCGCGCCGGGCTGTTCACGTTCAATCCAGCCGGAGGTAAAGGCTATGTGGACATCGACAAAGTGACTTATGGAGATTGAATGAAAATCCTGCTTGCCACCTTGGCCGTTGCAGTACCGCTCGCTTTTTCAAGCTGCGCAAACGCCGGCGAGACTGCCCCTAAACCGCTGTTCCGCGACCCCGTTTTCGACGGCGCGGCAGACGTTTCGATTGTTTATGATCGGGCTGCGAAGCTGTGGAAAATGTTCTACACCAATCGCAGGGCGACGATGAAACTGCCCGATCCGCAAGACGTCGAATGGGTGCATGGCACAGCGATCGGCATTGCCACTTCGAAGGACGGTGTGCATTGGCGCTACGCGGGAACGGCGGATTTCCCGAAGGCGTGCACGGACGTGACGTTATGGGCGCCGGATGTGCTCTATGAAAACGGTACTTACCACATGTGGCTCACCGTCGTGCCGGGCATATTCCACCGGTGGGGCGGACCGGGGGCGGACGGCCGCATTGTGCACCTGACCAGCACGGACTTGGCCAAGTGGGACTGCGAGAGCACGGTGAAGCTGGACACTGGACGCATGATCGACCCGACCGTCATGAAGCTGGGGCAGGGCTACCGCATGTGGTACAAGGACGAGCGGGCCGGCAGCCGCATCCTGGCGGCCGACAGCCGGGATTTGCGCACCTGGACCAAGGTCAGCGACCAGCCAGTCAATTCCACCAAAGGGGAGGGGGCGAAGGCGTTCCGTTTCAAGGGGCACTACTGGATGGTCGTCGACGTGTGGGACGGCTTGATGGTGCTGCGTTCCGAGGATGCGCAAAATTGGACGGAGCAGCCCGGCTACATCCTTGGCCAGCCGGGGCAGAAGGCGACCGACCGCCACAAAGGGCAGCACGCGGACGTGATTGTCGATGGCGATCGAGCGTTCATCTACTACTTCGTCCATCAGAAGAACGAGGCCGAGGCGGCTGCGGACCCGCGCTGGAATCAGCGCACGGTCATCCAGGTAGCGGAGCTGATCTACAAGGACGGCAAGCTTAGCGTCGATCGCGACGCGGACCTTGCGTTCCGTCTGCACGCCCCATCCCAATAGGGACGGTCAGGAGGAGGATTGCACGCAGTCCGGGCTCCGGCTCGCGTGAAGTTGTTATCGATACCTTAATCAAGGGTGGAAAAATGAGGGGACACATATGAGAGCAATAAAGTTCGACCATGTAGCCAAACGAATTGTCTGGATGGCAGTTTCCGTTGCCATCGCCATGACGCTGATACCCCTGCCGGGTCAAGACGCCATGGCCGATCCGATCGACACCATCGTGACCAGCTACCAGCCGGTCATCAGCGAATCGATCGATGCCAATGGATTCAAGCATCCCGGCGTCGGCTTCACGAAGGCGCAGCTGGAAAACATGCGGGCCCAGGTCCTGGCGAAGAAAGAGCCCTGGTACACGCATTTCAACATGATGCTCAACTCTGCCAGCGCTTCGCGCACGCGCGGCATTGCGAACATTGATGCTTCCGACCCGACAAAGCCGCGTATTTACGGCCTCGATTCACAGGGGGCGCAGGGCCTTTTCAAAACGGACGCCCTGACCGCCTACACCCAGGCGATCCTCTACTACGTGACCGGCGATCCGGTCTACCGGGCCAAAGTGATGCAGATCATCCGACTGTGGGGGCAGATGGATCCGTCCAGGTACGCGTACTACACCGACTCGCACATCCATACCGGTATCCCGCTGCAGCGGATGACGGGCGCGGCGGAAATCATCCGCTATACCAGCACCCAGGACCCGGCACTCGTGTGGACGGATGAGGACACGCAGAAGTTCTCGGCCAACCTCATCGTGCCGACGATCCAGACCTTCAACAACTGCAATTGCCGGTTCATGAACCAGCATCTGTACACCACCATCGCCAAGATGTCCGGTTCGATCTTCATGGGCGACCGCGAAGGGTACAACCAGGCGGTCGAGTGGTTCACCGTCAACAAGGATGCGCCCGACCCGGCATGGACCGGCTCGATCGAGCGGCTGTTCCGCCTGGTGACCAAGAACGACGCCACCGGCGAAGCGATTCCGCCCCAGATCCAACACGTCGAAATGGGCCGCGACCAGGCCCACGGCGCAGGCGACCTCACCAACTCGCAAATCCTGGCGCGGATGATGATGGCGCAAGACACCAAGGTCGATCCGGTGGCGGGTACGCCGTCGACCGAGTCGAACGCCGTCGGACCATACGAATTCCTCGACGACCGCCTGCTGGCTGTCCATGAGCTGTTCGGCAAATGGATGGTCGGCTACGACATCCCGTGGGTGCCCGTCGCGATGAGCGTCAATCCGGATGGCAGCATCCGCGCAATGTATACCAACGTGTCGTGGTCATATCGCGGCCGCCTGACCCAGAACACCTGGGAAGCCTTCTACTACTACAAATACGTGCGCGGCCTGGACCTGGAACAGCTCACGCCGAACTTCACGACGATCTACGCCAAGCGCAAGGCCTACAACTGGGATGGCGCGGATGGGGGCGGCGATTTCTGGCTGGCGATTCCCAAGGCAGCCGAAGCCGAGGGCGGCAAATACCTGGGCATTCCCATCGTCGATCCGTATCGCGAAGTGGAAGACCGCTTCACGCCGCTCGCCGGCTCCTCGGTTGCGCAGACCGAAGGCTCGACCGGCTTCGTGCGCAGCACGGCGACGCCGGAAGGCACGCGCTATGCCGTGTACAGCTATAACGGCGCCGCTGTCACGTCGATCGGCTTCCGCATCCGTACCAATGGCCAGGCCACGATGGTCGTCGACGGCAACGTGCTTGCGTTGCCGAACACGCGGGGCCAGTGGCGCTACATGGTAGTGCCGATCAACATACCGGACTTCCTGCAGATCAACATTACCGGCAACGGTACCACGGTCGATGTCGACCACATCAACGTCCAGTCCAGCACCCTGCTGAGCCCTCCGGTCTTCAAGTCCGGCAGTGGCGATGCGACTGTGTACACTTATGCTGGCGCCACCGTCCCGACGACGATCGACCTGTCGGCCACGGACCCGGCAGCGGCCGACGTCGTGACCTACAACTTGGACAACCTGCCGCCGGGCGCGTCGTTCAACACCAGCACAGGCGCGTTCTCGTGGACGCCGACGCAGGCCGGCACCTACACGTTCGTCGCCGAAGCGTCGGACGGGACCACGGTGTCCACCAAGCGGTTCACCATCGTCGTGGGGACGGACCGGCAGTCGACGGTATCGGCCGTGACCGCGCCATTCAAGCCGGACACGCTGTACGTCTCGTCGACCAGGGACGCTTACCAGGGCGCCTACACCGACATGCAGAACACGATCGGGTCGAGCACCGACACTGTCTACTTCCAGAAGCTGGCAACGTTGCGTAGCGCGGTCTCCGGGCTGCAGGAACTGACCCCGCTGCTGCCTGACGGCAGCATGAACTACCCGAATCTGTTCTTCAAGACGAACCTGGTGACGAACTTTGGCGACTATGCCGCCAACGGGGTCGATAACAATACCGACAGCTTCATCGCCTTCACCATCGCCCGGGACAGCAACCGCACGTTCACGCTGGACTTCGGGCCGAGCTTCAAGGTGGCGGCGAACGCGTTCCAGCTCCAGCCCCGCACCAGTTTCCCGGAACGCGTCGGCGGCACGACCATCTTTGGTTCCAACGACAACGAGAACTGGACGCGGATCTCACCCGACGAGACACTGGCAATCGAAGGGGTGCAGACCCTGAACGTGCAGGAAGACCAGCGCAACCAGCGCTACCGCTTCTTCAAGCTCTCCATGATCAACCTGATCTCGTCGTACAACATCCTCGAGCTGGGCGAGTTCAGGATCTTCGGCACCCGCTACGAAACCGTCAACAAGCTGACCAGCGTGTCGATGAGCTCGGACCAGGCGCTGAAGAACCGGGTCGTGTCCGGCAATACGATCAAGGTCGCGTTCCAGTCCTCCGAGCCGATCAACAATGTAACGGCGACGATCCAGGGCGAGCCTGCGACCATCACGACCACCGACAACCTGAACTGGACGGCGACGGCAGTCATCAAGCCCACCACCCCGGCCGGAACGGTGAAGCTCCTCATGAACTACAACACCGCCAACGGGACGCCCGCTGAACCGGTCCTCTTCACGACGGACTCCACGACGCTGTTCATCGCGGACCAGACGAACTACATCGACAACCTGGTCGGCATCACGACCGTGACGGACTCGAACGGCCGCAATGCGACCGACGTGCTGACGAACGCCAACCGGTTGTTCGACAACAACATCACGACGCAGACCGATCTCCGTCTGAACGGCGGTGGCAGCAACAGCTGGCTGCAGTTCGATTTCCGGGGGGGGGGCACCGTGGCGCTGTCGCGCATCGACGTCATCGGACTGCAGAACAACAACGCCGGACGTATCAATGGCACCCTGGCGCAGGGCTCCAATGACAATACGACCTGGATCACGATCTCGACCTCAGCGGTGAACAACCCGGACTGGCACACCCTGAAGATCATCGACCCGACGCCATATCGCTACATTCGCATGACCAACCCCAACGCGTGGTGGGGCAACATGACGGAATTGCGTCTGTACGGCGTGACCACGTCGACGAACCGGATCGCTTCGGCCTCGCTCAGTTCGCCACAGGCGCTGCGTAACCGGATCTTGCCAGAGAGTACCGTCAAACTGAGCTTCACGGCCAAGGAAGCCATCAGTAACGTGACGGCGACCATCGGTGGACTGCCCGCGGCGCTCAGTACGACGGACAACATCGCCTACGTGGCAACAGTCGTCCTGCCCCAGGGCACGCAACCGGGTGCAGTGAAGTTCGCCATCAATTACGTCACGCAGGACGGCAAGGCTGGCTATGAGGTTACCCAGACGACGGACAGCTCATCGCTGAACCTCGTCGACGAGAGCGACGCCATCCAGAACATCCCGACCATCGCGACGCTGATCGATTCGACGACGAACCGGTCGGCCGCCACGACGCTGGCGAACGTGAAGGCATTGTTCGACGCGAACCTGGCCACCGGTTCGGATTTCCGTAATGGGTCCAGCGGCTCGGGCACGGGTGCCTGGGTGGTGTTTGACTTCAAGGCCGGCAATCAGGTCAGCCTGAGCAGCACCGAAATCATCGGCCGCCAGGACCAGTACTACGGGCGCGTCAATGGTACGGTGTTCCAGGGCTCGAACGACAATGCCACCTGGACCACGCTGACGCCGGCGGCGAAGGCGACTGCGGACTGGCAAACCTTGCCGGTTGCGAGCCTCGTGCCTTACCGCTATATCCGCGTCTATAACCCGAACGCCTGGTTCGGCTCCATCAACGAGGTGCGTTTGCACGGCTCGCTACATGGCGCTGACACCACCGCCCCCACCACCACGGCCGCCGCCCCACAAGGCACGGTGACCACGGACGCGACCGTCACCTTCACGGCCACCGACAACCAGGGCGGTTCGGGCGTCGCGGCGACGTACTACACGGTCGACGGCGGCGCGCAGCAGACGGGGAACGCGGCCACGCTGGCCACCAGCGGCACGCACACGGTGAGCTACTGGAGCAAGGACTGGGCGGGCAACAGCGAACAGCCGCAAACGGTGACGGTGTCGATCGACAAGTCGGTCGACGTCACGAGCCAGGCGTCGATCGTGCGCTCGGGCCTGACGGTGAACCGTTTCACCAACAAGTACACGGGGACGGTGACGATCACGAACACGGGTGGCCAGACCCTGGCCGGTCCGCTCCATTTCCGCCTGCAGGCGCTGACCGCCGGCGTCACCCTGGACACCCAGACCGGGGTGAGGGACGGCGTGCCTTACATGGCGCTGCCCGGGGCCGAGCTGGCGCCGGGCCAGAGCGTCACGCTGACGACCACCTTCTCGAACCCGAACAAAGTCGGCATCGCCTATGCGCCGACGCTGTTCAGCATCAAATAAAGGGCATTACCATGTTCAACTTCAAGCACTTCCTTGTCCAGCTCGCGCTGGTGGCGTCGATGATCGGCGCCGGCGGGCAGGCGGCGGCCGCGCCGATCTACCGCGTCGCCATCGATACGTCGTCGCTGGGCACGGGCCCGGCCTTCCTGGGCCTGTATTTCGCTGGACTGGCCGGCGGGCCGGCCGCGACCGCCACCGTGACTAAGCTCACTGGCGCGCTCGACGGCACGGCGGCCCTGGCGGGCGTCGTCACCGGCGACGCGTCCGGCGCCTTCGTGTTCAGTAACGCCAACGGCGGCGGCGAACTGGTCCAGGCCATCCAACTGGGCGGCGCCTTCAGTTTCGACGTCAGCTTCCTGATGGACCCGGGCAACACCGGCACGACGTTCGGCTGGGCGCTGTTCGATGCGACGCACTATCTCGGCGTGGACGGCGACCTCGGCCACTTCTTCCTGCAGCCGGACGCAGCGTTCGGCAATCAGGTCGTCGTGGATAACGCGGCAGGGCAGCTGACCGGCGTCACCGAGGTCATGGAGCCGTCAACGGGGGCGTTGGTTCTGGTTGGCATGTTGGCGCTGGCTGCGCGGCGCGGACGCGGTTCGCGCCGCCGCGCGAGGGACTTGCCGGCGTAATGCGTGACGTGTAAACACAAGGCGGCTTGTACCTTCGGCCAGGCCGTCTTGTGGATTCTCTTCAATGATGTGCATAGGAGTTCTATGATGTTACCGACGTTGCGGACCGCCGTTGTGGCATTGTCCCTGGCCGCGGCCGGCTGCGGCCACGCGGCCCTGCCGATTTCGGCGCGCTTTTCTGCGGATCCGTCACCGCACTATTTCCAGACCGGCGGCGAAGGGCGCTTTTATGTCTATGCCACGGATGACGCGTCTAATTCGGGCAAGTACTGGGATTCCACCAGCTGGCGCCTGTACACCTCAAAGGAATTGCAGTCCTGGTCCGATGCCGGGACTCCGCTGTCGGTGACAGTGTTCAAATGGGCGCGCCCCGACGCCAAGGCCTGGGCGCCGGAAGCCGCTTACCGCAACGGCAAATATTACTTTTATGCGCCGGTCGGCGGCGACAAGATCGGCGTGGCGGTGTCGAACCGACCCGATGGCGGCTTCAAGGACGGGCGCAGCGATGCGCTGGTCGATAAGGCGCGCGATGCCAATGCCGGCGATGAACCGATCGACCCGGCCGTATTTGTCGACAAGGATGGCCAGGCCTACATGTATTTCGGCACCCGGGTGCCGAAAGTAGTCAAGCTGGCGCCCGATATGGTGCACCTGGCCGGCGCCATCCAGGACGTTGCGGTCCTGGGCTGGCCGGAGTCCGGTCCGAAGAAGGGCTATGGCGAGGCGCCATTCCTGCATGAACACAATGGAGTGTATTACTTCACGTTTTCCACAGGCTGGCCGGGCCAGATCGTGTATGCCACCGGCGATTCGCCCCTGGGACCCTTCACATATCGCGGCGTGGTGATCGACTACCTGAAGATCTCCACCAACCACCAGGCGATCATTGAGCACAAGGGCAAAACGTATGTGTTCTACCACGACCAATTGCTGCCGGGCGGTGGCAGCATGCGACGTTCCATCACGTACACACCGCTGAAATACGGCCCCGGCGGCACCATCGAGCAGGTGCAGTTGGAGCCAGGGCAAGTCGGGGCACCGGGCCAGTAGGCCAAACGTTTTCGCCTCTGCCTGTCAGGCTGGTAACGATACGGGAAAGCTGCCACGATAGCGCTTTGCCGTCCATTTTATGAAAATAACGGAGATAGCTGTATGAACTCGAAAGCAAGAACTTCCGCCCAGGTCGCCGCGCTGGCACTGGCGGTAGGGCAGAGCCTGATGGTGGCGCCATGCGCGCTGGCGCAGGCCCAGGGGGGAGAAAATGTGATCTTGGTGACCGGCATCCGCGCCAGCGCGCAATCGGCCGTGTCGATCAAGAAGAACACGATGGAAGTCGTCGACTCCATCACTGCCGAAGACATCGGCAAGCTGCCCGATCCTAACGTCGCCGAAACGCTCACACGCCTGCCTGGCGTGCAGGGTTACCGCTACGGCGGCGAAGGCGCTTCGCCGGGTGGGTCCGGCTCCGGCCTGACCATTCGCGGCCTGTCGGGCCAGACCTCGGCGCAAGTCAACGGACGCGCCTATTTCACCGCCGGCTCCCGCGAATTCAACATCGAAGACGCGATTCCATCCATGATCACCGGCGTCGACGTCTACAAGAACCCTTCCGCCGAGCACATCGAAGGCGGCATCGGTGGCCTGGTCAACGTGCGCACCCGCAATCCGAGCGATTTCAAGGGCTTCACCGCCTCGCTGAACGGCAACATGCGCTACAACGATCTGGCCCGGAAGAAGGATCCTGAACTGTTCGGCCTGCTCGCCAACCGCTTCGATCTCGGCGGCGGTTCGCGCATCGGCGTGATGGCCGCGGTTGCCTACCAGAAGAGCACCGGCCGCTCCGACAGTACCGGCGCAGGGACCGGTCCGGATTACCGGCGCAAGATCCGTGGCGATAGCGCCGAATACGCGAGCCTGGCGGCCGCGAACACGGGCAACAACCCGGCCCAGCCGATGTCGAAGTATGTCGGCCGCAACGACATCACTTACCTGGCGCCCGTGCCGTTGCAAGCGACCTCGGCCACTGTTGGCGCCCAAATGCCGAACACGGCCGCGCTGACCCCCGCGCAGGCCGCCGATATCATCTCCTTCAACGGTACCGGTACCTGGCCCGCTGAAGAAACCATCATGCGCGAGCGCAAAGGCCTGAACCTCGCGGCCGATTATCGCGTCAGCAATACCTTGCGCTTTTACGCCGAAGGTAACTACACCCATTACCTGTACCACCAGAATTATCGCTTCATCCGCGTGAACAGCAACTATGCAGGCAACGTCCAGAACCTGACGCTTGCGCCGTTCAACATCACCGAGAGCATGGTCAACCGCAACTTCAATGGCGGCAGCGACGACGTCCTGACCACCCAACGTGTTGGTAGCGGCACTTTCCTGAACCAGCAGATCGGTACCTGGGGCGGCGATGAGCACAGCCCGTACACGACCTGGATCGGCGCCACGGGCGTCGAGTGGAGCCCGACCTCCGCACTGTCGCTCAAAGGCGATGTCTCCTACATCAGGGCGGACCGCACCAAGGATAACCGCCGTGTCCAGATGGTCAACGCACCCGGCAAATTCTGGGATATTTCCCGCGTCAGCGAAAACTGGAAGGATGGCCACTACACGAAATTTAGCGGCAGCAATTTCGCCGATCCAGCAAACTTCGTTTTCCAGACATACAGCGGCGACGCCTACCATGAATACGACGACAATGGCGCGGCGACCGCGCTCAGCGGCGCCTATACGTTCGAGGACGGTTTCTTCAGCAAGTTGAAGTTCGGCACGCGCTTTGCGCATCAGACCAGCCGGTTCTATGACAAGACTCCCTACAACGGTGGCAGGTGGTTGACGACGGACGGCAAGCCGCTCGCCGCCGATTACTCGAACGCGATTTCCGCCGCGACCAAGTCGGGCGTCCTGGAGCAGGCGCCGGGCAACCTCCTGGACGGCAAGAACGGCTATGCGGGCGGCTATGTTGTGTACCAGCCGGACGCGCTGCTGGGCAACCAGGTTGCCGGACAATTCCCGCAGTCGGGTATCCTACCCGAGGGCAGCTACGTCGAGAACCAGCTGAATCGCCGTTACCTCAATGAGAAAACGCTGGCCGGCTACGTCTCCACCGACTTCTCGGCGTTCGACGATCGCCTCAAGGGTAATGCCGGCGTGCGCGTGGTCCGCACCAAGTCCCTGGCGACCGCGCGCGTCCTCGCCGACGCGACCCAGCCGTCGTCCCCAGTGGTCGACCTGACGAAGCAGACGACCTACACGAATGTCCTGCCGTCGTTCAACGCCACCTACGACATCGCGCAGGACTTCATAGCCCGCTTCGGCTACGGCCGCGGCATGACCCGTCCTGATCTGCCTGCGCTGAATCCGAACGTCTCGGTCAGGGCTGACGGCACCGGCAACATGGGCAACCCGGATCTGCGCCCACAGGTGGCCGACAGCTACGACCTCTCGCTCGAGCGCTATTTCAGCCCGACGAACTACGTGGCGCTTGGCCTGTTCAACAAGGACATCGACGGCTTCTTCAGCACCCTCTCGAATTGCATGACGGTGGCGAATGCGCCGGCTTACCCTGGCAGCAACGGCTGCTCCAACGGCCAATACCTGGTCTCGAGGAACGTCAATGCCGCGAAGGGCTATGCGCGCGGCGTGGAATTGTCCGGGCAATGGTTCTTCAACGACATGGATAGCTGGCTGAAGAACTTCGGTGTATCGGGATCCTATACGTATGTCGATACTTCCGCCCCGCTCAATATTGGCACCACGACGGCGCCGGTCTTCCTCAAGACGCAGCAGTTCCTGGCCTCCAAGAACAGCTACAGCCTCACCGGCATGTACGAGGACAACAAGCTGTCGGCCCGCGTCGTGTACACCTGGCGTTCGTCCCAGGCCCGGAGTTACAACGCACTCACGCCGATGTTCAGTACTTACATTGGTTCCTACGGTCTGCTCGACGCATCGCTCAGCTACGCGATCGACGATCACCTGACCCTCGCCCTCAGCGCGTCGAACCTCACGAACAAGGCACCGAACCGCTACACTGGCGAAGTGCTGACCGGCGAAACGAACCGGGAGTACTCGCACTACCTCAACGGCCGCGTGTTCAGCGCCGGCCTGCGCTACAAGTTCTGACCAGTGCAAGCACCGGCATGGCCGTCCGCATCCGCGGCCGGCCATGCCGTTTTTTGTGGGCGAAGCGCTGTTGCCGCCTTGGATCCGGGCGCGGTGGTGCCAGTGTAGAAGAAATAACGGTCGGCTATAATACGAGCCGCCGACAGAAAATCAGCCGCGTAATCGTAATAACGGCGGCGGCCAGCAAGGGAACATGCTACCGGTGACGAGGAAACCCGAACGCGCTCAAAGCAGCGCAACGATTTATGACGTGGCCAAGCTCGCGGGCGTATCGGCCATGACCGTGTCGCGCGTGATGAATGGCAATGCGCATGTGTCGGACGTGACGCGCGCCAAAGTGATGGCCGCCGTCGAGTCCCTGAACTACCAGGTCAACACGGCTGCGCGCGCGGCGCGCGTGGGTACCATGGGCATCGGCCTGTTGTACAGCAACCCCAGTGCGGCCTACCTTAGCGCCTTCTTGGTCGGCGCGATGGACCGCTGCAGCCAGACCGGCAGCCAGTTGATCCTGGAACATTGCGACGATATGCGCGGGCAGCGCGCCGCCGTCGCCCGCCTGATTGCTAATGGAGCGGACGGGATCCTGGTCCCGCCGCCCTTGTGCGACGCGAAAACCGTGTTGAAACAGCTCGACCAGATCGGCATTCCAACCGTGGCGATTGCAACCGGCCGTCCTTCGCCCACCACGTCGGCCGTGCGTATCGACGACTATGCCGGTGCGCGCGACATGATGCGTTACCTGATGTCGTTGGGCCACAAGGACATAGCCTTCATTCAGGGCGACCCGAAGCACACCCCGGCGCAGTTGCGCTACCAGGCCTATCTGGATGCGATGGAAGAAGCCGGCCTGCCGGTCGCGCCTGCGCGGGTGGCGCCTGGCCTGTTCACTTACCGTTCCGGCCTGGAGGCGGCGCGCCAGCTCCTGAGTAAGAAATCCCGGCCCGGCGCGATCTTTGCCGCCAATGATGATATGGCGGCGGGCGCCGTCGCGGTGGCGCACGGCATGCACCTGGATGTGCCGCGGGACATCGCCATTTGCGGTTTCGACGATACGCCGGTCGCCACCACGGTCTGGCCGGAGTTGACCACCATCCGCCAGCCTATCGGTGATATGGCACGGGCCGCGGTGGATTTGATGGTGGAGTTGATCCGTAACCGGCGCGCGGGCGAGGTCTCCGGGGTGCAGCACAAATTGCTGCCGTACACACTGATCAAGCGCGAATCGTCGGAAGGATCGCCTGATCGTGGTGATCATGGACACCACCCTCAAGTGGAAGGTTGAGCATACACGCTTGGCGGCTGCCCCACCTGCCTGCTGAACGCGACGCTGAATGCGCTGGAAGAGCCGTAGCCAATCCGTTCTGCGATTTCGGCCACGGATAATTCATGGGCGCGCAGCAGGTTCTTTGCGATCTCCATTCTCCACGCCAGAAGGTAGTCCATCGGTGCTTTTCCAACCAAACGATTGAAACGATCGAAGAAGGACGAGCGGGACAGCGCCGCGATCTTTGCCAATTGGTCGATCGTCCACGCGTGGTCAACCCGCGCATGCATTGCCGCCAGCGCGGGCGCAATCCGCGCGTCTCCCAGGCCGCGCAGTAGTCCAGGTGGTGCATTGCCTGTCGTGGATGATCGCATGGCCTCGTCCAACAGGAGCTCCGCCAGGCGCGAAAGCACAAATTCACTTCCAGGCTTTGGTTCGGAGGACTCTTCTCCAACCATATCCACCAGCAAGCGCAGGCGGGCTGAGTCCCGCACATGCACGACGCTGGGCAAAAGTGATACGAGTATCGCTGAATCGTGGCAATCGAACAGGAAAGCTCCACCCAGCGAGCGCATATCGGGAGCACCATCACGCTCGCCATAACGCAATTCCCTGCGTTCATTCGCTACTTTGTCCGGGTCCAGGAAGACCGGAGGTGCTGGTGCGTGACTCGAAATCGTAAAGGCTGGCGTGGCGGGCAAGAGGATGAAGTCACCCGCGGCAATGTCAACTGGCTCATGGCCGTCGACTGACAGCAGGCAGCTGCCATCCAACATGATGCAGAAGCTCGGGGAACCATATTCGGAGTAACGGACAGCCCAGTTCCCTTTGCCGCTAATAATGTTGGCAAATACGGCATGGGGCTTCAAAAGCTTGACCAGCTCCGAAAGTGGGTCGGATGTTTCCGGACTTTGGCTAAACATTGCTGGACTCTTGGTTATCGAAAGTCCTTCCAGCTTCCTATATTGTTCTCTCCGAGTCAACTCACACTTGGAGAATGAAATGCGAACTGTACTGATCACCGGCTGCTCGTCCGGTTATGGCCTTGAAACCGCCCGTCATTTTTTGTCGCAAGGCTGGAAGGTTATTGCCACCATGCGCACACCGCGCCACGATCTTTTCGAGGCATCGGGCAATCTGCGGGTTTTGAAGCTGGACGTCACCGATGCCGACAGCATCGCGCGGGCATTGCACGAAGCAGGGCCAATCGACGTGCTCGTAAACAACGCAGGCCTGGGCCTGTTCGGCGCGTTTGAAGCGACGCCCATGCCCACTGTTCGCGAGATTTTCGAAACCAACACCTTCGGCGTCATGGCCATGTGCCAGGCGGTCATTCCACAATTCCGGCAGCGCCGTGAAGGTGTCATCGTCAATGTAACGTCCAGCGCAACTTTGGCTCCGTTCCCTCTGGTGGCCGCCTACACAGCCAGCAAGACCGCCATTGAGGGCTTTACCGAGTCGCTGGAACTGGAACTCCAAGAGTTCGGTATCCGCGCCAAACTGGTCGAGCCTGGATATGGTCCCACAACCAGCTTCACGGCCAATGGCCAGCAGCGCATGCAGGGGCTGATCCCAGCCGCCTACGAACCATTCGCAAAGCGAGTGTTTGCTGGCTTTTCCAACGTGGAGGCAGTGACCAGGGAGAGCGACGTAGCGGAAGCCGTTTGGGCGGCTGCCAATGACGCTTCCGAACGGTTGCGCTTTGCGGCTGGTGCGGATGCGCTGGCGTTGGTGGGACATCCCGCCGCCGGCGTGTGAGCGAAGGGCGGTTCAGCCGCCTCAGTCGTGGAATTGCTGCCGCATCATGGGAAGGCCAAATCCAGGCCGAGCATCCTGCTGCATGCGATGGTGACGAGCCCCAGGGCTGTGAGCGAGAGCGCGAAGCCTGCGGCGACCTTGCCGCCCGCACGTAGCAGCGCGCGCCTCTCCATTGCCTTCGTCTGCTCCTTCGCCCCTTGATCGTAATGCCACTTGATGGCGAAGAACATGCCCGTGCCGAGCACGAGGACCTTGAACGCAACTAAGACTATAGGGATCCATTCCATCATTTGAGTATTTCCTGGCTGTTACTTGACGCTGACTCCTTCAACTGCCAGACGGATACTACTTGAAAGCGATTTCCCTACATAGGGACAAATTGTCCCACCCGGGCCCCATCAAGTGTACGATCCTGCGAGGAGGATTCGAATGGATCAAATGCACTTGATGACGGTGTTCGTCGCCGTGGGCGAACAGGAAAGCTTTGCGGGGGCGTCGCGCAGCCTGGATATGTCGCCGGCGGCAATCACACGCGCGATCTCGGCGCTGGAAGAAAAACTGGGTGCGCAACTGCTGCAACGCACCACCCGTAACGTCCGTCTGACCGAAGCAGGCCAGCGCTACCTGGATGATTGCCGCAATATCCTCGCCAGCATCGAGGAGGCCAACGACGCCGCGGCGGGCGTCAACTCGACGCCCAAAGGAAACTTGACGGTCACCGCCTCGGTCCTTTTCGGCAAGAGCTTCGTCACGCCCTGCATCGTGCGGTTCCTGAAGCAGTACCCGGAAGTCGACGTCACCGCCTACTTCCTTGACCGCGTGGTCAACCTGATTGAGGAGGGCATGGATGTCGCCGTCCGTCTTGGGCCCTTGCCCGATTCCAGCATGAAGGCGCTGCGCGTGGGCCAGATGCGGCGCGTGCTGTGCGCATCGCCGGAATACCTGGCCCGCAACGGCGTACCGCAGCACCCGGACGAACTGGCGCAGCATACGATCATCGCCGCCAGCAACGTCACCCCGCGCGTCGAATGGAAATTCGGCCAGGGGACGGGCGCCACCACCATACGCATGAAGCCCCGCTTCACCGTCACCAGCAACGACGCTGCGATCCGCGCCGCCGTGGACGGCCTTGGCATCTGCCGCCTGTTATCCTACCAGATGGCCGACGAGCTGGCAGCGGGCAAGCTGAAGGTCATCCTGCCTGAATTCGAGGAGGAACCGTGGCCGGTGCACATCCTCCACCGTGAGAGCAAATATGGCTCCTCCAAGGTGCGCAAGTTTATCGACCTGCTGGCGCAGCACCTGCGGACCCACCCGCACCTGAACTGAGCTTGCCGAGGAAAGCTCCGGTGATGGCGGCGACTTCGTCGAGTTTCGTATCCATGACGAAGTGCCCGCCATCGAGGATATGTACTTCGGCCGCAGGGTTGTCGCGCTTGAAGGCCTGAGCCCCCGGCACGGTGAACGCCAGATCATGCTTGCCCCACACCACCAGGGTCGGCAACTGGCGCTGTTTCAGCCAGGCCTGCCAACCGGGATAGGCCGCCAGGTTGTGCTGGTAATCGTACATCAGGTCGGCCTGGATGCGCGCCTGGCCAGGGCGATTGAGGTATGCATATTCATCCATCCACAAATCCGGGTCGTAAGCTTCGATCGCCGGGTCGCTGCCAATGTGCCGCGCACGCGTCGCCGCTACTGACTGGTGCACAGCGATGACGTCCTTCTCGTGCGCCGCACGGTCCTGCCAGAACGGCTTGCGCTTGGCCCACATCGCGCCCAGTCCTTCTTCGTACACATTCCCGTTCTGGAACACCAGCGCCTGCACCGCCTGCGGCCGCGCCAGCGCCATGCGCATGCCGACCGGGGCGCCGTAATCCTGCATCAGCAGCACGTAGCGTTGGGCGCCAACGGCATCGGTGAACTTATGCATGACCTTCGCCAGGTTGTCGAAGGAGTAGGCAAATTTCGCCGGGTCCGGCGCGTCGCTGTTGCCGAATCCTGGGTAATCGGGGGCTAACAGGTGGTAGCGGTCGCCCAGCTTGCGCAGCAGTCCGTCGTACATGCGGGACGAGCTGGGCACGCCATGCAGCAGCAGGACGGTCGGCTTGCCGGCATCGCCGGCTTCGCGGTAGGCGATATTGATGCCGTCCACTGCAACGGTGCGATAGGCGACGGGAGTGGCTTGCGCGGCGCCGGCAAGTGCGATGGCGGTGGCGGCGACGAGTGTCCTCATACGGTTCTCCAGAAGGTTGTCGATGGCACCACTGTAGCGGCACCCCCAGGGCTGGCGGAACGTCGCACAGCGAAATGGATTGTTTCGCTGCGCGTGGTTCCGGCGCCGCGGGCCGCTTCCTACAATCCATCCCATCCCAACCAATTTTGAAGGAAGCGAACATGAAAACCTCCCGCATCGCAGCATCCGTGCTCCTCGCCTTTGCCGGCGCCACTGCCGCCGCCGCACCGGCGGAGGTCAGCTACCGCACGGTCAAGGTCGATGGCGTCAACATCTTCTATCGCGAAGCCGGACCGAAAGACGCCCCGACGGTACTGCTGCTGCACGGCTTTCCCACCTCATCCCAGATGTTCCGTAACCTGATTCCACAGTTGGCTGAACGCTACCATGTCATCGCGCCCGATTACCCCGGCTTCGGCCAGAGCGACGCGCCGGCCGTCGATCAATTCGCCTACAGCTTCGACAACCTGGCAAGCGTGGTCGACAAGTTCACCACGGCGGTCGGCGCCTCGAAATATGCCCTGTACGTGCAGGACTATGGCGCTCCCATCGGCTTCCGCCTGGCTGCCGCGCATCCCGAACGCGTGTCGGCCATCGTGGTCCAGAACGGCAACGCCTACAACGAAGGCATCGACAATGAGTTCTGGGCGCCATTCAAGGTCTACTGGGCCGACAAATCCGAGGCAAACGCGGCCAAGCTGAAACCTTTCTTCGAAATCGGCGCGACCAAATGGCAATACACGCACGGCGCGCGCGACGCGTCCAGGATCAGCCCCGATGCATGGACCCTGGACCAGGCCTACATGGACCGCCCCGGCAACAAGGACATCCAGCTCGAACTGTTCTACAGCTACGGCAGCAATCCCGCCCGCTATCCGGAGTGGCAAGCCTACTTCCGCAAACACCAGCCTCCGATGCTGATCACCTGGGGCAGGAACGACAAGATCTTCCCCGCCGCCGGCGCCACGCCCTACCTGCGTGACCTGCCAAAAGCCGAGCTGCACCTGCTCGATACCGGCCACTTCGCGCTTGAAGAAGAGGGGGAGCAAATCGGCAAGCTGATGCGGAATTTCCTTGCACGTAAAGTGAAGTAAGGCGCGCTTGGCGGTATGGCGGGAAGGCTAGTCGCGCGGGTTGCCAGCCTGCGGCGTGCGCGACGCTGCGTTATCCGGGCAAGTTCAGCGAAGCGGCCCCAGGGGCAGGGCGCTCTCTGGTACCGTCGGGCGACTAGTTGTTCAGCTTGCCCGCCACGCGCAGCTCCGCAATCCCGGCATCGGCTGGCTGCGCAGGGCGGAGGCTCAGCCGTACCTTGCGGCCCGTCGCCGCTTCGGTAGGCAGTTCGATGTTCGCGTTGGCGTAATCCGTCATCGGCAGCTCGGTCAGGATGGCCCATGTGCCGTCGGCGCCGGCAATCTCCGCCCGCACCGCGTACCGGCCGGGCGCGCGCAAACCAATGATAAGCCGGTGCACGGTGACAATCCGTTCGAGGTCGACCAGCAGCCATGGTTCCGGGTCATCTGGCGCCGGGGCCCAATAGCTGCCAGCATCGCCATCGTTCGCGAGGCGCGACTGGTGTCCAGCGGCTGCGGAACTGGCCCCGGTTGGATTGTCGCCGCCAAAGATCTGTTCCTGGTTGAACGGCAGCGGATCCGGTGCGCTGGGCCGATATGGCCGATCAGCGGCCAGCGCCGATACGCCGGGTACGAAGGCGGGTCCGTGGCGGGTCGCGATCTCCAGTGTTGCATCGCGCAGGCCCGGCGAAGTGGCGCGCAAGCGGCTGGTTCCGCGATGCCAACTGCGCATTGCAATGGCGGCCTGCCCGTCACGGATCGGGATGTCGGCGCCCGGAGCGAAATCAATCTGGCGTCCGGTGGGAAGCTCGCCCGGGCCCGATTCAATCGTCAAACGCACCGGTGGACTATTGCTCAATGCTGCACCGTCAGCGTCAACCACGGTGACCACCACTTGCACGTCCTCCGTTCCGTCGGCACGTTCAATGACCGGGGCGCTGGCGCTCAGGCGCAACGCGGCGGCGATGCCGGGCTTGGGCCAGACGGGCGGCGCAATGCCGCGGTAGGCGTTACGGTACCAGTACCAGGACCGCTTGGGCAGGCGCGCATAATCGATCAGCCCCATCGAGCCGAACTGGCGGCCGGCGATGCTGCCGTGATCGAATCCGGCCCAGATCGCTTCACCGGAGCGCCACGGCTGGCGCCATGTAGCGGGTTGCCCGGCTTGCGCCCCGGGCGTCTGCTCAAGGTCGCCCCAGCCCGGGGCGTATGCGCCGGGCCGGTCGGCGATGGTCGACCCGTATTCCGCGACGAAGTTTGGTATGCCGGGATTGGGGAACAGGATGGCGCCATCGCCGTTGTAGCCGGCGATATCGCCCAGGCGGTCCAGGTTGCCGCGCTGTACGCCGCTGACGGCGGCCGGCCGCGAAGGATCGAGCTGGTGCGACAGGTCGACCATCTCTTTCAGCAGGCGGCGCACGTCCGGCATGGTTTCCGGGGCAGTGAAGAACGCTTCGTTGCCCATGCTCCAGGCGATGATCGAGGGATGGTTGCGGTGGATCCGGATCATTTCGCCGAGCTGCTGTTTGATGCTGGCATCGAAAGCGGCGCGGTGGGCCGGCTCGGGAGGGTAGGCCGATGCGCCCCATGGGCTGTTGAAGCCGGCAGTTCCCCAGAAGGGCGCCTCGGACAGCAGCAATACGCCGCGCCGGTCGGTGGCCTTGCTGAAGTGTGGATCGTGCGGATAGTGCGAACCACGGACCAGGTCGAAGCCGGCTTCCTTGATCTGGTCCACGTCGCGCTCGATCGCGCGATTGGTGACGGCGTCGCCCCAGCCAGCCTGGTCCTGGTGCACATTGGCACCGCGGAAATAGCGATGGCGGCCATTGAGGAAAAATCCCCGGTCCGCGGTCCAGGCGAACCAGCGGAACCCGAATTCGGTGCTGTAGGCATCGCGCACCCGTCCCGCCGTGCGCAAGCGCGTGCGGGCATGGTAGAGCCGGGGGGTCTCAGGTGACCACAAGCCGGGACGCGGAATCCAGCCCGAAAGTTGACGGGCGGTGACGGTGTGCCCTGCGTCCACGTGCACGCGGGCCGGCGACAAGCTGGCGATCTTCCGGCCCTTGTCGTCGAAGAGATCGGTCAGCACCTCGACTTGCCGCGCGCGCGGCCCGTCGTTGCGGACCTCCGTTTCCAGGGCGACGCGTCCCTTTTCGGCAGTCAGGCCTGGCGTCGTCACATAGGTTCCCATCCATGGCACGTGCACGGCATCCGTCTGCACCAGCCAGACATCGCGATACAGGCCGCCACTGAAGACGTGCTCGCCGGCCCGCGGCGCCAGGGTCGGGTCCCATTTGTTGTTGACACGGACGGCAATGCTGTTTGCTCCGCCACGCAGCGCAGAGGTGATGTTGACGGCGAACCCCGTATAGCCGCCGCGGTGCCGTGCGAGTGCAACGCCGTTGACGTAAATTTCAGCGTCCTGGAAAGCACCTTCGAATTCCAGGGAGAACTGGCGCTGCGGAAGCAAGCGGGGCAGCGTCAACGTCTTGCGGTACCAGCCATAGCCAACGTAGAAGGAGGCGGACTGGAAGTACGGAATGCTGAAACTGTGGGGCAAGCCGACGGCCTGCCACTGCCTGTCATCATAGCCGGGGCGTTCCGCTCCCGCCGCGTCGCCCAGATGGAAGCGCCAGCCGCCATTGAAGTTTTCGCGTGCGCGCGGCGATTCGCTGGTGCGCAGCTCTTCCGGAGTGTCAAACGCCAGTGCCGGAACGGCAGGAGAGCCGGCAAGCAGCCAGGATAGGGCAAGGACGGTAAGGGTGCGCGCGTTCATATTGTTTCCCCGGATCGGTAGCGCGCAATTATAGGAAGCGTGGACCGGGGAAAGCGACGACTTATGTGCGTAATGATAGTTTTCATTACCGCTGCTGGTGAATTTAGTTCCCGTAATTGCGAAAACCGGCAAGCCGGCTAACGAAATTAAACAGGCACCTTGACCCGTGGGTCGGCTTGATCCTACCCTGCCAGGTTCCCAAGCTGGACGCGATGCGCGCTGCCCTGGCAGGCAAGGCCGTCCTCCCGCCGGAATCGCGTGCCGCCTTCAGTTGAAATAACCTTTCTGACTAATAGACACCATTCGATGCATATTCCCCCGTCGCCCCCCAATTGGACCCGCCGCCGCCTGCTTGGTGGAATCGCATTGAGCGCTCTGCCCGCCATCGGGTGGAGCCAGGGCACGCGGCATCGCGGAGAAAATACGCTGTGGTACCGGCACAGCGCCGCACGCTGGGAAGAAGCACTGCCACTGGGGAACGGCCGCCTCGGTGCGATGGTGTTCGGCCGCGTCGCCCAGGAGCGGCTCCAGCTCAACGAGGACACGCTGTGGTCCGGAGGCCCCTACACGCCGGACAATCCGGACGCGCTTGGCGCTTTGCCCAAGGTGCGGGCTTTGCTGGCGCAGGGAAAGTACAAGGAAGCTACCGATCTGGTCAATGCCGGGATGATGGCCAAACCCCTGTGGCAAATGTCGTATGGGACGCTGGGGGACCTGCTGCTGGACATCGAGGGTGCCATCGCGCCGATCGACTATCAGCGCTCGCTCGACCTGGAAACGGCAGTGGCGCACACGCGCTACCGCACCGCGGATGGGACGTTCATGCGTGAAGCCTTCGTTTCGGTGCCGGACCAGGTGATCGCGTTGCGCCTGCAGGCGCCGAAAGGAAAACTTGGCTTCACGCTCGGCTGGCGCGGCCCGCGTGAGGTCAAGCACATTGCGCCGGACTACGCCGGGCTGGCGGTGGACCTGAGCAATGCGGCACCCGTCGACTGGTTGCTGCGTGAAGAGGTCGGCGCAGTCCCGGCCGGCGCTACCATCGTCGCGGATGGCGCCAACGCGATCCTGATCACCGGTCGCAACGTGGCCAAAAACGGCATCGAAGCAGGCCTGCGTTACGCCATGCGTGTGCAGGTCCTGGGGGACGGCAGGATCGCCGTCGAAGAAGGCACGTTGCGCGTGCATGGCGCCAGCGACGTGAACGTGCTGGTCAGTGCCGCCACCAGCTATGTCAATTACCGGGACGTCAGCGGCGACCCGGTGGCGGCCGTGCGCGGGCAAATGGCGCGCGCCGCACGCAAATCCTACGCCGCGCTCAAGCGCGACCATATCCGCGAACACCGCCGCCTGTTCTCGACCATGTCGATCGACCTGGGGACCAGCGCGGCCGCCAGCCTGCCCACCGACGAGCGCATCGCCGCGGTCGGCAAACTCCCGGATCCCGGCCTGGATGCGCTTTACCTGCAATACGCCCGCTATCTGCTGATTTCGTCATCGCGGCCTGGCACCCAGCCCGCCAACCTGCAGGGCATCTGGAACGAAGGCACCAATGCGCCTTGGGACAGCAAGTACACCATCAACATCAACACGGAGATGAACTACTGGCCGGCGGATCCGTCCGGGCTGGGCGCCTGCGTTGAACCGCTGCTGCGCATGGTCGAGGAACTGGCGCAGACCGGAGCCAGGACGGCGCGCACGATGTACAACGCGCGCGGCTGGGTGGCGCACCATAACACCGACCTGTGGCGCGCCGCCGCGCCGATCGATGGCGCGTTCTGGGGCATGTGGCCATGCGGTGGCGCCTGGCTGTGCGTGACCCTGTGGGACCATTACGACTACAGCCGCTCAGCCGCCGTGCTGGCACGCCTGTACCCATTGATGCTGGGCGCGGCGCAGTTCTTCGTCGACACCCTGATAGAGGACCCGCAAGGTCGAGGACTCATCACGTCACCTTCAGTCTCGCCGGAAAATCCGCACGGCTTCGGTTCATCACTCGTCGCCGGACCGGCAATGGACCGCCAGATCGTGCGCGACCTGTTTACCCATACACTGGAGGCGGCGCGCATTCTGCGGCAAGACGCACCGATCCTGGCGCAGATCGCCGGCGCACGCCAGCGCCTGGCGCCAGACCGGATCGGCGGGCAAGGGCAATTGCAGGAGTGGCTGGAAGACTGGGATGCGCTGGCACCCGACCAGCGTCACCGGCACGTCTCCCATCTCTACGCGGTGTACCCGAGTAGCCAGGTCAATGTGCGCGATACGCCGGAGTTGGTGCAGGCGGCCCGGACATCGCTCAACCAGCGCGGCGATTTTGCCACCGGCTGGGGCACTGCCTGGCGTGTGTGCCTGTGGGCGCGCATGGGCGACGGCGAGCGCGCATACTCCGTGCTCAAGGGGCTCACTGGTCCGATGCGCACCTACCCGAACATGTTCGACGCGCATCCGCCGTTCCAGATCGATGGGAACTTTGGCGGTGCCGCAGGCATCATGGAGATGCTGCTGCAGTCCTGGGGTGGCGAAGTGTTGCTGCTGCCGGCATTGCCGGCTGCCTGGAAGCATGGCGAGGTGAGGGGGATCCGGGCACGCGGAGCGCTGTCGGTCGATCTGGCCTGGCGCGACGGCCAATTGACGTCATTGCGCGTCGCCGGGCCTCCGGCTGCGCACGTGAAACTGCGCTACCGGGGCAAGCTCAGCGAGGTTGTGCTGGACAGGCAAGGCCGTTATGCGAAGTGCAGCGCTACTTGGTGAATTTCATCCGCTACTCGAGAGCAGATACTGGGCCGATGCGTGCATCGGAATAGGCGTACACTCTTTATGAGTTAACAAACAGGAGAACCGCCATGAAAGATAACGGACCGGAATTCTCCTTCCGCGGTCTGCCTCTGAGTGCCGAACAGGAATCTGAAATTCAACACTATATTCACTTACGGAAAAGGCGAGGTTTGCCGCCGGACACTGAAGAACTGCGCGCCATGTTACGCGACATGTTGGAGCCCCCTGCTAACGAGAACCCTGGTGGGCGCGGCGAAGCCGAAGGCATGTTCGGCGATGCAGAACGCGCTGCCGGGCAGGCCGACAATGGCGGCGACCCAACCTCCGCACGTGAAGAGCGCACTGCTGCGCGTGAGGCAGAAGCAATGAAGCACTCACGGTCGTAAGTGATCCTTTGGTGGGTTCCGCTGTGATGGGTGAACCGGTATCTCGCTTGCGTCCCTCATGCCGTCGACGTGCAGCGCCGGGAAGAACGGCTGACTGCTCGCCGCCTCCCGCGAGGATGCAAGTATCGTGAAGGAGCGCCTGTATGGAGAGGTATTTGCAGTGGATGACGGAAGGTCTTTTGGCGATGAGCTGGTGGGAGCTGTTGCTGATCGGACTGGTGACCACACATATGACGATCGTCTCGGTAACGGTCTACTTGCATCGATGTCAGACCCATCGTTCCCTGAAACTGCACCTGATCGCGGCACATTGCTTCCGCTTCTGGCTATGGCTGACGACGGGGATGGTGACGCGGGAATGGGTGGCGGTGCATCGCTGCCACCACGCCCATTGCGAAACGGAAAAGGATCCGCACAGTCCAGTCGTGCTGGGTATCAAACAGGTCTTGTGGCGAGGCACTGAACTTTACCGCGATGCGGCAGGTGACCTGGCGATGCTGGATCGCTATGGCGCCGGTGGTCCGTCAGACTGGCTGGAACGAAGGATTTACGGCCGGTGCACCTGGCAAGGCGTGGGTTTGCTGCTGTTGATTGAACTGGGCTTGTTTGGGGCGCCGGGCCTGACGCTATGGGCCTGCCAGATGATGTGGATCCCATTCCTGGCCGCCGGTGTTGTGAACGGCTTGGGGCACTATGCCGGCTACCGCAATTACGACTGTAAGGATGCAGCAACCAATATCGTGCCGCTTGGCCTGCTGATCGGCGGGGAGGAGCTGCACAACAACCATCACACTTTTCCGACTTCGGCAAAATTTTCGGTTCGCTGGTTCGAACTGGATATCGGCTGGATCTATGTCAGCATTTTGTGCTGGCTGCGGCTGGCAACGCTCCGGCGCCCCCCGCAGCGTTTGATGCGATGCGCAGGCCAGTTCGTGCCGACCTTGGCGACGTTGAAGGTGGTGTTGGGTAATCGTGCAATACTGACGCGCGAGCTGACACTGCTGACGCTGGATGTATTTCACGCTGAACGCACGGGCCTGGCGAAACTGGTCCCGCACGCGGCCCTGGTCCAGACCAAGCGTCTGTTGCGCCATGCGCCCTGGCGGCTCACGGATG
>CAMLRG010000065.1 GCA_946482335.1 uncultured Duganella sp. | reverse complement strand
TGGCAACCGGACATTCGCTGCGCGAATGTCCGGTTGCCAGAGCTGACCCCGACTTTCATCCCGACTTTCAGTTTCCTTGGAAGATGGTTTGCCATAAGCGTTTAACGTTGGCGGCCAGCGGCGCCACCCGGTCCGGCTCGATGCGCGCCTGTTCCAGGCCCTGCAGGCGCAACTGGTGCTGCCATTTGCGCATGTCGCGGTAAGCGTCGGCCACCGCGCCGGCCAGCGTGGCATCGACCAGGCCGAGCTGGCCGGCCAGGTGCAGCAGGGCGATATTGCCGATATTGCCCGTCAGTTCCGGATAGCGGGCGGCGTGCTGCAATACTAGGTATTGCACGATGAATTCGATGTCGATCATGCCGCCTTCATCCTGCTTGAGGTCGAACAGCTCGCTGCGGTTGGGGCGGGCGTCGCGCATCTTCTGGCGCATGGCCAGCACTTCCTGCTTCAGTGCCGCGGCATCGGGGCGTTCCTTGCGCAGCACCTGGCAGCGGATTTGCTCGAAGCGCTGGCCGATGCCGGCATCGCCGGCGCAGAAGCGGGCGCGCGTCAGGGCCTGGTGTTCCCACAGCCAGGCCGAGGTGTGCTGGTATTTTTCGAAGGAGCCAACGCTGGACACCAGCATGCCGCTGGCGCCATCGGGCCGCAGGGCGGTATCGATATCGAACAGGATGCCGGCCGGGGTGTGCGAAGTCATCCAGGTGATGAAGCGCTGCGCCAGCTTGGCGTACAGGCCGGGCGCATCCTGGTCCTCATCGTCGAACAGGAAGATGACGTCGAGGTCGGACACGTAACCCAGCTCCTTGCCGCCCAGCTTGCCGTACGCGATGACGGCAAACTTCGGCACGTCGAGATGGCGCTTGGCGACGGTCTGCCAGGCTGCGCGCACCACTGCGGCGACAATCACGTCGGCCAGCGCCGACAGGTGGTCGGCCAGCTTTTCCACCGTTAGCGAACCGGCCAGGTCTTGCGCCAGCAGGTGGAACAACTGGGCGTGGTGCACTTCGCGCAGGATGTCGAGCTGGCGCTCGGTGTCGCCGGGCGCGGTAGCCAGTTGGCGTTCCAGTTCGGCGGCGGCGGCCAGCGGGTCGAAGGTAGCGCTGAGGATGCGGTCATCCAGCAATTCATCGAGCAGGATCGGGTGCTGGCTCAGGAATTGGGCGGCCCAGCCGCTGGCGTGCATCATGGTGATCACGCGTTCCAGCGTGTGCGGGTACTCGGTCAGCAGCGACAGGTAGGAGGAGCGGCGCGAGATCGCTTCCAGGAAGTCGAGCAGGCGTCCCAGGGTGGCGATCTGGGTGCCGGCACTGTTGGCCTGGGCGGCGTGCGCGATCTGGGGCAGGGCCGCGTTGACCAGGGCCACCAGGCGCTGGCGGCTGGCGTCGGGCAGGCTGGCCAGCTTGGGCGCCTGCCAGGTGGCGATCAGGCGCTGGGCGGCGGCGGCCGGGTCGTCATAACCGAGGCTGGCAAAACGGGCTTCGATGGCTTCGCGGTTGTCGGGGTCGGCGCATGCGTTGCTGGTGGCGGGATCGACATCCTCGCTGGCGTTGCCATGCTTGTCGGCGAAGATGGCGTCGAATTGCTCGGCCACGTATTGGCGGTGGGCGTCCATCTCGGCCATCAGCGTGCTCACGTCGGACAAGCCCATCATCTGCGCCACGGCCAGGCGGTCGGCCTCGTTGGGCGGCAGGGTGTGGGTCTGGGCGTCGTCGATGTATTGCAGGCGGTGTTCCAGGTTGCGCAGGAAGGTGTAAGCCTCCAGCAGGCGCGCCACCACGTCGGCCCCCAGCAAGCCTTTGTCCGGCAACAGGCGCAGGGTGCCGCGCGTGGAGCGGCCGCGCAGCTGGGGATCGCGTCCGCCGCGGATCAGCTGGAAGACCTGGGCCAGGAATTCGATTTCGCGGATGCCGCCGCGCCCCAGCTTGACGTTGTGGCTGCGCTCGGGATGCAGCCGCTCCTGGCGCGCCACTTCGGCGCGGATCTGGGCGTGCATGGAACGGATCGCGTCGATCACGCCGAAATCGAGATAGCGCCGGAAGCAGAAGGGCCGCACGATGGCGTCCAGCGCAGCGATGTCTTCGGCCCGGCCGGTGACGGCGCGCGCCTTGACCCAGGCATAGCGTTCCCATTCGCGGCCTTGCACGATCAGGTAGTTTTCCACCATGCCCAGGCTGGCGGCCAGCGGGCCGGAGGCGCCGTTCGGGCGCAGCGCCATGTCGACGCGGAAGGTGAAGCCGTCTTCGGTGATTTCGGCAATGGCGGCAATCAGCTGCTTGCCCAGGCGGACAAAGTATTCATGGTTGGACAGCTGGCGCTGGCCGGGCCCGGCGGCGGTATCGCCATCTTCCGGATAGACGAAAATCAGGTCGATGTCGGACGAGACATTCAGTTCGCCGCCGCCGCCCTTGCCCATCGACAGCACCATCAATTGTTGCTCGGCACCCGACTCGGCCCCGGTCGGCACCCCATGGGCGGCGCGCATGGCCGCATCCAGCTCCGCCAGGTGGGACTGGATCACGAAGTCGGCCAGCCGCGTCATGGTGGTGACCACTTCATCCAGGTCGGCCTGGCCCTCCAGGTCACGCCGGATCAGGGCCGCCAGCACCAGGTTGCGCAGGCGGCGCATGCCGCGCGCCAGCGGCAGCTCGCCCCGTTCGCTTGCCAAAACATCGGCAAAATCGAGCGAGGCAAGCGATAATTGCGCCAAAGCATCTACTTTAGCCTGGCGGGAGGGATCGGCGGCCAGCCAGCGCTGGTAGAAGCGGGAAGCGGATACGAGGGACGATGTACTCATTGACAAGTGTTAGCGAGTGTAAAAAGCCAGCAAAACCGTGCCTATTGGAACATAGTTTCACAGGGCGGTGCGGTAAAATGCAGTATTGTTAAGGGCCTGGCTTGAGCGTATTGAAGGACAACCTGGTAGAGCAGATCGAGGCAGTCGAGGCCCCGCTCAAGGAGCGTTGGCATCGCCTGCAGGCCGCCTATCGCTTCTGGAACCTGGCGACCCACCACGTCCTCGGCTTCACCGTCAAGCTGGTCCTGCTGCTGTATTTCGCCTTCACCATCCTGTTCCTGGCCCTGCGCTGGGTGGTGCTGCCCAATATCGACCACTATAAGCCCGACATCGAACGGCTGGCTACCCAGGCGGTGGGCAAGCAAGTCACGGTCGACCGCATTTACGCTTCCTGGAAGGGCTTGCGCCCGCAACTGATCCTGGGCGACGTGGTGATGCGCAACGCGCAAGGCCAGCAAGCCTTGCACTTGCCGAGCGTGTCGGCCACCCTGTCCTGGTGGAGCGTGCCGGCCGCCGGGCTGCGCTTCGAATCGCTGGAATTCCATCGCCCCGAGATCGACGTGCGGCGTGAGCCGGACGGCAAGCTGTACGCCGGCGGCATGTATATCGACCTGGAGCGCAAGGGCGATGGCCGCACCGCTGACTGGCTGCTGGCGCAGCGCGAAGTGGTGGTGCGCGACGGCCGCATCACCTGGACCGATATGCAGCGCGGCAGCGCGCCGCTGCAATTGGAGAACGTCACGGCCCTGATGCTGAACAAATGGCGCCGCCACCAGTTCGCCTTCAAGGCCACGCCGCCGGCCGCGCTGGCCGCGCCGCTCGATGTGCGCGCCGACTTCAGCCACCAGCCGTTTTCCCGGGTGTCGGAAGTCAAGCTGTGGAAGGGCGAGATTTACGCCGAATTGCGGCGCGCCGACCTGGCGGCATGGAAGCCTTACCTGCCGTTCCAGGTCGACGTGCAATCGGCCAGCGGCGGCGTGCGCGCCTGGCTGGCGATCGACCATGCGCGCCCGGCCGCCATCACGGCCGACGTGGCGCTGGACAATGTGGTCGCCACGCTGGGCAACGATTTGCCGGAACTGGACGTGGCAGCCCTGCGCGGCCGGGTCGCCGCCAGCGAAGAACATGCCGCCACCCTGGTGGCCGCGCCGGGCACGCCGCCGGCCGTGACGCGCACCCTGTCCCTGAGCAATGTCTCGCTGCGCACGCGCGACGGCGTCGAGCTGGCGCCGACCACCGCGTCGGCGCGCCACGTGACGGCCGCCAGGCAGCCGGCCTGGACGGAAGTCAAGGCCGCCGCGCTGGACTTGAAGATCCTGTCCGAGCTGGCGACGCGCCTGCCCTTGCCGCCGGCGCAGCGCGACTTGCTGGCGGAAGCGGCCCCGCGCGGCCGCGTCCACAACCTGGTGGCCGAGTGGCGCGGTCCGCTGTCGGCAGCCAAGGATTACAAATTCAGGGCCGACCTGGAAGCACTGGGCATGGAAGCGCTGGTGGCGCGCCCCGCCGTGGCCCGCTCGGCCAAGGCACTGCCGATGCCGGCGTTGCCGAACCTGCCGGGCTTCGAGAAATTGAGCGGCCACGTCGAAGCCGGCGAGCAGGGCGGTAGCGTGGCACTCGACGCGCCAGGGTTCACGCTGGCGATGCCGGCCTGGTTCGACGACGAACCGATGGTGTTCGAACAATTCAAGCTGCATGGCAGCTGGTCGCTGGCTGATGCGAAACAGCTGGCGGTCAAGCTCGAACAGCTGGACCTGGTGCAGGATGGCGTGAAGCTCAAGCTGGCCGGCAGCCACCTGCTGCCGCGCGGCCCCGGCGCCAAGGGCCCGGGCACGGCCGACTTCACCGGCAGCCTGGACAACTTCACCATCAACCGCATCGGCCGCTATCTGCCGAAACAGACGCCCGAGCATACCCGCACGTGGCTGGTGGGCGCGCTGGAAGACGGCATGCTGCACGATACCTCGCTGCGCCTGCGTGGCAACCTGGCCCACTTCCCGTTCAAGGATGGCACGCCCGACAAAGCGAAGGGCGAATTCCGCGTGGCCGGCCGCATCCTGGACGGCAAACTGAATTACGAGCCCGGTTATTTCGCCAAGGATGGCAAGTCGCCGCTGTGGCCCCAGGCCGAAAAAATCCGCGGCAGCATCGTGTTCGACCGCGCGCGCATGGAGATCAAGGGCGATACGGCGCGCACCCTGGGCGTCGCGCTGAGCAACGTCAAGGCCGTGATCCCGGACCTGGGCAGCCATGACAGCCGGCTCGAGATCGACGGCAATGCCGCCGGCGCCATGCAGGACTTCCTGAAGTACGTTGCCGCCAGCCCGGTGCTGGAATGGATCGGCCACTTCACCGACGAGACCACGGCCAGCGGCAATGCGAAGCTGGCGCTGAAGCTGCACCTGCCGCTGTCGCACATCATCGATGCCAAGGTGCAGGGCACGCTGCAATTGCAGGGCAACGACGTGGTGCTGTGGCATGACATGCCGACCGTGGCCGGCGCCACCGGCAAGATCGAATTCAACGAGAAGGGTGTCAACCTGAATGCCCTGGGCGGCACGCTGCTGGGCGGACCGCTGGTGGTGACGGGCGGCAGCCAGAAGGATGGCAGCATCCAGGTGCGCATCGGCGGCAACGTGACGGTCGATGGCTTGCGCAAACAGTACCCCACGGCAGGCATGGCGCGCCTGGCCAGGCACCTGGGCGGCGGCACGAAATACAGTGGCGTGATCACGGCGCGCGAGCACAAGTACGAAGTGGTGGTCGACTCGTCGATGCAGGGCGCCAGTTTCGACTTCCCGGCGCCGCTGAAGAAGGCCGCCGCCGACAGCCTGCCGCTCCACTTCCAGCTGAACGGCGGCGCGGCCAACGAGCAGGGCGTGGCACGCGACGATATCCGCATCGCGCTGGGCAATGCCTATGCCGCGCGCTACCACCGCCAGCGCGTCAACAAGGGCCCATGGAAGCTGGTCAATGGGGGCATTGGCATCAACCTGCCGGCGCCGGAACCGGACAGCGGCATGATGATCAACGCCAGCCTCAAGTCGCTCAACGTGGACGAGTGGATCGCGTTGGCGGACGAGATTGCCGGCGAAGACGCGGCGCCGCCGTCCGCCAAAGCCGGCGAAGGCGCCGATATCACCCAATATGTGGTGCCGGAAACCATGGCCGCGCGCGCCACCGAATTGATCGTCGGCGAGCGCAAGCTCGATAACGTGGTGGTCGGCACCACGCACAGCAAGGGCGTATGGCAGGCCAGCATCGATTCGCAGCAAGCGGTCGGCTATGTGACGTGGAACGAGTCGCCGACCGGCAAAGGCGTGGGCAAGGTGACGGCACGCCTGTCCTCGCTGGTCATCCCGGAATCGCAGGCGGCCGAAGTGAAGGACTTGCTGGAAAGCTCGACCACCTCGCCCACCATCCCGGCGCTGGACATCGAAGTCGAGCGCCTGGAATGGTTCAACCGTCCTTTGGGCCAGCTGGAGCTGCACGCCTACAATGCGCTGATCACCTCGGCGCGCGAATGGCGTATCAGCAAGCTGTCGCTGGCCAATGCCGATGGCGAGCTGCACGGCACCGGCCGCTGGCAAAGCAAGGATGGCCAGCACAACACGGCGCTGAACTTCAATATGGACATCCATAATGCCGGCAAACTGCTGGAGCGTTTCGGCTTTGCCGACACGCTGCGCAACGGCAAGGGCAAACTCAGTGGCGATATCGCCTGGAAGGGCTTGCCCTACCATATGGACTTGCCCAGCCTGTCGGGCACGCTGGCGCTGAATGTGGAAAAAGGCCAGTTCCTGAAACAGGACCCGGGCGCGGCCAAGCTGCTCGGGGTGCTGAGCCTGCAAGCCTTGCCGCGCCTGCTGAAGCTGGACTTCAACGACGTGTTCTCGGAAGGCTTGCAGTTCGACGGCATCACGGCCAACGCCACCATCAACCGCGGCATCGTCAAGACCGACAACCTGAAGATGCACGGCGTGCAGGCCACCGTGTTGATGGATGGCACGGCGGACATCGCCAATGAAGCGACCAACCTGCACGTGGTGGTGATCCCGCAGGTCAACCTGGGCACGGCGCCGCTGGTGTATGCGCTGGCGGTCAACCCGGTGATCGGCATCGGCAGCTACCTGGCACAGCTGTTCCTCAGCGCGCCGGTGATGAAGGCGCTGACTTACCAGATGCAGGTGACCGGGCCGTGGAAGGCGCCCGTCATCACCAAACTTGAGAATCCAAAGGAGCCCACGCCATGACGAAACCGTCCCATAAGGTTGCCGCGATCCAGATGGTGTCCACCCCCGTGGTGGTGGAGAATATCGCCACCGCCCGCCGCCTGATCGGCGAGGCTGCCGCGCAGGGCGCGCAGCTGGTGCTGTTGCCCGAATACTGGGCCATCATGGGCATGAGCGACAGCGACAAGGTGGCCCAGGCCGAAGCGCTGGGCCAGGGCCAGATCCAGGACTTCATGGCGGCCATGGCGCGCGAACACGGCATCTGGCTGCTGGGCGGCACCTTGCCGCTGGCTTCCGACGACCCCGAGCGCGTCATCAACACCACCCTGGTCTACGGTCCCGATGGCCGGCATGTGGGCCGTTACGACAAGATGCACCTGTTCGGCTTCACCAAAGGCACCGAATCGTACGACGAAGCGCGCACCATCGTGCCGGGCAAGACGGTGGGCACGGTGGAGACCGCGGTGGGCAAGGTCGGCATGTCGGTCTGCTACGACTTGCGCTTCCCCGAACTGTACCGCGCCATGGGCCCGCTCGACCTGATCGTGGTGCCGGCCGCCTTCACCTTTACCACCGGCAAGGCGCACTGGGAAATCCTGCTGCGCGCCCGCGCCATTGAAAACCAGTGCTATGTGCTGGCGGCCGCCCAGGGCGGCAGCCACGTCAATGGCCGGCGCACCTGGGGCCATTCGATGCTGGTCGATCCGTGGGGCGAGGTCAAGGCTGTGCTGGCCGAAGGCGAGGGCGTGGTGATCGGCGAACTCGACCATTCCTTCGTGCACGGCGTGCGCGAGAGCCTGCCAGCATTGAAACACCGAATCCTCTAAAATCCGGTTTAAGAATCACCCAAAGAATAAATTCCGATATGAAACCATTCGACCCCAACCTGTCTGCCATGGCGGCGGCGAAAGACATCCTGCTGACGCCATTCGGCCTGGACGAAAGCAAGCTGCTGAAAGCACTCGGCAGCATGTTCACCCATAAGGTCGACTACGCCGACCTGTACTTCCAGTTCACCAAGAACGAGGGCTGGAGCCTGGAGGAAGGCATCGTCAAGACCGGTTCCTTCTCGATCGACCAGGGCGTCGGCGTGCGCGCCGTGTCGGGCGACAAGACGGCCTTCTCCTATTCCGACGAGATTTCCGAAGCGGCGCTGCTGGACGCGGCGGCGGCCACGCGCACCATTGCGCGCGCCGGCGCCGGCAAGGTCAAGGTGGCCGGCAAGATGGTGCCGGTGGGCGGGCGTTCGCTGTACATGCCGCACGACCCGCTGGTGTCGCTCGATGCGGCCTCCAAGGTCAAGCTGCTGGAGCGCGTGGAGAAGATGGCGCGCGCCAAGGACCCGCGCGTGGTGCAGGTGATGGCGGGCCTGGCCGGCGAATACGATGTGGTGCTGGTGGTGCGCAGCGATGGCGTGCTGGCGGCCGATATCCGCCCATTGGTGCGGGTGTCGGTGACCGTGATTGTGGAACAGAACGGGCGGCGCGAGGTTGGTTCCTCCGGCGGCGGCGGGCGCTACGAATACGACTACTTCACCGATGCACTGCTGGACCAGTATGCGACCGATGCCGTCAAGTCGGCGCTGGTGAACCTGGATTCGCGTCCGGCGCCGGCCGGCCCGATGACCGTGGTGCTGGGCCCTGGCTGGCCGGGCATCCTGCTGCACGAGGCGATTGGGCACGGGCTGGAAGGGGACTTCAACCGCAAGGGGTCGTCGACCTTCTCCGGACGCATCGGCGACCGTGTGGCGGCCAAGGGCGTCACCGTGGTCGATGACGGCACGCTGGCCAACCGCCGCGGTTCCTTGAACATCGACGACGAGGGCAACCCGACCCAGTGCACCACCCTGATCGAGGATGGGGTGCTGAAAGGCTATATCCAGGACACCATGAATGCGCGCCTGATGAAGATGAACGTCACCGGCAATGCGCGCCGCGAATCGTTCGCGCACCTGCCGATGCCGCGCATGACCAATACCTATATGCTGGGCGGCGACAAGGACCCGGACGAAATCCTGGCTTCGGTGAAGAACGGGATCTATGCGGTGAACTTCGGCGGCGGGCAGGTCGACATCACCAACGGCAAGTTCGTGTTCTCAGCCTCCGAGGCGTACATGATCGAGGATGGCAAGGTGACTTATCCGGTCAAGGGTGCGACGCTGATCGGCAACGGGCCGGATGTGATGAACCGTATCACCATGATCGGCAACGACATGAAGCTCGACCCCGGCGTTGGCGTATGCGGTAAGGAAGGGCAGAGCGTGCCGGTCGGCGTCGGCCAGCCGACCTTGCGCCTGGACGGCGTGACGGTCGGCGGCACTGCTTAAAGCCGCGAAACCGGCAGGTCGGTGTCAGACCCTGAGGGTCTGACACCGGTTTACCGGTTTAAAATAGCGGCCTATGAGCAATTCGAACCAAAAACCTTTCATCATCGGCGTCGCCGGCGGCAGCGGCAGCGGCAAATCGACCGTCACCCGCGAGGTGCTGTCCTCCTTCGGCGCCGAAGTCGTCTCGGTCGTCCTGCAAGACGACTACTACCTCGACCAGACCCACATGTCGCCGGAAGACCGGCGCAAAACCAATTACGACCACCCCGAGGCCTTCGACTGGCCCCTGATGGTGGAGCACCTGCAAAAGCTGCGCGAAGGCGAGCCGATCGCAATGCCGGTGTACGACTTTTCCATCGACAACCGCACCACGCAAACCATCACCGTCAATCCGGCGCCGGTGATCGTGGTCGAAGGCCTGTTCGCGCTGTACGATGCCGACCTGCGCAAGATGATGTCGCTGAAGATCTTCGTCGACACGGCGGCCGACGTGCGCTTCATCCGCCGCCTGCAGCGCGACATCGCCGAGCGTGGCCGCAGCACGGACAGCGTGATCAGCCAATACATGGAAACGGTGCGCCCGATGTACAAGCAATTCATCGAGCCCACCAAGCGCCATGCCCACGTGATCCTGCCGCACGGCGCCAACGGGCCCGCGGTCGATATCATCACCACCAAGGTGGCGAGCCTGATCCGCGGCGAGTGAGCTATCGTGTAAAAAGTTGCCCTGTCGGAAATTTATACATATTGCCTTATTAGCAATGTGATAGTTTAAGCAAAAACAAGGCGTTATCAAACTGGAATGACTTTTGCTCCCTGCTGGCTGTTCAATCACCACGAAGGGAACCCATGAAGTCATTCCATCTCATTGCGGGCTTGACCCTCTCGGTCGGCAGCCTGATCTTCAGCAACGCAGCGCACGCAATCGTCGCCACGGTCAACACCAATGCCAATGCGTTGGCGGCGGCCGCTTCGGCCGGCGCGGTTGGCTTTACCGTCAATAGCGCGACCTTGAGCGGGCATGCGGATGCCACCGGCGCCTCGACCGGCACATTCACCAATAGCAGCGGCACCTACAAGATCGGTGGCGGCATCATGCTGTCCACCGGCAATGTTCTCGATTATGGGGATGGACCCAACACGGCTGCCGACCGCGCCACCCGCTATGGCGTCACCGGCACCGGCGCCCAGCAAGATATCCTGGCTGCGATTGGCGGCAGCGCGACGTATTACGACGTGACGCAGCTCGACATCAATTTCACGACCAGCACCGGCAGCGTCTTCTTCAATACCGTGTTTGGTTCCGAAGAGTTTCCCGAATATGTTGGCGATTTCGTCGATGGCTTCGGTCTCCTGATCGATGGCGTCAACATTGCATTCGTCGGCGGCCAGCCCGTCAATATCGACCATTCCGCGATGGCCGTGATTGGCGGGACGGAGCTCGATGGCGTGCTGTGCCCGTCCCCCGCGTCGTCCCCGTATCCCTGCACGCCGCGGCTGACCTTCTCCGTCAGCGGGCTGAGCACCGACCGGGCGCATACCCTGACCTTCATCGTCGGCGACCGGGGCGACGACGACGTCGACACCACCGTCTACATCAGCGCGCTGGGCGGCACCGAACCGGTTGCCGTGCCCGAACCCGCCGCGTCGGCACTCCTGGGGCTGGGCCTGTTGGGCCTGCTTGCCGCGCGGGGTAGCAAGCGACGTGCAAGGAATGGCTTGCAATAGGCGATAACTGTTGTTATAGTGGATCGAAATCAATGGAACTCGTCATGCACCTGCACTTCTTTACCGGCTTTTTTTACTTTAGCAATTCCAACCCAAAGGCGGTGGAGTAGCGGCCGGTTCACGTAGCAACGAGATCCCAGCAGATACCAAGACAAACCGCCAGAGATGGCGGTTTTTTTTTACTCATACCAGGAGAAAGCATCATGCAACGTACCGACGACCTGCGCATTCGCGAAATGAAGGAGTTGACGCCACCGTCGCACCTGATCCGCGAATTCCCTTGCACCGAAGCGGCTTCCAAGACCGCTTCCGATGCCCGTGTCGCCCTGCACCGCATCCTGCATGGCCAGGATGACCGCTTGATGGTGGTGATCGGTCCTTGCTCGATCCATGACCCGAAAGCAGCGATGGAGTACGCACGCCGCCTGGCGCCGCTGCGCGAACGCCTGAAGGGCGACCTGGAAGTGGTGATGCGCGTCTACTTCGAAAAGCCCCGCACCACTGTGGGCTGGAAGGGCATGATCAACGACCCTTACATGGACAACAGCTTCCGCATCAACGATGGCTTGCGCATGGCGCGCGAACTGCTGCGCGACATCAACGAGCTGGGCTTGCCGGCCGGTACTGAATTCCTGGACGTGATCAGCCCGCAGTACATCGCCGACCTGATCTCCTGGGGCGCGATCGGTGCCCGCACCACCGAGTCGCAAGTGCACCGCGAGCTGGCCTCCGGCCTGTCCTGCCCGGTGGGCTTCAAGAACGGCACCGACGGCAATACCAAGATCGCGGTGGAAGCGATCAAGGCCGCCTCGCAGCCGCACCACTTCCTGTCGGTGACCAAAGGCGGCCACTCGGCCATCGTGTCGACCAACGGCAATGAGGATTGCCACATCATCCTGCGCGGCGGCAAGACCCCGAACTATGACGCGGCCAGCGTGGAAGATGCCTGCAAGGCGATCGCAGGCTACGGCCTGGCGGCGCGCCTGATGATCGACGCGTCCCATGCCAACTCCTCCAAGAAGCCGGAAAACCAGGTGCCGGTGTGCGCCGACATCGCCGCGCAAGTGGCCGGCGGCGATACCCGCATCGTGGGCGTGATGGTGGAATCGCACCTGGTGGCGGGCCGCCAGGACCTGGTGCCGGGCAAGGAGCTGACCTATGGCCAGTCGATCACCGATGGCTGCATCGATTGGGAGACCAGCGTGGCGGTGCTGGAAAACCTGGCGGACGCGGTGCGCAAGCGCCGCCTGAAAGGCGAGTAAAGCTGTCGTTAGTTTTCAACAGATAGTGGCTTGACTCCATCCCGACCGTTACAATTTGAAATATTGCGAAATATAGCGCAAGCCTTTCAATTGGAGCGGTTTGGTGGACAGCAAGGAAGTGGCAGCCCTCGAGGCGGACGTGAAGCGCGCGGTGCAGGCCGGCGATATGGTGCAGGCGCGCGCGTTGCTCGAACGCTTGGTCAAGCTCGATGGCAAGGACCAGCAGCAATGGATCAACCTGGCCGTTGCCTGCCGTAACCTGGGCGACGACGCAGGGCAGGAAGCCGCCCTCAAAGGCGCCCTCACCGTGGCACCGTCCGACATGCTGGCGCTGCTGATGCGCGGCGAAATGCTGGAACGCCAGGGCAAGGTACATGCGGCGGCCGCGGCTTACGGCGGCGCCACCCAGGTGTCGCTGCCGATGGACCAGCTGCACCCGAATTTCCGCAGCCGCGTCGCGCATGCGATCGCTTTCCGCGATAAGTACAACGAGCAGTTCGGCAGCTTCCTCGACAGCCATATGGCGCCGATGGTGCGCGACGTGGGCGGCGAGCATAGCCAGCGCTTCCGCGAATCGCTGGACCTGATGTTCGGCCGCAAGCAGCGCTTCGATTCGCGGCCGATGAATTACTTCTTCCCGGGCCTGGCGCCGATCCAGTTCTTCGACCGCAAGCTGTTCCCCTGGATGGAGGCGCTCGATGCGCAGACCGATGCGGTCCGTGACGAATTCCTGCAGATCCTGGAAGGCGAGGAGGGCTTCGAGCCCTACCTGACCTATAGCGCCGACCAGCCGCACAACCAGTTCGCGGAATTGAACAACTCGCCGCGCTGGAGCGCCTTCCATTTGCTCAAGGATGGCGATCCGGTACCGGCCAATGTGGCGCGCGCCCCGCGCACCATGGCGGCGCTGAAGGACGTGCCGCAGCCGGACCAGCCGGGCCGTACGCCCAATGCCATGTTTTCCCTGCTCAAGCCGCAAACGCGCATCCCGGCCCACGTCGGGGTGGCCAATACGCGGCTGGTGTGCCATTTGCCGCTGATCGTGCCGGCTGGCTGCGGCTTCCGCGTCGGTAACGAAACGCGTGAATGGCAGGTCGGCAAGACCTGGGCTTTCGACGACACCATCGAGCATGAAGCCTGGAACGACAGCGACAAGCTGCGCGTGGTGCTGATCTTCGACACCTGGCATCCCCACCTTTCCGAAGCGGAACGGGCTATGATCACGGAGATGACCCGTGGCATCAATGCCTTTGCCCAGGGCAGTGGCGGCTTCGACCTGTAAGGACAAACAATGATAGATGTAGCTGCGCTGGCGGATGCCGGCATGGCGGCCTTGCGCCGCGGCGATGCCGCGTCCGCGCGGCCGTGCTTCGAACAATTGGCCGCGGCCGGCCATGGCGATGCGTCCGTGTATTTCGGCCTGGCCCACGCCTGCGTCGGGATGGGCGACCACCCGGCTGCCCTGGCGGCGCTGGACCAGGCACTTGCCTACGAGCCGGCCAACCTGCAAGTGCTGGCGCTGAAAGCCGAAGTGCTGGCCGCCAGCGGCGACCTGCACGGCGCCGCCAACTATGCGCGGGCCATCCTGCGCGCCGCGCCGCGGCCGGCGCCGGCGCCGTTGCAGCCGCTGGTGCAGCGCGCGCAGCAGATCGTGGACAAGGCGGCCGGCAGCTTTGAAGGCCACCTGATGGAGCAACTGGCGCAGGCCGGCCTGGACGACGCACCCGAGGCGGCGCGCTTCCGCGCCTCGCTGGACCTATTGCTGGGCAAGAAGCAGATCTACCTGCAGCAGCCGCGCCTGTATTACTTTCCGGGCTTGCCGCAGGTACAGTATTTCGACAATGCCGACTTCCCCTGGCTGAAGGAACTGGAAGCGGCCACGCCGGCCATCCGCGCCGAAGTGCTGGAAGTGCTGAAGGACCATGAAGCCTTCCAGCCCTATATCAAGCCCGATCCGAACCGCCCGCAACTGAACCGGGGCGGCATGCACAACAATCGCGATTGGAGCGCTTTCTACCTATGGGAAGACGGCAAGCTGAACGCGGACAACGCGGCGCGCTGCCCGGCCACCATGGCGGCGATGGAGCGGGTTCCGCTGCCGCGTATCCCGGGCCGCTCGCCCAGCGTGCTGTTTTCGCTGCTGCGGCCGGGGGCGCATATCCCGCCGCATACGGGCATCATCAATACGCGCCTGATCGTGCATTTGCCGCTGGTGGTGCCGCCGAATTGCCAGCTGCGGGTGGGGAATGAGACGCGCACCTGGGAAGAAGGCAAGGCCTGGGTGTTCGACGACACCATCGAGCATGAAGCCTGGAACCGCAGCAATGAGACGCGAGTGATCCTGCTGCTGGAAATCTGGCGGCCGGAATTGAATCCGAAGGAGCAGCAGCTGGTGGGGTCGATGCTGCAGGCGATCGATGCATTCCGGGGCGGGGCCGGGGCGGATTGGGATATGTAAACCGGTCAACCGGGGCCTGGCCCAAGGGCCAGACCCCCCAATAAAAAAAACCTCGCCGAAGCGAGGTTTTTTTTCACCCGTGCCGCCCGTGGGCGGCACTTCGAAGATCTTAGAACTTGGCAGTCATGTTCAGGAAGATCTTGCGGCCCATCGCGTCGTACATCGATGGGAAGGTGTTGCCGTTACCCTGGCCGGTACCAATCTGGGAGGTGATTGGTGGGTCTTTGTCCAGCACGTTGTTGATACCTGCCGACAGCGAGATGTTGCGGGTCATGTTGTAGGCAGCATGCAGGTCCAGGTAGTTGATACGTGGCAGCTTGCGGTCAACTTCGTTGACGGTGCCCTTCAGCAGCGGGTTGTCGCTGGCTTTTTCCAGCAGGGTGCTGCCGAAGTGACGCCAGGTCATTGCCACTGCTACGCCCCATGGGGTTTCCCAGGTGCCGCGCAGCTTGTGACGCCATTCAGGACGTGGCTGGCCGCACTTGCCGGCGCCGTTGTAGTAGCCTACGCAGTCGTAGGAACCGTCGCCTGGCAGCTCTTCAACTTCGAAGGTGTCCAGCAGGGTGCCGTTGAATGCGAAGCCCAGACGGCCCATGGCGTTAGGCAGCTTCATCGAGTAGTTCGCGCCGAAGTCTACACCCTTGGTTGCCAGGGTACCGATGTTGGTGTTGGTGCCAACGATCGATGCCTGAGGCAGCAGCCACAGGGTACCCAGGGAGTCACGGGTAATCTGCGAGCAGAACTTCGAATCGCCGGTGGCCATGCACTTCTCCAGGGTCGTTTCTGGCGAAACGTTGGAGATGGTGTCTTCCACCTTGATGTCGAAGTAGTCCACGGTGAAGGACAGGTTAGGCATCGGCTGGATCACCAGGCCCAGGGTCTTGGACTTGGACTTCTCTGGGTTCAGCTTAGGATTGCCGCCTGCCAGGAAGTTGTACTGGCCGCCTGGGGAATCCTGGATCTTGCCGTACTGGGCTGCGGTCACGCCGGTGCGTGCGCACTCTGCCAGCGAAGCGGACGGAGTTGCGCCTGCGCATGGGTCAGCGTCCATGTCGAACAGGTTGTTGCCGGATGGCGAGAACAGTTCAATGATGTTCGGTGCACGCACCGCTTTCTGGTAGGAGCCGCGGACCTTGATCATGTCCACTGGTGCCCACTCCAGGCCCGCACCGTAGGTGTTGGCTTTCACGCCGGTGTCGATGTCGGTGCGACGGAACGAGGCGTTAGCTGCCAGCATCTTGGCGAATGGCTTGTCTTCCAGGATCGGCAGACGGGTTTCAGCGAAGATGTCCTTCACAGTGTACTTGCCGGACACAGGAGTGGTTGGGCCACCCGAGCCGTCCAGGTCGAAGTTCTGCGATGGGCCGTCAGGATTCAGCACCATCTCTTCGGTACGACGCTCCAGACCGAAGGACACGCCGATGCCGTTGGACGAGGATGGCAGCTTGATGCCGTATTCGCCCAGGTCGGCAGCGATGGTCGCGCCCTGGATGGTCTGTGCAGTGTGGCCGAAGGTCTGGCCAGGGATCTGGATGTAGTCCAGCATTTCCTGGGTCACGCCGCCGACTTTGAACGGGTTGTAAGGTACGCAGTTCGGGTCGGTGCCGTTGACAACGGAGGCGCAAGTTGCCACGCCGTTCACGTTGACGATGTCCAGCGCCTTGGCGCCGCGGTCTTTCGAGAAGTAGTTGTTGGACGAGCCGGCGGAACGCACTTTGGAAGTCTGTGCGAACACGTCGTACTGCCATGGGCCGATCTCGCCCTTCACGCCGAACAGGGAGCGGAAGGAAGTGTTGGAGAAGAAGGCTACGCGGCCGCCGCCTTCGACGTTACGGCGCTGGATCACGACGTCGGTTTCGTCGCCAGGCGCGTTCAGCGACAGGGCCGAGCGCATTGCCGAGGTCAGGAACGGGTTGTCGTAACGGATGGTGTAGACGTTACCGAAGATGCCGCCTGGGGCGATCTGTGCGTCGGTGCGGTCGTCGTGGAAGGCGAAGTCGCCGTACACGCGCACCTTGTCGGTCACGTCGTACTTGACCGATGCGCTGAAGCCATAACGCTCGTCAGGGCGCTGCAGGTGGTTGATCGGGCCGTAGTTGTACAGGTCGGTTGCGTTGCTGTAGACGCGTGGGTTGCCAGCGGCGTCGGTGGTGTACGCCACGCCGGTCTTGGTGTTGGTCAGACGGCCGGTCGCGGAAGTCGAGGAACCGCCGCAGGCAAAGCCGGCCTTGGAGGAAGACAGGGCGCAAGCGGACCAGTCGCGCTCCGATTGCAGCAGCTCGTGCTCTTTCTTGTACGAGAAGAACAGGGTGGCGTTACCCTTGTTGTTGTCGAAGTTGCCACCGATCAACAGGGAAGCGTCTTTGGAGATGCCGTCGAAGTCCTTGTCGCCAGGAACCTTGAATTCGTTGGCATTGGTCTTGGCGCGGCCAGCCACGATGTCGGCAACGCCGCCAGTGCCCTTCTGGGAGTGGTTGTAACCAGAGTAGTTCAGGTCGACGCGCACGCCTTCGAACTTGTCTTCCATGATGAAGTTGACCACACCAGCCACAGCGTCGGCACCGTACACGGCGCCGGCACCGCCGGTCAGCACTTCAACGCGCTTCACCAGGGCGGTAGGGATCTGGTTCAAGTCGGCTGCGGCAGTGCCGGCGGAACCGGATGGCAGGCGCTTGCCGTTGACCAGCACCAGGGTACGGTTGGAGCCCAGGCCACGCAGGTTGACGGTGGCGGTACCGGTCGCACCGTTGGCCACGGAGCCGGTCTGCGCTGCGAATACTTGCGGCAGGTTGTTCAGCAGGCTTTCGACGTTACGGACGCCATCAACCTTGATGTCTTTCGCGCCCAGCACGGTGATCGGGCTGGTGCCTTCGAGGTTAGCGGTCGGGATGCGCGAACCGGTAACTTCCACTTTTTGCATCGGTTGTTGCGCATCTTGCGCGAACGCAGCCGAAACGCCCAGCGCCATACCGCCGGCGCAAACCAGGCGAACGGAACGGGACAGAATGTTTTCCACCATCATTTTTATAAACTCCCTCATTGAAGATCAGTGCGGTTCCCAGCGGTTACAGCACTGTTGCTTGTTTGATGCCCACGGATGGACGCCAATGAAAAAGAACGCCAAACGTTTTTTCCATGCGGTATGAGATCACTTCGGTGGAATTTATGTCAATGTTGAAGGCAGGTAGCGTGCACTGCTGTGAGAAGATGCTGGATTGGCGGGGAAAGCCGCTGGATGTGACCAACTTCGGCGCAGTAATGCACCAATATGGCTTGTTGAGGATTCGGCAATCAATAGGGGTGACCGAATTTAAAACGGGGAATTGGCGTTAACTCAGTTGAATATTATTCCATGAATGACTTGTTTTACATCATTTGTGTCTTATTTCTACGACAGTTTCAACGTTTGCCCGTTGCCGAGGGAACCCTGGCGGTTACAAGGCCGGGCGAAAAAAAACGGCACCGAAGTGCCGTTTTGCGAAAATCCCAGGGTTGGGATCAGAAGAACTTGTACTGCGCGCCCAGCTTGAAGTAGCGGCCGATGGCGCCGGAAGCGTCCATCGGGTTGTAGCTCATGCCGCCGTAGGTCAGCGGGTCGAGCGGTGCCACTTTGTCGGTCACGTTGTTGATGGAGGCGAAGAAGGTCAGCTGCTGGCTCCAGTTGTAGCGTGCGGACATGTCGAGCGTGGTGAACGAGGCAATCTTGCAATTGCCCGGCGCGCCGCTGCCGTTGGCCAGGGTCGAGGCGCACAGGCCGCCGGCGAAGTAAGTATTGGCCATGCTGTCGCGGTAATTGACCATGGCGGCCAGGTTCAGGTCGGCGTAATCCCACGATGCGTTGAAGTTGCCCTTGTTCTTTGGGGTACCGGCGCAGTTCGAGGTGTCGCAGTTGCCGTGGGTGCCGGCGTACTGGTAGACGGTGGTGGCCGACTCATGGCGCTTCCAGGACGCGGTATGGGTCCACACCAGGCCCAGGTTCAGGCGGCCGTAGTCGCCCAGGCGGATGCGCTGCTTGATGTCCAGGTCGACGCCGCTCACTTCGGTGAAGCTGGAATTGCGGTACGGTGCCTGGGTCAGCACCAGGGTGCCCGAATTCGGGATCACCACGCCGTTCACGACCAGGTTGTTGTCGTTGCGGATTGCGGTTGGCAGGGCGGCCGCTTCGTTGTACGGCAACGGGTTGATCTCGTTGGAACGCTTGATCTTCCAGGCATCGATCGCCACGCTGGTGCCGTCGAACGGATCCCACACCACGCCCAGGGTCGAGCCCTTGGAGGTTTCAGGCTTGAGCGCGGTGCTGCCGACCTTGACGGCCGCGACCGGGATGCCGCAATCGGTGGAGGTGGCGCCGCCGGCGGCCGGCTTGCCGCCCGGGCAACGGATCGGGTCGATCACGGTCGAGGTGCCGGTCGATTGCGAGCTCGGGCTGCCTTCGGCCGGGCCGGGGGCGCGGAAACCTTCGGTATACGTGCCGCGCAGGGCGAAGCTGCGCACCGGGGTCCACTTGAAGCCGGCTTTCGGGGTGGTGGAGTTGAAGTTGTCGTACTTGTCGTAACGTACGGCAGCGCTCAGCTCGACGCCTTTCCAGACCGGCGCCAGCAATTCGGCGAAGACCGCGCTGACCTTGGTGTCGCCGAAGGCGGCCACGTAGCTGGCATTGACCGAACCGTCGAGGGTGCCCGACAGCGACGGGTTGACCACCTTTTCCTTGCGGTGCTCGGCGCCGACCGCCAGGCCCAGGTTGCCACCTGGTAATTGCATCAGTTCGCGCGACGCGTGGAAGTCGATCACGCTCAGCTTGGTGGTCGAATCGGAAATCGCGTGCGTCACCAGCGCTTCATACAGCGATGCCGGGTTCTTCGACGCTTCCGCGCCTATATAGTAAGGGAAGTATTTCGAGGCCGGGTTGCCCAGGGCGTCGCGCAGCACGTTCATGTTCAGCATGGCGCTGTAGTCGAGGTGCAGCTTGGATTCCGAGTGCGTGATGCCACCATCGTATTCCCAGCCTGCGGCGGCACCCTTGATGCCGGCCACGAAGCGCTTGAACGTATTGTTGGCGGTCCGTACCTGCGGCCCGACGTCGAAGGCGCTGTAGCGCACGCGGGCTGCCGCGCCGTACGGATTCTGCGGGTGGGTGGCGGCCATCAGCGGCAAGTTGCCATAGTTGATGAAGCCCAGCGGGTTGGCCGCGTTCGGCGGGAAGGCCACGGTCGGGGTGATCGACGGCGGCGTCATGGTGAACGAAGTGTCGCGCTTGGAGAAGCCGGCTTCGGCGTACACTTGCAGATCGTCCTTCAACTGCCAGGTGCCGCGGGTGTACAGGTTGACCGATTCGATTTCCGGCTGCATGTCGCGGAACTGGTCCTGGTGCCACAGGCAGCCGCCGTTGGCGCCGGTCTGGTTGGTGGTGGCGCTCAGCGAAGCGCAGCCCGGCAGCGAGCTGTAGGTGTTGTTGGCCGGGTTGCGGATCGAGCCGGCCGGGCTTGGCGACGCGTTGTTCACGCCGCTGATGTAGCCGCCGGCGAACTGGGTCCCCACCGGATAGCCGAATTCGCGCAAGTCGGCCTGGCCGATGTGGCCGCGTTCGGCACGGTCCTTGTTCTTCAGGCGGTCGGACTGGAAGTACTCGGCGTTGACCACCCAGTTGTACTTGTTGTCGTCCAGGTTGCCCTGGCCATAGGTGATGGACGCCTTGTTCTGTTTGGCGTCGTCATAGCGCGACCAGCCGGTATCGCCTTTCAGCTGCAAGCCTTCGAAGTCCTTGCGCAGGATGATGTTGACCACGCCGGCAATCGCGTCCGCGCCATAGGTCGAGGAAGCGCCATCCTTCAGGATTTCGATGCGCTCGACGATCTGCATCGGCACGGTGGACAGGTCGGTGAAGCTCTTCTGGCCGTCGTCGGCGCGGGCGAACGGTGCCATGCGGCGGCCGTTCAGCAGCACCAGGGTCGAGGTGGCACCCAGGCCGCGCAGCGAAATGGCGGTGGAGCCGGCGGCAAAGCCGTTGCCGAAGCCGGTCGGCAGCGAACCGGCGCCGTCCACGGTCAAGGTTTGCAGGTATTCGGCCACGGTGGCTTTGCCGGACTTCATCAAGTCTTCCTTGCTGATGACCTGGATCGGCGAAGCGGTTTCCGTGGATGCGCGCTTGATGCTGGAACCGGTGATTTCCACGCGCTGCAGCGGGGCGTTGGCTTCTTGCGCAAAGGCCGGCGCGGCCAGGGTGGCTGCCATACCGCCGGCAAACACCAGGCGTACGGAACGAGCCATGATCTTTTCCATCATGATTTTCTCTCCAAATTGTCGTACCAAAAAAACGAGCTACAGCTTTTGACTACTGCTTTGGTGCTCCCATTTGAAGGAACCATTTTCCCTTGATGGTTCCTTGCGGGAAACATCAGAGCATTCCGGCTAATCTTGCGTCAATTGAAAAGTGGCTCACGATACAATTTTGAGACGATTCCGTCGCGTCCGTGAAACATGTATAAGTGAAATACCTAGGGGTTCTCCAGATAAAAAAAGCCCCCGCCGGCTTGCGCCGGCGGGGGGAAGTGATGCTGGTGGAAAAATCGGGAGTGTTTAGAACTTGTAGTTGCCGGTCAGGTAGAAGGTGCGGCCTAACGGGTCGGTGTAGCGACCGTCGTAGCCCACCTGGTTGCCGCCGCCCGAGTCGCGGATCGACAGGGGTGGCTCCTTGTCCAGCAGGTTGCGGATACCGGCGGTGAGGGCGAAGTTCTTGTTGAAGTTGTACTTCGTCTGCCAGTCGAGGGTGTAGTACTCCTTGACCTTCCGGCCCTTGAGGTCCTGGTAGCCGCCCAGGGAACCGTCGGCATTGACGATACGGATACGGCCATCGTCCGCCACGTATTCCTTGTCGGCGTACCCGGATTTGTAGTTCACCGTCAGCGAGTTGGCCCACTGGTCGGTCGATTTCAGGGAGAACACCAGGCGCGAAATCCAGCGGAAGGTCACGTCGTCATAGGAGTCGAAGCGGGCGATGCTGCTTTCGGTCTGGTTCTGGCCTGGATTGTCGGCGTCGGGCACGGTCTTTTCGGCCTTCAGCATATAGGTCGCGGTCCAGTTGGTGGTCAGCTTGCCGATCGGGGTGTCGTTGCGCAAGGTGGCGTCCAGATCGATGCCGCGGTAGTGCGAGCTGGCCAGGTTCAGCGGCGACTGCGTCATCACCAGCACTTTCGATTTCTGGATCGGATCGTAGTAGATCGACGCATACTTGTTGGCCAGCGCCGGGGTGCGGAACAGCATGTCCTGCGAAAGTTTCTGGATCTGGTTCTTCAACTTCACGTCCCAGAAGTCGATGCCCACGGACACCGAGTCCATTGGCTCCAGGCGCATGCCCAGGGTAGCCTGCTTCGAGGTTTCCGGCTTCAGTGCGTCGGCGCCGGTGCTTGGGTTACCCACGGTCAGCAAGCCGTATTCCTGGACGCCGCGGCAATAAGGGAAGCGCGGGTCGGTCGCGGTCTTGATCGGGCAGTCGAAGAAGTTGGACGAGCCGGCGTTCTTCAGCGGGTCGGCGATATTGTTCATGGTCGGCGCCTTGAAGCCGGTGCCGTAGGAGCCGCGCAGCATGAACTGGCGCGAAGGCTGCCACTTGGCGGACAGCTTGTAGGTCGCTTTCGAGACGTCGTTACCCTGTTTGCCGGCTGGCGAAGCATTGCCGTTCACGTCATAGCTGGTGTTGCGCTTCTCGACCGCCTCGAAGCTGTCGTAACGGGTCGCAGCCGTCACTTCCAGGTCCTTCAGCACTGGCATCTGCAGCTCGGCGAATGCACCCCAGTTCTTGCGCTTGGCGTCCAGCGGCTGGGAGCCGGTGCCGCCGCCGATGATGGTGTCGGTCCAGCCAGGATTGCCCGGGCCAGGGCCCACCAAGATCTTGCTTGGCGTGTCTTCGTAGCGCTGGATGGTGTAGTCGGCACCCAGGCCCAGTGCAGCGTTGCCGCCGGCCATGGCGAACACTTCGCGCGACGCATGGGCGCTGAATACGTCGAGCTTGGACTTGATGGTATCCAGGTTTTCACGCAGCACCGCTGGCGCCAGGATCGAGGCGGCATTCGGGTTGATGATGTACGGGTTGTAGGCGCCGGACTTGACCAGGGCTTCGAACTTGTCGCCGCTCATGTAGCCGCCAGCCGCATCGTCGGTCTGCTTGTTCTGCGAGTGGGTGTAAGTCCCGTTGACGGCCCAGTCGGCAATCTCGGAATCCAGCGCTGCCGAGAAGTGCAGTGCCTTGGTGCCCCACTCGTCGGTACGGCCGCCTGCGTCGCGGGCGCGGAAGTACAGGTAGGCGTCGGTGACCTTGCTCGGATCAATGCCCTGCGCTGCCAGCAGCGGCTCAACCGATTTCTGGTAAGGCACGATGTACACCGGGCTGACCGTCTTCACACCGGTGATCGGATCGGTGCTCATGGTGGTCAGCGGCTGTGCCGGTGCGGCGTAGCGCGCGGTGCTGGAGAACTTGGAATAGACGAATTCGCCGCTCAGGCGGGTCTTGTCGGAGATCTTCAATGCACCGGAAGTGAACAGGCTGTCGCGTTTCAGTTCAGGCAGCAGTTCGACGGTGGCCGCGTAGTCGTAACGGCAGACGCCGCCGCGTGCGAAGGTGTTGGGGCCGGAGCACTTGTTATTGTTGACCAGGTCGGGCGAGAAGGTCGCGTTGTTGCCATCGCTGTCATACACGTCGGCATTGGCCGGGATCGAGTTGATCGAGTTCTGCCAGGTCGCATATTGCTTGCCGTTGTGGTTGAACTGGACCACGCCGGAGTTGGCGAAAGGCCGCTGGTCGGCGTTCAAGGCCTTGGCCTGGTCGTGGCTGTACGCCAGCATCACGTTGAAGCCGTCCTGCTGGTAGTCGCCGAAGCCCTTGGTGATCGACACGTTGGCGCTCTGGCCGCCTTTGTGCTGCGGGCGGTTGTAGGTCGCATCGATCGTCAGGTCGGTCTGGTTTTTTTTCAGGATGAAGTTGACCACGCCGGCAATGGCGTCCGAACCGTACAGGGTGGAGGCGCCGTCGGTCAGGATTTCGACCTTTTCGACCGCAGCGAGCGGGATCGACGCCAGGTTGACCGCGCTGCCGGTGCCATAGGGCGCCATGCGCTTGCCGTTCAGCAGCACCAGGGTGTAGTCGGTGCCGATCGAGTGGATGGAGGCGCTCTGCACGCCGCCGCCGCCGCCGTTGATGGAAGCGGACGAGGTGATCATGCCTTGCATGGACGGCAAAATTGCAATCAGGTCGGCCACGTTCTTCACGCCGGTCTGTTCGATGTCCTTGCGGCTCAGGGTCTGGATCGGGAGGGAGCCTTCCTGTGCAATGCGCTTGATCGACGAGCCAGTGATTTCCACACGCTGCATGGGGGCGTCGGATTGTTGGGCAAAGGCGGGTGCGCAGGCGCCGGCCACCAGCAGGCCGCTGGCGCATGCCAGGCGGATTGCATAGGACAAGGTGTTTTCTTTCATCATATTCTTGGTTTCTCCCAGAGATAATGCCTAAGCGTCAAGTTGCTCAGACTGACAATACTCTCAGGCAAGAGTGTAGTTTTTGCAACCGAATTGAAATAGTTCGCTACAGTGTGTTACGAAACCGCAACATAAAAAAATTAACTTGTGGTAAGCAAGTTAAACCAGTTGGCTGCAGCTTGGCGGGTTTTGCGCTATCGTTACGGCCATTTCACGCCGTCCAGCTCCGACATGGCTTCTTTCATCCTGCGCCGCCTGTGGCAAATGCTGCCGACCCTGCTGGGCGTGGTGTTGCTGGTGTTTGTGCTGTTTAACTGGGTGGGCGGCGACCCGGCCTACATCCTGGCCGGCAAGATGTCCGATGCCGCCGGCATTGACAATATCCGCCGCCAGTTGGGCGTGGACCAGCCCTGGTATGTGCAGCTGGGCATTTTCCTCAAGCAGATCGCCACCTTCGACTTTGGCCAGAGCTGGGCCACGGGCGAAGCGGTGGCCGACATCCTCACCACCCGGCTGCCGGCCTCGCTGACGGTGCTGGTGCCGCTGACGGTGCTGGAAACCGTGCTGGGCATCGGGCTGGCGCTGGCGGTGGCGTTCCTGCGCGGCTCACTGACCGACCGCGCCGTGATGGTGGCGTGCACGGTGGGCATGTCGGTCTCCATCCTGGTCTACATCATCGTGTTCCAGTACTGGCTGGCCTACCAGGCCGGGCTGTTCCCGGTGCAGGGCTGGGGCGCCGGCCTGCCGGACAACCTGCGCTTTGCGGCGCTGCCCATCCTGATCGGGCTGGCGGTGTCGCTGGCGCCGACCCTGCGCCTGTACCGTTCCTTCGTGCTGGACGAGGTGGGGCAGGATTATGTGCGTACCGCGCGCGCCAAGGGCTTGCCGGAGCGGCGCGTGATGTGGCTGCATGTGCTGCGCAATGCGGCCATCCCCATCATCACGCATGTGATGGCGAGCCTGCCGGCCATGCTGATCGGGGCCTTCTTGCTGGAGCGCTTTTTCGGGATCCCGGGCATCGGGCGCGAAGTGATCCTGGCCGTCGAGCGCAGCGATTTCCCGGTCATCAAGGCCATCACCGTGTATGTCGCGGTCGCGACCATGGCGTTCAACCTGCTGACCGACCTGCTGTACCAGGCTGTCGATCCGCGCGTACAACTGAGATAAGGGCAGCGCATGCACGCCATCCCCGATTCCGCCGGCCTGTGGACGCTTGCCTGGCGCCGCCTGCGGGCCGACCGCCTCGCCATGGCGGCGCTGGCCGTGGTTGCGGCCTTCCTGCTCCTGCTGGCGGCGTCCGCCAGCGGCTTGGTGGCGGCCGACTGGGAGGAGGAGGTGGCGCTGAACTATGCGCCGCCGACCTTTGCCGCCCCGGCCGTGGCGGCAGGCGCCGGGGCGGGGCCTGCCGCGCCGGCGCCGGCGTCGCCTGCCACTGCGCACGGGCCGGGCGGCACGCCACCGGCCAACGAATTCGACCCGCTGGCCGACGATTTGCGCGCGCTGCGCGCGAGCCTGGGCCGCGCGGTCGCCGAGCCGACGGTGGCCCGCGCCGCCAGCCTGCCGTTCGGGGCCGACAAATGGGGCCACGACATCGTCAAGAAGACCATCAAGGGCGGCGAAACCTCGATCGTGGTCGGCCTGGCGGCAGCCGCGCTGGCGGTCGGCCTGGGCACCCTGTTCGGCGCCGTTTCCGGCTTCCATGGCGGCCCGGTGGACGACTTCTTCAACTGGTTCTACAACGTCTTCACCTCGATTCCCGCCATCCTCATGATCCTGACGGTGGCCGCGGTGCTGCAGCAAAAAGGCGTGCTGACCATCGTCCTGATCCTCGGCCTGACCGGCTGGACCGGACCTTACCGGCTGGTGCGCGCCGAGTACATCAAGCACAAGGCGCGCGAATACGTGATGGCGGCGGACGCCATCGGCGCCTCTTCCTGGCGCAAGATGTTCGGCCACATCTTCCCCAACGTCAGCCACGTCGCGCTGGTGCAGCTGTCGATCCTGGTGGTCGGCTTCATCAAGGCCGAAGTGATCCTGTCCTTCCTTGGCTTCGGCGTGCCGGTCGGCGTGGTGAGCTGGGGCTCGATGCTGAACGAGGCGCAGAACGAACTGATCCTCGGCAAGTGGTGGCAGCTGACCGCCGCCGCCAGCGCCATGGCCCTGCTGGTGACGGCCTTCTCCCTGTTTGCCGATGCCTTGCGCGACGCGCTCGACCCGAAGGTGAAATGATGCTGCTCCAAGTACGCAACCTGCGCATCCGCTTCCGCACCGACAAGCGCAACACCGTCGAAGCGGTGAAGGGCGTTTCATTCGACATCCCGCACGAGCGCACGGTAGCCCTGGTGGGCGAGTCGGGCAGCGGCAAGTCGGTCAGCTCGCTGGCCATCATGGGCCTGCTGCCGCCGCACACCACGCTCATCGACCCGCACAGCAGCGTGCTGTTCGAAGGCCGCGAAGTGCTGCACCAGCCGGACGCCGCGCGGCGCGCCATGTGCGGCAGGGATATCGCGATGATCTTCCAGGAGCCGATGTCGTCGCTCAATCCGGTCTTCACCGTCGGCTTCCAGATCGGCGAAGTGCTGCGCCTGCACATGGGCATGGACCGGCGCAGCGCGCGCGCCCGCACGCTGGAGCTGCTGGCGGAAGTCGGCATTCCCGACCCGCCGGCAAAGATCGACGCCTACCCCAGCCAGATGTCGGGCGGCCAGCAGCAGCGCGTGATGATTGCCATGGCCATCGCCTGCCAGCCCAAGCTGCTGATTGCCGACGAACCGACCACGGCGCTGGACGTGACGATCCAGAAGCAGATCATGGATTTGATCGCCCGGCTGCAGAAGAAGCACCGCATGGCGGTGCTGTTCATCACGCACGACCTGGGCCTGGTGGCCGAAATCGCCGACGAGGTGATCGTCATGCGCCATGGTGAAGTGCGTGAAACCGGCCAGGCCCGCGCCGTATTCGCCGAACCGAAGGACCCGTACACGCGCGCGCTGCTGCATTGCCGCCCGTCGCTGGACGCGCGCCCATTGCGCCTGCCTGTCATCAACGACTATATGGAAGGCCGCTTCGGCGCGGCCGAAGCGCAGCCGCAACGCCAGCGCGGCAGCGCGCCGGACGACGCCATCGTGCTCGACGTGCAAGGCTTGAAAAAGAGCTTCTGGCTGCGCCAAGGCTGGTTCGGCAAGCGCGAATTCCAGGCGGTGAAGGGGGTTTCCTTCAAGCTGGCGCGCGGCAAGACGCTGGGCGTGGTGGGCGAATCGGGCAGCGGCAAGTCGACCGTCGGCCTGACCCTGCTGCGCCTGCAACAGGCCAGCGGCGGCAGGGTGCTGTTCGAGGGACGCGACCTGCTGGCGATGAGCGCCAGGGAATTCCAGCCCTACAAGCGCCGCATCCAGATCATTTTCCAGAACCCCTACGCGTCCCTCAACCCGCGCTTTACGGTCGGCCAGATCCTGCTCGAACCGATGCGGCTGCACGGCATCGGCGCCGGCGACGGGGAGCGTACGCGGATGGCGCTGGCGCTGCTGGAACGCGTCGGCTTGCCGCAACAGGCTTATCACCGCTACCCGCACGAATTTTCCGGCGGCCAGCGGCAGCGTATCGCCATCGCGCGCTGCCTCACGATGCAACCGGAAATCCTGGTGTGCGACGAATC
>CAMLRG010000064.1 GCA_946482335.1 uncultured Duganella sp. | reverse complement strand
ATTCTTGATGAAGCGGGCTTGCTCGCGCTGTTGGGAGGCTGAACATGGCCGTGCGTGAAATCCTGAAGATGGGCGATCCGCGCCTGCTGCGCGTGGCCGAGCCGGTGCGCGAGTTCAATACGCGGGAATTGCATGCGCTGGTCGCCGACATGTTCGACACCATGCACGCCGCCAACGGCGCCGGCCTGGCCGCGCCGCAGATCGGCGTCAACCTGCAGCTGGTGATCTACGGCTTCAAGTCCAATGCGCGTTACCCCGACGCGCCGCAAGTGCCGGAAACGGTGCTGATCAATCCGGTGCTGACGCCGATCGGCGAGCAGATGGAAGAGGCGTTCGAAGGCTGCCTGTCGGTGCCGGGCCTGCGCGGCAGCGTGCCGCGCTACACGCGCCTGCACTACGAGGGCTACGACCAGTTCGGCGAACGCATCGTGCGCGATGCCGAAGGCTTCCATGCCCGCGTGGTACAGCATGAGGTGGACCATTTGCTGGGCATCCTTTATCCAGCACGAATCCGCGACTTCTCCAAGTTCGGTTTTACCTCGGTGTTGTTCCCCGACCTCGATCCTGCCGACGACGATTGATTTGTTTGGCGGCGGCCCTGAATCTGGCGTAATATCCCGCCAAATTTGTATCCTTACCAATAAAATGGACCTCCCCAGATGAGCATCAAGTCGCATAACAACCCGCTCGAATTCAGTGCCCGCGGCATTGCCCTTGGCATCCTGATTACCCTGGTCTTCACGGCGGCACAAGTCTATTTGGGCCTGAAGGTCGGCCTGACTTTCGCCACCTCGATCCCGGCCGCCGTGATTTCCATGGCCCTGCTCAGCGCCTTCAAGGACGCCACGATCCAGGAAAACAATATCGTGCAGACCATCGCTTCGGCGGCCGGCACCCTGGCCTCGGTGATCTTCGTGCTGCCCGGCCTGCTGATGATCGGCTGGTGGGCCGAAATCCCTTTCTGGCCAACCTTCGGCGCCTGCGCCATCGGCGGCGTGCTGGGCGTGATGTATACGATGCCGCTGCGCCGCGCGCTGGTGTCGCAGTCGACCCTGCCGTATCCGGAAGGCGTCGCGGCAGCGGAGGTGCTGAAAGTGGGCACCCAGTCGCGCTCCGGTGCGCAAGAGGGCAAAGCCGGCCTGTGGGCCGTGATCTGGGGTTCGGTGGCTTCGGCCGTCTTTGCCTTCCTGGGCGCCGCCAAGCTGGTGGCTGCCGAGGTGGCGCATTTCGTCAAGTTCGGCAACGGCGCCACCGGTCTTGGCGCTTCCAGCTCGCTGGCCCTGATTGGCGCCGGCCACCTGATGGGGATCACCGTCGGCATCGCGATGCTGGTCGGCCTGGTGATCGCATGGGGCGTGCTGGTGCCGCTGCTGACCAACTGGGCGCCAGCCGCTGCGGGCATCTCCTATGCCGACCAGGCACTTGGCGTCTGGCGTACCGAGGTGCGCATGATCGGCGCCGGCACCATTGGCGCGGCTGCCATTGTGACCCTGGCCACGCTGGCCAAGCCGGTGGTCGGCGGCCTGAAGTCCGCCATGGAAGCGGCACGCAACGCCAAGGCTGGCGGCAATGACGTGCCACGCGAAGACAAGGACTTGCCGATCTTTATCGTCGGCCTGGTGACGCTGCTGTCCATGGTGCCCGCAGGCTGGCTGCTGGCATCGTTCCTGACGGGCGGCCCGCTGTCCTCGGTGTCCACGCCCCTGGTGGCGGTGGGTATCGGCTATATCCTGATCGCAGGCATGCTGGCCGCCGCCGTGTGCGGCTATATGGCCGGCCTGATCGGCTCCTCCAATTCGCCGGTGTCCGGCCTGGCCATCCTGTCCATCCTGGGCGCCGCCACGTCGGTGGGCTGGGTGGGCCGCGAAATCATGGGCCCGGACACGGCCCAGGCCCTGATCGCCTATGCGCTGTTCGTCACCACCGTGGTGCTGGCGGTCGCCGTGATCGGCAACGACAACCTGCAGGACCTGAAAACCGGCCAACTGGTCGGTGCGACTCCCTGGAAGCAGCAGGTGGCGCTGATCATCGGCGTGTTCGCCGGATCCTGCGTGGTGCCGCCGGTGCTGGAACTGCTGAACCATGCCAATGGCTTCGCCGGGGCGCCGAATGCCAACGCGATTTCCGACCAGCCGCTGGCCGCACCGCAGGCGACCCTGATCTCGACCCTGGCCAAGGGCGTGATCGGCGGCGACCTGCGCTGGGACCTGGTAGGCTACGGCGCCCTGATCGGCCTGGGCCTGGTCGCCATCGACTTCCTGCTGAAGTCCACCAGCAACAAGAAATACAGCCTGCCGCCGCTCGGCGTCGGCCTGGCGATTTACCTGCCGTCGACGGTCACTTCGCCGGTCGTGGTGGGTGCGGTTGCCGGTTACTTCTTCGAAAAAGCCATGCGTGGCAGGAAGCACGGCGAAGCGGCCAGCCGCCTGGGCGTGCTCGTCATGTCGGGCTTCATCGTCGGCGAGAGCCTGTTCAACGTGGCGCTGGCCGGCCTGATCGTGCTGACCAATAACGGCGAACCGCTGGCGATTGCCAACAGCATGAGCGAAGCCACCACGATGCTGGTCGCACTGGCCGTCGCGGCGGCCGTGGTCCTGGGCCTGTACCGCTGGTCCGCGAAGTCAGCGAGCGCCATCGAGGCCTGATGGGCCCGGGAGAAATCCTGCAAAGCGCCGGCCAGGCCCTGGCCCTGGTCGGCACGGCACCTTGGCCGCTGCTGGCTGGCGTGCTCGTATTCTTCGTTGTTGCCGAAGGGCTGATGCTGGTCCCGCGCGTCGGTTTCCTCCTCAAGTTCTGTGCGGCGGCCCTGCTGGCGCCGCAGATCCTGGCGATGTTCCGCGTCGCCTCACTGGGCGAACCGCCTTCGCTGCGCATCCTCGCCGATTTCATCTACCTGCCGCCATCCTCCATGCTGGTGCTGTGCGGCTGCGCCTTGCTGCCATTCTTCCTTGGCCTGAGCTATTTCGCCGCCACCGGGCGCGCCGACGGGCTGCGCTTTTTCTTCGGCAATGTGCTGAAGCAGAAAGCACCGGAGGCGCGCCATTTCATGGCCTTCAAGGCGATCATGACGGTGGCCAGCCTGCCGTTCACTTATGTGGCGCCCGCCATGGTGCTGAAGGGCTATATTGGCGGCAATGCGCTGGAGCAGGGCTTGCTGGCGGGCCTGCTGTACTGGCCCTCGCTGCTTGCCTTGCTGGTACTGGCGCTTGGCTTCGAATTGCTGGTGTCCATGCTGCCGCGCCGGGCCATGGCCTTGCTGGCACTGCCGCTGGTGGCGGGGTTCCTGCTGTTCGTGTTTGCTTTCACTTTCGCGCTTTCCGTGCGCGCTTTCGGGGTGTGACCATGACGCTATCGAGGATGGGGCAGGGCACGTGGAATATGGGCGAGCGGGCTGCCGACAAGGCTGCCGAAGTGCGCGCCCTGCAATTGGGTCTCGACCTGGGCATGTCGGTGATCGATACGGCGGAAATGTATGCCGATGGCGGCGCCGAGAAAGTGGTGGGCGAAGCGATCGCCGGCCGCCGCAGCGAGGCTTACCTGGTGAGCAAGGTCCTGCCGCAGAATGCATCGCGCAAAGGTGTGGTGGCGGCCTGCGAGAAGAGCCTGAAGCGCATGAAGGTCGAGCACATCGACCTGTACTTGCTGCACTGGCGCGGCGCCGTCCCGCTGGCCGAAACGCTGGAGGGCATGATCGCGCTGAAGCAGGCCGGCAAGATCCACGAATACGGCGTCAGCAACTTCGACCTGGCCGACATGAAGGAGGCCGCCGCGCTGCCCGGCGGCGATGCGATCGAAGCCAACCAGGTGTTGTACAACTTGCGCCGGCGCGGCATCGAATGGGATTTGCTGCCCTGGTGCCAGGAGCGCGGCGTGCTGCTGATGGCGTACTCGCCGCTGGAATCGAGCCGCAAGGAGCAGCAGCGCCTGCTGGCCGAGCCGGCGCTGAAGGCGGTCGCGGCGCGGCACCAGGCCACGCCGGCCCAGATCGCGCTGGCCTGGCTGCTGCGCATGGATGGTGTGCTGCCGATCCCGAAAGCGGTCAGCGAGGCGCACGTGCGCGCCAACGCGGCGGCGATGACGCTGCGGCTGGAGCAGGAAGACCTGGCCCTGCTGGACAAAGCCTTCGCCCCGCCGACGCGCGCCACCCCACTGGACGTGCTCTAACTTCGGCTGCGCCTGCGGCGTACGCCCGCCATGCCGAGCAGGCCGGCGCCCGCCAGCAAGGCGCTGCCCGGTTCCGGGATGTCGGCCTGCACCGCATCGATCGCCGGGCTGCTCCAGCCGCTGCTGCGGTTGGCGGTGGAGAATGCGTAATAGCGCACCTCGTCGAAACCAGCCGCATCCCTCAGCCCGAGCAGCACGCCGTCGGCGTGGGTGAAATTGCCGAAGCCGGTGCGCACATTGTCGTTCCAGGTAGTCCAGTAGCCGTGCACCGTGCTGTAACCGGATGCGGCGGCAAACACCAGGCTGTGGAAGTCGCCGCCGTCCGCGCGCCGGATGCTGATGTACGCGTTGTTGCCCGAGGTGGACATGTAATTGCCCGAGAACCAGGGACTCAGGTCGGACGGCTGGTCGTAGCAATTGATGCCCGCATAGCCGCACTGGTTGTTGTTGGCCGAACCCGTGAAGCGGAACTGCAATCCATCTTCGATGTAGTGGTTGGCCAGCGACGTGTTGGCGGCGAACGTCGCGGCGTGCAGCGAAGGCGGTGTGCCCGGGTAGAGCTGCATGACGGTGGCCTCGGCGGGGGAGGCGAACGCCGCCAGCGCGGGCAGGGCGGCGGCGAGATGAAGGAGGCGTAGCTTGTTCATGGCGTTGGGATCAGGTCGATGGCATCCCAGGCGTAGCCTGGGCTGAGGAAGGCGGTGCCGGCGGTGCCGCTGATGGCGGTCAGCGTCAGCACGTTTTCACCCACCACCAGCTCACTGGCCGGGATATTGAAGGTGTACAGGGTGTTGTTGCCGCGGTAGGTGCCGACCGTCAGCGTGCGCGTCTTGGGCTGGGTCGATGCCGCCGGGTTGGCGGAAATCCAGCCGTTCACCTGCGCCTTGGGGCGGCCGCCGGAGAAGGCCACCGTGATGCCGGCACGCAGCGTGAGCGGCACGATCTGGCTTTGCCGCAGGTTGAAGCGGATGGTGAGGGTCCCGTTCACGTCCTTCCACTGGTAGGCCGGGAAGGCGCTGGCCGCATTGGACACGCCGACCACATAATCACCCGGCGTCCAGGATGCCATGCGCACGTCGGAGGGATGCATGGTGGTGACCTTGTCGCCGTTCAGCAGTTCGGCCGGCGAACCGTCCCAGTCGCCGATGCGCCACAGCGCGGCGGCGGTACTCGGGTCGCCACCGATGGTGATGGTGTTCAGTGCCTGCGTCTGGCCGGCGGCGACCGTGACGGTACGCGTGTCGACCACCAGCTCGTTCTTGTACACCTTCATGGTGTAGGTGCCGGGGATCATGCCGGGGCTGTCGAAGTGTCCGGTGGCGGCATCGGCCTTGGCCCAGTACTGCGCGGCGGGACTGGAAAAACCGACCGTGTATTCGTAGCGCGTGTCGCGCCCTGCCAGGCCGACGCCTGCCACGCGGCCGCGCTGTTCGGCGCCGACGAAGCCGCTCATGCCCATGCTGGCGAAGAAGGACGTGTCGAGCGCGCCAGGTGCGCTGCCGTTATTGAACACCAGGGTGTAGGTGTTCAACGTGCCCGGGCGGAACGGCTCGGTCTGCGCTTCGCCGTAGTTGATGATGTAAGTGATTTCCTGCGTGGTCGAAGTGGCCTGGTTCAGCAGGCTGCGGTAGAAGGGCCCGCCGCTGTTGCCTTCGTTGTTGTCGCGTACCACCCACATGCCGACATTCGGTCCGGTGGCGCCAATGTACGACCAGTCCTTCAGCCGCATGTTCGAGTAATGCTTGGAGCGCGACTCGCCATTGGCCAGGCCGAAGATATCGCCGGATTCGATGGCGCCAATGTTGTTGCGGATGTCCGAAGGCACGGGGCCGTTCGGCAGCACGCCGATCGGTACGCGCAGGATGTAGCGCGCCAGCCCCAGTGTGCTTGGCTCGGTCGTGAAATAGGTGCCCATGTAGATGTGCGGATATCCGCGGCGGGCGATGTAGTAGTGGGTCAGGTCGCCCGCCTGCACCGTCACCTTGATGAAGTCCGGTCCGATGGTGGTGGCGCTCACGCTGACCGCGGACACGCCCGTGTACAGGTAGTCGAAGCCGGAATTGACCTGGCTGCCGCGCGACTGGTCCTGGTACTGCACGCCGTTGTAGACCATGGAGGCAATGTCGCCGGCCGATTGCGTGCTGACGCCATTGTCGGTGCGGCGGACCTTGAACACCAGGCCGGCGCCGGTATCGACGGTGTAGAAGTTGGTGTCCTCACTGAGGCCGAAGCCGGCTGCCCTGGCGCTGCCGGCAAACCAGCCTGAAAAAAGGATGAGCAAGGCCATACCTGCCGCGCAGGCATTCATTTTGTGCGTTTTCACGGTGTCTCCTGAAGGGGATTTTCTGGTATGTTGCCGAGTCAGTATCAAAGCACTTGTAGCCGGCAGTCAACGGGCTGCCGGCTACGGAACACCAGAAAATCACCATGTTGATCGGAGACCCTGGAGGGTTCCCAGGCCGTGGCCGGCCAGCCTATGCGCTACGGCGCGCCCGCCCCTTGCCAGACGTATGGGCCAATGATGGTGCCGACGAAACCGCCCGCCTTGCGGGTGGAGAGGAAGGTGGCGTCGATGCCGGATGCCAGCGTGACCGGTTTGCCACCGGCGCTGTAGCTGAAGGCCATGCGCCCGCCGTCGATGCTGATCGTCAGCTTGAGCGGTTTGCTGCCGGCCAGGGGGGCGCTGGCCACGAGCGTGTCCTCCGCTGCCTTGGCGCGCGTGTACAGCGCCACCACCGGCTTGCCGGCAATGCGGGTCACGCCATAGAACAGGTGGGCTTCGTCGCTCTGGTAGGCGACCAGGCCGGCACGGTCGCCATTACGCTCGGGTTGGTAGCTGAGCGTTGTGGAAACCGTCGCGATATGGTGCTGCTGGCGGCGCCCGATGAAGGAGGGCGTGGCGTCGAGGTCGCCCAGGCGGCCGCCGGGGCTTAGCACCAGCTGGCCGCGTTCCAGCCGGTAGAAAGGCGCAGCGGGCACGCGCACGCCAATCCATTGCGCCGACAGGCCGCCGGCGCCGTTGAATTCGTCGGCATAGGCGAAGTCGCCCGCATATGGCAGGGACGGTTTTGCCTGCGCCGGCAACTTGGGGCGCGGCGCCGTGAAAGGAATGCGCTTGCCCCCTTCCAGGATCATGGGCCAGCCATCCTTCCAGGTGACCGGCAGCAGGAAGGTTTCGCGGCCGATGTTGTACAGGTCCGGCCCGTATGGCCGGGTGGCGAGGAAGGTGGCCCACCATTCGCCATCCTGTGTCTGCACGAACTTTGCGTGGCCGGCCGACGTGACCGGGTTGGCGCGCGCTGCATCGAGCGTGCGCTGGCTCAGGATGGGGTTGTTCTCGTAAGGCTTGAAGGGGCCACGCACGCTGCTTGAGCGGAACACCACTTCCGAATGCTGGTCGCCGGTGCCGCCTTCCGCCGCGATGAGGTAGTAGTAGCCGTCGCGTTTGATCAGGTGCGGGCCTTCGATCCAGCTTGGCTTGGTGCTGATATCGACGCCGCCGTTCACGATCAGGGTGCGTTCGCCCACCATCGACAAAGTCTTCGGGTCGAATTCCTGCACCCAGATGGCGCGGTGCCCGTCATACAGCGGCGGACCAACCGGCGCGTCGTTGTTCACGATATAGGCCTTGCCATCCTCGTCCCAGAAGATGGAGGGATCGATGCCGTCGAACGCCAGCGGCTTGGGATTGGACCATGGCCCTGCCGCGTCGGCGGCGGTCATCACGACATTGCCGCCGCAGTCGACGCAGGTCGTGACGATGTAGAACAGGCCATCCTTGTGCGAGATGTCCGGCGCGAAAATGCCGCGCGAGGAGCGCAAGCCCGTGAACTTGAATTGGCCTGGGCGGTCGATGGCGTTGCCGACCTGCCGCCAGCTGACCAGGTCGCGCGATTGGAAGATCGGCAGGCCGGGGTAGTGGGTGAAGGAGGAATTGACCAGATAGTAGTCCTGGCCGACGCGCGTCACGGAGGGGTCAGGGTAGTAGCCGGAGAGGATGGGGTTGCGGAACTCGTTGGCCGTTGGCTTGACACGCTCCTGCGCGCGGCCTTCGTAGCTGAAGCGCTCGAAGCGCGCCTCCGCGCAGTGGGCCGGCAGCGCGGCCACGGTGGCGAGCGCGGCGAAGGCGGTGGACGCGACGACGCCTATGGAGAAAGAGGGGACGAGCTTTTGCTTGATATCTACCATCATTTGATCCCATAATGAATAGCGCTAACATTCCCATCGTGCCGCAAGCGGCGCGCTACGTCAACAGGAGACCAGATGAACCGAACCATCCGGAGCGCCGCCGGCGCACGTCTAACCGCGCTGGCGCTGGCAGCGCTGTGCAGCGCGACCTTCGCGCCCGCGCATGCCGGCGACAACGGCAACGGCACTTACACCAATCCGCCGCTCCACGCGGATTTTCCCGATCCCGACATCATCCGCGTCGGCGAAGACTTCTATTTCGTCACCACCACGTTCGCCAACAGCCCAGGCCTGACGCTGCTGCATTCGACCGACCTGGTGAACTGGGAATATGTCTCCCACGTGGTGCCGCGCCTCGATGGCGACGTGCGCTACGACCTGCAGCAGGGCGGCGCCTACCGCCACGGCATGTTCGCGGCCAGCCTGCGCCATCATCAGGGCACGTTCTACGTGGCGGTAACGCCGGTAGGGCAGAACACGCGCATCTACTACAGCAAGGACGTCAAGGGCCCGTGGGCTTACCACACCCTGGACCGCGCCGCATTCGACCCGGCGCTGCATTTCGAACCGGATGGCAGGGCCTTCATCGCCACCTCGGGCGGCTGGGATGGCACGGTGACGTTGCTGGAACTGAGCCGCGACCTGACCCGCGTGACGGATGCGCGCAAGATCCACTACTACAAGGGCGCCGAGGGTTCGAAACTGGTGCGGCGCGGCGAGTACTACTATCTGTTCAACGCCTTGCCATCGAAACTGGCACTGGTGGTGTCGCGTGCGAAGAGCCTGCATGGGCCGTGGGAAACGCGGCCGCAGATCGATGACCTCAGCGGCGGCCATCAGGGCGCGCTCGTCGACCTTGCCGACGGCAGCTGGTACGGCTTCGTCATGGTCGATGCGGGTCCCATCGGGCGCATGACCAATATCAGCCCGATTTTCTGGGAGGACGACTGGCCGGTATGGGGAACCAAAGAGGCACCGGGCCGCGTCCCTGCGATGGCCGCCAAACCGGTGCAGGGCAAGCCTGTGGCCGGGCTGGCGGCGTCGGACGATTTCAACGCACCGGCGCTTGGCTTGCAGTGGCAGTGGAACCACAATCCCGTCGACAGCCGCTGGTCGCTCACCGAGCGGCCTGGTTTCCTGCGCCTGAAACCGACCGCGGCGACCGAGTTCTGGACCGCGCGCAATACGCTGACGCAGAAAGGGCAGGGGCCGTGGAGCCGGGCCGAGGTGGCGCTGGACGTCTCGCACCTGGCGGAGGGCGATGTATGCGGCTTCGGTACGCTGGGCAAATTCAACGGCGGCATCGCGGTGCATGGCGGCGCGGGCGGCAAGCTGACGCTGCGCATGGAAGTGGTGGAGGACACGCCAGCCGGACGCAAGACGGAAGTCCGCGTGGCGGCCCAACCGCTGCCGCTGCCGGCCGCGCGGCACCTGCACCTGCGCACCGACATGGACTTCATCACCAACAAGGCTGAGGTAGCGTACAGCCTCGATGGCAAGGCCTGGCACGGCCTGGGCGGCAGCTTCCCCTTGGCCTATGACTGGCGCACCGGCACCTTCCAGGGGCAGCAATTCGCGCTGTTCTGCTACAACCCGAAGCCCGGTGCCGGCTATCTGGATATCGATACCTTCAAGTTGTTGACAACGCGCCACGGACAACGATAGACTGAAATGGTTGCGCTATCGTTTTCGTGTTAGTAGTTGGTTATCCGCGCAGCCATGATAAAAAAAGACTTACTACCGGAGACATGGAAAATAACCCGAACTGCAGGGCGCTGGCGCTCGTGTTGCTGTGGGCTTGCGTTGCGCTGGCTGTGCCAGACAATGCCGAAGCAGCCACCGCGCGCGAACGCCTCCCCATCAACACAGGCTGGCGCTTCACCATGGGTGACCCGGCCGGCGCTTCCGATGCGCTGCGCTATGACGTGCGTCCAGCAGTCAAGGTGAGCGAAGACGGCAAGGCCGCCGACGCCATGCCGCAAGCGGCCGAACAGGCCGGGGCGGCAAAGGTCCCGGTGCTGAAGCCGTGGATACTCCCGAGCGGCAATGCCTTCATCCGCGATCCCGCCCGCCGCCACCAGCGCCCGCCCCATGAGCCGAAGCTCGACGTAGCCTACCTGGCGCCCGGGTTCGACGACAGTGCCTGGCAGCGCGTGGACCTGCCGCACGACTGGGCCATCGCCGGCCCGTTCCTGAAAGACGGTCCCTACGGCGGCGTGGGCCGCCTGCCCAGCTGGGGCATCGGCTGGTACCGCAAACAGCTCGACATTCCCGCCGCCGACCAAGGCCGCTCGCTGTTCCTCGACGTCGATGGCGCCATGTCCTATGCCACCGTCTGGCTGAACGGGAAACTGGTGGGGGGCTGGCCTTATGGCTACAACTCCTGGCGCCTGGACCTCACGCCATACGCCGTGCCGGGCGGGGTCAATACACTGGCGATCCGTCTCGACAACCCGCCGGAATCGTCGCGCTGGTACCCGGGCGGCGGCATCTACCGCAACGTGTGGCTGACCAAGACGGATCCGGTGCACGTGGCGCATTGGGGCACACAGGTACGCACCCCGCAAGTCGGCAAAGCGTCCGCACAGGTCGCGCTCGACGTCATGGTCGATAACGATACGCGCAGCGCCGCCACGATCGAGGTGGCGACTGCCATCTACGCGCTGGACGGGAAGGGGGCGCGCAGCGGCAGCGCGGTAGCCGCTATCGCGCCGCAAAGCCTGCAGATCGCAGCCGGCGCCAGCGGCAAGGCTGCCGGCAGCGTGACGATCGCCAACCCGCGGCTGTGGGGGCCGCCGCCGACGCAGCGCCCGCACCGCTACGTGGCCGTCACCACGCTGAAACGCGGCGGCGTGGAAGTGGACCGCTATGAAACGAAATTCGGCATCCGCGAGGTGCGCATGGACCCCGACCAGGGCATGATCGTGAACGGCGAACGCATCCCGCTGAAAGGCGTGAACAACCACCACGACCTGGGCGCGCTTGGCGCAGCCTTCAATGTGCGCGCCGCCGAACGCCAGCTGGAAATGCTGGCCGAGATGGGCACGAACGCGCTGCGTATGAGCCACAACCCGCCGGCGCCGGAGTTGCTCGAGCTGACCGACCGCATGGGCATTGTCGTCATCGACGAAGTGTTCGACGTGTGGGAGCGCAAGAAGACGGCGCTCGACACCCACCTGATCTTCCCCGACTGGCACGAGCAGGACTTGCGCGCGATGATCCGCCGCGACCGCAACCATCCTTCAATCGTGATCTGGAGCGTGGGCAACGAGGTGGGCGAGCAGTACACCGGCGAAGAAGGCGTCGCCATTGGCCGCAAGCTGCACGCGATCGTCAAGGAAGAGGACAGCAGCCGCCCGACGATGACGGCCATGAACTATGCCCGCGCCCATATGCCGCTGCCGGCGGCGGTGGACTTGATCAGCGTGAACTATCAGGGCGCCGGCATCCGCAGCAATCCTGGCCGCTTCCCCGAATTCCGCGCCCGGTTCCCGGACAAGATGATCTTCAGCAGCGAAAGCGCGTCGGCCTTGAGCAGCCGGGGGGAGTACCAATTCCCGGTGACCGGCGCGCTCACGTCGCCGGTGCGCCCCGATGCGGGCGGCGACTGGGACACCCTGCAGGTCAGCGCGTACGAACTGTACGCAGCCGACTTCGGCACTTCCGCCGACCGCTCGTGGTCAGCCCAGGACCAGTATCCCTTCGTGGCCGGCGAATTCGTCTGGTCCGGCTGGGATTACCTCGGCGAGCCGACACCGTTCTATGCGGCGCGCAGCTCCTACTCCGGCATCATCGACCTGGCCGGCTTCAGGAAGGACCGCTTCTACTTGTACCAGGCGCGCTGGCGCCCCGGGCTGCCGCTGGCCCACATCCTGCCGCATTGGACCTGGCCGGGCAGGGAAGGCAAGTTCACCCCGGTCCATGTCTTCACCTCCGGCGACGAAGCCGAGCTGTTCGTCAACGGCAAGAGCCAGGGCCGCAAGAAGCGCGCCGAATTCGAATACCGCCTGCGCTGGGACCTGGTGACCTACGAACCGGGCGAAGTGAAGGTGGTGGCCTACAAGCAGGGCAAGCAATGGGCGGTGTCCAGCGTGCGCACCGTCGGCGACGCCGCGAAACTCGACCTGGTCCCGGACCGCAGCCGCATCGCGGCCGACGGCGCCGACCTGTCCTTCGTCACCTTGCGCGTGACGGACAAGGATGGCAACACCGTCCCGATGGCGAAGCACCAGGTGAAATTCAGCATCGAAGGCCCGGGCGACATCGTGGCGACCGATAACGGCGACCCGACCAGTTTCGTGCCATTCCCGTCCACCGAAAGGCCCGCATTCAACGGGCTGTGCCTGGCCATCGTGCGCAGCAAGCCGGGGCAGAAAGGAACGATCACCGTGCGGGCAGCGTCGCCCGCGCTACAAGGAGCAAACGTCACGTTGCAAGCGCACTGATAGCGCTAACTAAACCAAGGCCCGCGAGGCCGCAAACAAGGAGACAGCAATGAACAAGCAACCGGGTGGACGCGTGCGGCGATTGGGCACACGCGGCGAAGTGTTGGTCATGACTATCCTGGCGGGGATGATCACCACCGCTTACGCACAAACCGAGGCGCAGCAAGCGCCCACCACGACGGCCGCCGCCGCAGCGGCCCAGACGGCGGCCGAAGCGCAGCCCGCGGCCGAATCCAAGCCGGCGGCAGCCCCCGGCAAGGTGCTGCCGGTCGTCACCGTGAGCGGCTACCGCAGCTCGCTCGGCCTGTCGGCGCTGGAAAAGCGCGACAACATCGGCTTGAGCGATACCGTGTTCTCCGAGGACATGGGTAAATTCCCCGACCCGAACATCGCCGACGCCCTGGCGCGCGTGCCGGGTGTGACCGTGCGCCGCGCCGAGATCGACGGCGAAGGCTTGAACATCTCGATCCGCGGCATGGGCGCGGCGTTCACGCGCGTGCTGCTGAACGGCGCGCCAATGGCTTCGGCATCGGCCGGCAGCTGGGGCGGCTCCATCAGCGCCAACCGCGAGGTGGACATGGACTTCCTGCCCTCCGAATTGTTCCGCAGCGCCAGCGTGTACAAGAGCCAGCAGGCCAGCCTGATCGAAGGCGGCATCGCCGGTACCGTCAACATGCGCAGCGTGCGTCCGTTCGACAAGTCGGGCTTCCGTTCCGCCTTCACCCTGAGCGGCAATTACCGCGAGCAGAACAGCAAGACCGGCAATACCGGCTCCGCCCTGGTCAGCAACACCTGGACCAGCGCCGAGTGGGGCAAGTTCGGCGCCCTGGCCGGTGTGGCATGGGGCAATACCAGCTACAAGACCGATGGCTTCCAGACGGTCGACATGCGCAACTTCCAGCTCAAGTCCTTCCAGGGCAATGCCTCCGACAAACTGAACAGCACCGGCGGCGGTTCGCAATCGACGCCGGACACCGTGCCTTCCGGCCTGGCCTTGGACGCGCTGCCGGAATATGCGCGCTCGATCCTGGTGCCGGGCAAACAGATCGACCGTGCCATGCTGCTGGCGCTGAATCCGGGGGCCACCCTGCAGCAGATCGACAATGGCCTGATGGGCCGCCTGGGCCGCCACTTCGCCTACGAAGGCAAGCGTAACCGCGCCGGTGAAGTCATCAGCCTGCAATGGCAGCCGAACGACAAGCTCGATCTCTACCTCGACACCTTGTTCGCCCAGAAGAAGAACAAGATGACCTACGAGGCGATGAACGCCGGCACCCGTGCCAACACGCCGATCCCGATCGGCATGGAATTCGACCGCAGCGATTGCTCCATCGGCTGTACCATCACCAAGGCTACCTTCGCCAACACTTTCTGGGCACTGGAATTCCGACCGATGGTGGAGGAGACCAAATTCCGCAGCATTAACCCAGGCTTCGAGTTCCGTCCGTCCGACAAGTGGACCATCGACGGCCATTTCAACGCCACCAACAGCAAATTCTTCCGCGAAATGCCGACGGTGCTGGTGGCCACCAAGTCGCCAAACTCCGTCATCACCTATGACAACACTACTCCTGGCCAGACGCCGGTGTACAGCTCCAACCTGGACATCAACGACCCGAACAACTTCGGCTGGTACCAGGCCGGCCAGGGCTTGTCCGGCCTGCGCATGGACCTGTACGAGCGCACCAACAAGACCAAGGGCTCGCGCCTGAACGTCAACTGGGGCGATGCCGACTTCAGCATCAAGGTCGGCGGTTCGTACGACGACATCGAGCGCCGCTACCGCAGCTTCTCCGTGGCCGACGCGTGGATGAATGTCACCTGCGGCAACAACATGAATTACCGCTTCTTCGCGCCCAACACCCAGATCCGCACCCCGGGCTGCGATGGCCGTGTCGCGCCGGGCCCGATGACCGATGCGGCAACCGCCTATCCCGGCTTCGGCACCGGCTCCACTGCCGGTGTGGCGCCGCTGGCCTACCTCGGTTCGGTGATCCCGAACTCCGCCATCCCGAACTACGTCAAGCCGGGCAGCAACGGCTTCATCACCGTCGACTGGCCGAAGTTCGCGAAGGATACGGATTACCAGTACTTCCGCGACAATATCCACAAGGGCTTCACGAACGGCAGCGGTGGCTTCATCCGCGAAGTGGTCAGCGCCGCCTACGCCGAAACCACCGGCCGCGCCACGATCTTCGGCGGCACCCTGCGCTATAACGCCGGCGTGCGCTATGCCGAGACCAAGCAGACCATCGGCGTGCTGACGGTGGGCGCCGATCCGCGTAACGCCGGCTTGAGCAACGGCGGCCTGTACGACAATGTGGGCGTCTGGACTTACGAGTCCACCAAGTACAGCAACACGCTGCCCTCGGCGACGCTGGCCTACAACGTCACGCCAAACACCATCCTGCGCGCTTCGGGCTCCAAGTCGCTGACCCGCGCCAACCCGGCCGACTTGCGCCAGACCACGCTGACCCTGGGTGACCAGGGCGCACGCCAAGGCAGCCTGACCAACCCGAACCTGAAGCCGTTCGAAGCGAACAACCTGGACATCGCGCTCGAATACTACCTGAGCAAGGAAGCCTATATTTCGCTGAGCGCTTTCGGCAAGGACATCATCAGCCGCCCGGGCCAGCGCATCAATACCTACTCGCTGTCGCAACTGGATACCATGTTCGGCACCACGATCGGCCTGACGGAGGCGCAGCAGCAGGCGGTGAACGCCAGCGGCGGCCGCGACAAGCACTTGATCGAGATTACCGAGCCGTACAACATCGACACCAAGCTGAAAGTGCGCGGCCTGGAAGCGACCTGGCAGCAACCGCTGGACATGCTCCCGGTGAAGGGTTTCGGCTTCACCGCCAACTTCACCTACGCCAAGCAGACCGACGATGCGCCGAACGCGCCGCCGGTAGCCGGCGTGCCGCCGCGCACCAACAACCTGACCCTGTACTACGAGCGAGGCGGCCTGAATGTCCGCGTGGCGCGCCAGTACACGGCCAGCCACGTGGTCAACACCAGCACCGGCCTGAACGTGCCCGGCGGGGCCTATGCCTATACCACGGACCGTACCCAGATCGATGCATCGGTTGGCGTGAACATGAAGCAGATGTTCGGCTTCAGGTACAACACCGACCTGACCTTCAGCGTATGGAACGCCACCAAGGCAATCAGCCGAACCTATACGCAGTTCAGCAACGCGATCTTCGACGAGTACAAGCCGGGCGCCAGCTATACGCTGTCCCTGCGCACTTCGTTCTGATCGGGGGGAAGGCTTAGCGCTGCCCGCGGGTGGTGCTAAGCCGCTCGAGGATGCGGTGCAGTTCGTCCTGGGTTGCCGGCGACAGGTTCTGGAACTGGCAACCGATCTGCACCTGCTCGCCGAGCAGGAAGGAGCGGAATTTGCGCGACAGCCGGATTTCCAGGTCGCAGATCAGGACCGCGCCCGGTCCCATGTCCAGCCGCACGCGCTGCAGCTTGCGGCCCACGTGCAAGCCGACCGCATCGCGCGGCGGGCAGCGCATGCCGACCCCGCCCACGGCGAAATCGTAGAGCTGCATCTCGTATGGCTTGCCGTTCAGGACGAAGGACGCGGTATGGTAAGTGCCGAGCGGGGTTTCCAGGCGCGGCGCGGAGCGCCGGTTGAGGACCTGGCAGCGTTCGGGGAATTGCGCCGGAACCAGCGTAGGCTGTTCGGGCAGGGCGTTCCAGTGCGGATCGTCCAGCTTGAACTGGAACTTGGCGCCGCGCAGCCAGGCGACGAAGGTGCATTCGCCGGGCGCCAGGGTGGAGCCTTCATTGAGCTGGATGACGAAGTGCGGCAGTTCGGGATCGACCGACAGCAGGCGGGCCAGCACGGGCTCGGCGCAGTCGCGGTGGTAGATGGAAACGGCGTCGCCGGCCTCGGCCAGCGCGGCCAAGGCATCGCCGATCTCGTCGGGATCCACGATATCGTGCGGATGCGTTCCCGCGGCAATCGGTTCCACCGCGTCTTGTGGACGGGGCGGACCTTTGCGGAAGTCGTTTGGCATTGGGTCGTTCACAGCTCAGGCTCTCGTTTTTTGGGAGAAGACGCCAGTTACTTTACCGCGTTCCAGCAAGTTTGGCTTGCCAAACAGCAATAAATGCTGTCTTTTTGTTGCGTCGATGCCGACTCAGAAGCGCTCGTCGGGAGCCAGGTAACGCCATTGTCCTTCTGGCAAATTTCCAAGTTTGACACGGCCGATGCGCACGCGCTTCAAGCCTACCACGCGCAAGCCAACCATCTCGCACATTCGGCGGATCTGGCGCTTCTTGCCTTCGCGCAGGGTGAAGCTGAGCTGGTCGTCGTTCTGCCAGCGCACCTTGGCCGGCAGCAGCGGCTTGCCATCCATCCACAAGCCATGGTTCAGCTTTTGCAGCTCGCTGTCGGGCAGGCGGCCCGGCTTGGTGTACTCGACGCGCACCAGGTATTCCTTGTCCACATGGGTCTGTTCGCCGATCAGCTGCTTGGCCACGCGGCCATCCTGGGTCAGCACCAGCAGGCCGACCGAATCGATGTCGAGGCGGCCGGCCGGCACCAGGCTGCGCAGCTGGGCGCGGTCGAAGCGTTCCGGCGAGCGGTCTTCGGCCCAACGATTCTCCGGCTTGATCAGCACCACGGCCGGCTGGTAGCCATCCTCGGCCTGGCCGGACACGTAGCCGACCGGCTTGTTGATCAGGATGGTGACGCGGCGCGCCTGTTCGGCGGCGGCCTGGCGCTCCACGGTGACTTTCTGGCTCGGGTAAACCTTGGTGCCCAGTTCGGACACCACTTTGCCGTCCACGCGCACCCAGCCCTTGGCAATCCATTCATCGGCTTCACGGCGGGAGCACAGGCCCAGTTCGGACATGCGCTTGGACAGGCGTAACAATTCTTCGGACATCAGATTTTCAGTGCTTCGAGTAAGTCGGTTTCCAGCTGCAGCTGGGTACGGGCATTGGCCAGGGCGGCGCCGTCGACGATGAACACGTCTTCCACGCGCTCGCCGAGGGTCATGATCTTGGCCGTATGCAGGTTGATCTTGTACTTGGTCAGCACGTTGGCGATCGAGTACAGCAGGCCGGTGCGGTCGTTGGCCGCCACCGACAGCAGGTAGTACTGGCCGCGCTCGTCGGGCCGCAAGTCCACCGTCGGCTGGATCGGGAAGGTGCGCGACAGGCGCGACAGGCGGCCCCGGCTCGGCGCCGTCAGCGGACCCTGGCTGGTCAGCAGCTCGCACAGCTCATGCTCGATCAGGTTGATGATGTCGCGGTAGCTCTTGGCGAAACTCTGCTCGGTGACCAGGAAGGTGTCGAGCGCATAGCCATGCTTGGTGGTGTGGATCTTGGCATCGAGGATGCTGAAGTTCTTGCGGTCGAAATAGGAGCAGATGCGCGCGAACAGGTCGGGCTGGTCCTTGATATAGACCGCCACCTGCAAGCCTTCGCCGATCGGCGCCAGGCGCGCCTTGACCACCGGCTGTTCGCTGTCCAGGCGGTCCCAGAGAGCACGCGTCTGCCAGGCGATATCGCTGGCGTCATGGCGCAGGAAGTAGGCCAGGTCGAGCTGTTTCCACAGCGCTTCGTGTGCATCGGGCGGCAGGCCGTACAGGCGCAGGGTGGCCAGGGCCTCCTGCTGGCGGTTCTTCAGTTCGCGGTCGGCCGAATGCGGTTCACCGCCCAACACGCGCAAAGTCATCTTGTACAGGTCTTCCAGCAGCTTGCCTTTCCAGGCATTCCAGACTTTCGGGCTGGTGCCGCGGATATCGGCCACCGTCAACAGGTACAGGGCGGTCAGGTGGCGCTCGTCGCGCACGCTCTTGGCGAACGCCTGGATCACGTCCGGGTCGGACATGTCCTGCTTCTGCGCCACGTGCGACATGGTCAGGTGGTGTTCGACCAGGAAGGCGACCAGTTCGGTGTCTTCCTGGCTGATGCCGTGCTCCTGGCAGAATTGCTCGACGTCGGCCACGCCCAGCTTTGAGTGGTCGCCGCCGCGGCCTTTGGCGATGTCATGGAACAGCGCCGCCACGTACAGCAGCCATGGCTGCGGGAAGTTCGCCATCAGCTGCGAGCAGAACGGATACTCGTGCGCATGCTCGGTCATGGTGAAGCGGCGCATATTGCGCAGCACCATCATGATGTGCTGGTCCACCGTGTAGACGTGGAACAGGTCGTGCTGCATCTGGCCGGTGATCTTGCGGAAGCTTGGCAGGTAGCGGCCCAGGATGGACAGCTCGTTCATGCGCCGCAGGTTGTGGATGATGCCTTGCGGCGCCTGCAGGATGCGCAGGAAGTAGGCCTTGTTGACCGGGTCGGCGCGGAAGCCGGCATCGATCTTGAAGCGCTCGTGCCAGAGAGCGCGCATGGTGCGCGCCGTCATGCCTTTGAGGGCGGGGCGCTCGCACAGCAGCACGAAAATCTCCATGATGGCCGACGGCGTCTTTTCGAACGTGTCGTCGTCGTTCATGTCGATCATGCCGTTCACTTCGCTGAAGCGCTCGTTGATGCGCACCGGCTGTTCGTCGTTCGGGAACAGGTAGGCTTCGATGTTCTGCAGCAGGATGGTGTTCAGCTGCACCACGGTCTTGGCGGCCCAGTAGTAGCGCTGCATCAGGTATTCGCTGGCGCGGCGCATGTGGACGCCGGAACCGGTGGCTTTCAGCCCGAGGGTTTCCGCCACGGCGGTCTGCACGTCGAACACCAGGCGGTCTTCGCGGCGGCCGGCCACCAGGTGCAGGCGCACGCGGATGTCCTTGAAGGCGCGTTCCTTTTCCATCAGCTGGCGCGCTTCGGTCTGGGTAATCAGGCCGCGCACGGCCAGGGTGCGCCAGGAATTGGCCAGGCCGGCGGCCTTGGCCATCCACAGGATCACATGCAGGTCGCGCAGGCCGCCCGGACTTTCCTTGACGTTTGGCTCCAGGCTGAATGGCGTGTCCTCGTATTTGGCATGGCGCTGGCGCATTTCGATGGTCTTGGCCTCGAAGAAGGCGCGCGGGTCCATGGCCTTGTCGTATGCATCCTGCAGCTGCGCGAACAGCACCATATTGCCGGTGATGATGCGTGCTTCCAGCAGGCTGGTTTGCACCGTGATGTCGGCCTTCGACTCAGCCAGGCATTCGTCGATGGTGCGGATGCTGTGGCCAACTTCCAGCCCCAGGTCCCACAGCAGCTGGACGAATTCTTCCAGCTTGCGGCGCATGGTGTCGTCCGGCGCCTGATGCAGCAGGATCAGGACGTCGACATCGGAATAGGGGAACAGTTCACCCCGGCCATAGCCGCCGACCGCCACCAGGGCCGCTTGCGGCGGCATGCCGGTCGCGCCCCAGGCCTGGGTCAGCACGTCGTCGACGCTGGCGCGCAGGTTGCGCAGCAGCTTTTCCGGCATGCCATCCTCATGGAAGTTGGCGATAATGCGCTGGCGGTCCGACTTCAACCGGGTTTTCAGCTGTTCCCGGAGATCCTTCTTCATCGCGGCGTGGGGCATGCTTGGTTTAGGCTGCTGCTTTTTCAGTGATAAAGGCAGGCGGCTGCGGGCTGCCGGCGGACAGGGTCAGCACTTCGTAACCGGTTTCGGTCACGAGGATGGTGTGTTCCCACTGGGCGGACAGGCTGCGGTCCTTGGTCTTGATGGTCCAGCCATCCGGCATTTCCTTGATTTCGCGCTTGCCGGCATTGATCATCGGCTCGATGGTGAAGATCATGCCTGGCTCCAGCACCGGGCCGGTGCCTGGCTTGCCGTAATGGAGGATTTGCGGTTCTTCGTGGAAGACCTTGCCGATGCCGTGGCCGCAGAATTCGCGCACCACGCTGTAGCCGGCTTTTTCGGCGTGCACCTGGATGGCGTGGCCGATATCGCCCAGGGTATTGCCAGGTTTGACTTGCTCGATGCCCAGCCACATGCATTCGTAGGTCACGTCCGACAGGCGCTTGGCCAGGATCGAAGGTTTGCCGATGAAGAACATGCGGCTATTGTCGCCATGGTAGCCATCCTTGGTGATGACGGTGATGTCCAGGTTGACCACGTCGCCATCCTTCAGCACCTTGTCGCCCGGGATGCCGTGGCAGATCACGTCGTTGACCGAGGTGCAGATGGCTTTCGGGTAAGGGGTATAGCCCGGCGGGCAGTAATTCAACGGCGCAGGGACGGTGCCCTGCACATTGGTCATGTACTCATGGCACAGGCGGTCGAGTTCGCCGGTGGTGACGCCAGCCTTGACGAAGGGGGTGATGTAGTCGAGCACTTCGGAGCCCAGGCGGCCGGCCAGGCGCATGCCTTCGATGTCCTCTGGGGTTTTGATATTGATAGTCATGTGATCTTGCTGTTCTGTACAGGGTACGCCACTCTGGGGCGTTATCAGCAAGATTATAAACGACAGCCTCAGCGTGCGCCTGCTGGAAGCCCGGTGACAGCTGTTGTGCCGAATTCCTGCTGGGATGCTGTGGAATCAGTCGATAGCGTGGCGCACGGGTGACAGCTGTCATCAGATTGATATAAATGCATCGTAGCATCGCGATTCCCTAAATCAACAACAGGAATCCCGATGTCCACCAGCCGCCGCAAATTCCTTGGCATGGCCTCCGCCGGTGCCGCCAGCACGCTGTTCCCAGACCTGATCAGGCAAGCGCTGGCCGTGCCGGCCTATAGCCCGACCGGCACGCTGGCCGACGTCCAGCACGTGGTGATTTTCATGCAGGAGAACCGGTCCTTCGACCATTACTTCGGCACGCTGGCCGGAGTCCGCGGTTTCAACGACCCGCGCGCCATCACGCTGCCGAGCGGCAAACCGGTCTGGTACCAGCCCGACAGCAGCGGCGGCTACGTGTTGCCTTTCCATTTCGACGCGAAGAACACCAGCGCGCTTTCGCTGGGCACCAACCATAGCTGGAAGGGATCGCAAACCACGTGGCAGGCCTGGGACGCCTGGGTCAAGCAGAAAACGCCGCAAGCGATGGGCTATTTCGACCGCGGCGACCTGCCGTTCTACTACGCCCTGGCCGACGCCTTCACCATTTGCGACGACTACCATTGCTCGATCTTCGGCGCCACCGACCCGAACCGCATGTATTCGCTGACCGGCACCAACCAGAACTGGCTCGGTTCGATGGGCAGCCTGTACAACATCGACTCGGCCGGCTACTACAACAACGACCCGCAATACGACAACATCACGCCGTCGGTCACGGCCAGCGCGCCCAACTGGCGCACCTATGCTGAAGTGCTGGAAGCGAACGGCGTGAGCTGGAAGGTCTACCAGGAATGGGACAACTACGGCGACAATTACCTGGCGTATTTCAAGAACTTCCGCGTGAACGCCGACGGCACGCGGCTGTCGGCCAGCAGCCCCCTGTACCAGAAAGGCCGCGCCATCGCCGCCGGCTCCACCGAAGCCAATGCGCGCGGCACCAAGGGCGACTGGCTGGTCAACTCCTTTGCCGAAGACGTCCGCAATAACCGCCTGCCGCGCGTGTCGTGGATTTGTGCGCCGAACGATTACACCGAACACTCGCCCAATTCCCCCAACGCGGGCGAGAACCTGACCGCACGCCTGCTGGCTGCCCTGGTGGCCAATCCGGAAGTGTGGTCGAAGACGGTCTTCCTGCTGACCTATGACGAGAACGACGGATTTTTCGACCACATCCCATCGCACCTGGCGCCGCTGAACCCAGGCATGGGGCGCGCGACGATGGCCGACGTCGGCCAGTACGAGAACTACAACGGTATCCCGGTCGGCCTGGGCCCGCGCGTGCCGATGCTGGTGATTTCGCCCTGGAGCAAAGGAGGGCGGGTGTGCTCGCAACTGTTCGACCACACGTCGAAACTGCGCTTCCTCGAAGAATGGCTTGTCGCCAGCCAGGGCAAGCAGCGCGCCAGCATCGCCTGCGAGCATATCTCGCCGTGGCGCCGGGCGGTCTGTGGCGACCTCACCTCGGCCTTCGACTTCAAGACGCCGAATACCTCCTGGCCGCCCAGCGTGCCGAAATCGACCACTTACCAGCTGGTCTCCGGCAAGCCGTACCCGCAGCCGCCTGCCGTGCAAACGCTGCCGGTGCAGGAGCCGGGCAGCCCGCGTTATTCCTGTGCCTTGCCGTACGCCTTGACCGTCAATGCCCGTGTGACGAGCGCAAGGCAGGTCGAACTCTCCTTCTTCAACCAGGGGATGGCGGGCGGCGCATTCATCGTCTATTCCAAGGTGCGCAGCGACGGACCCTGGTATTACACGGTGGAAGCGGGCAAGCGGATCGAGCGCGAGGCGTGGTATTGGAGTACAACGAACTACCACCTGAGCGTGGCCGGGCCGAACGGCTTCCTGCGTGAATTCGGCGGATCGCTTGCTGCTGCCACGGCAACCGGCGGCGCGCGGCCGGAAGCGTGGTTGAATGCCGATCCGCTGGCTGGCGCCGTTGACGTCGTGCTGTCGAACGCGGAAGGCGCCCGTGCCGCCACCTTCCGCGTCGCCGATAACGCCTATGGCCGCGCCGCCACCAGCCACACCGTCGCCGCCGGCCAGCAGTTGACGGTCCGCGTGCCGGTGTCGGCCAGCTATGGCTGGTACGACCTGTCCGTGAGCTGCGACTTCGACAGCACATATCTGCGCCGGATGGCAGGCCGCGTCGAAAACGGGCAGGCCAGCCGCACCGATCCCGTGCTCGGCCGCGCAAGCGGCGGCACGCAAGCCACGCTTTCGGCCAGCGCCGGCTCCGTCCCGCGCGGGACGCCGATCGGCTTCACCTACGCCGTGCCTGCGCCGCAAGTGAACAGCAAGAACTGGATCGGCATCTACCGCAGCGGCAGCACGCCGGGTGCGACCGCATCGGTGGCCTGGCAATACGCGGCCAGCGCGTCGGGCAGCGCGAGCTTTGCGACGACCGGCATGGCAGCCGGCAGTTATGCCGCGTGGCTGCTGTACAACGATGGCTACACCGCTTTGGCAGGACCGGTCACCTTCGCGGTGACCTGAAGACGTAAGGCAGTTCCCTAAAACTAAAACATGGAGAGACCGAAATGCGATTGAAAGTTGTAACTGCAGCAGCGATGTTGTTGGCCAGCCTGTTCGCGCAGGCTGGTATCCCCTACAAGGACAGCGTCTACGAGTTCAAGCAGCCGAACGGCGAAAAGCTGCGCGTGCACCTGGACGGTAATGATTACTACGCCGAACAGCGTACCGACGACGGCGCGCTGGTGGTGTATGACGCCGCCAAAAAGGGCCTGTGCTACGCCGAGGTCAACGCCGCCGGCGACGACCTGGTGTCGACCGGCGTGCTGGCGACCAACGCCGGCGCGCGCAGCTTCGCCACGGCCGACAAGAAGCAGAAGGGCTTGAGCCACGAAGCGCGGGCCCGCAAGGCCAAGGAGAAGTTCGAGCAAATGCAGGGCCGTTCGCTCGAAAGCGCCCGCAAGGCCGCCAGCGCCGCTGCCAGTGCACCGCAAGCCCTGGCCGCCGTCACCGGGCAGGTGAAGGGGTTGACCGTGATCATCGACTTCCCGGACGTACCGGGTACGATCACCCAGGCGCAGGTAAATTCCTTCCTGAACGACATGCCCTACACGGGCTTCGGCAACGCGCAGTCGATACGCGGCTACTTCCAGTCCGTCTCCGGCGGCAAACTGGATTACACCAACACCGCCACGGTTTACTACCGAGCCAAGTACAACAAGTCCTACTACGCCGACAGCAGCCTGAATTCCAGCGTGCGCTCGCAGGAACTGATCCGCGAAGCCCTGAACTGGCTCGAATTCACGCAAGGCTTCAACTTCTCGACGCTCAGCGTGGACGCCAGCAACCGCATCCGCGGCCTGAACTTCTTCTACGCCGGCGGGGCGGACAGCGCATGGTCGAAAGGCCTGTGGCCGCACATGGGCTGGCTGAGTAACCAGTTCTGCGCGGACGGGGTCTGCACCGGCTACTACCAGATCACGAACATGGGCAGCAGCCTCTCGATCGGCACCTTCTCGCATGAGACCGGACACTTGATCATGGGGTGGCCCGACCTCTACGATTATGACGGCAGTTCGGAAGGTTCGGCAGCGAGCTATTGCATCATGGGCTACGGCAGCGTGGGATCGCAAAGCCAGTACCGCCCGGTGCCACCGAACGGCTTCTTCCGCTATCTGGCGGGTTGGGACACCGTGACCGAGCTCAATCCCGCGTTGAACGCCAGCGCGCCGAAAGGGCGCCTGAGCCATACCTCCGGCTCGCATGGGCTGTATCGTTGGACGAACCAGGCCAAGACCGACGAGGCGTTCTACATCGAAGCCATTTACAAGGCCGACCAGAACCTCTACCAGCTCGGCTCCGGCCTGGCGGTGTGGCACGTCGACCCTGCCGGCAATAACTCCAACGAGTGGCACCCTTACGTGCAGATGGAGCACGCCGATGGCCGCCGCGACCCCGAGTACCGCGTCAACCGCGGCGACGGCACCGACCTGTATGACGGCGCCATCTACAAGGCCTTCTACGACACCGTGCCGAACAACTACGCCAGCCGCGGCACCAACTCGCGCTGGTGGAGCGGCAGCGGCTCGAACTTCGGCCTCGCCAACATCAGCGCCGCAGCGCAGACCATTGGCTTCGATGTGGTGAAGGGCGATGGCATGCCTTACGGCGAGGTGTACACGGGCTACCTGTCCGGCGCCAACGCTTCGGCCATCCACCCGTCGCCATACTTCTACTACACCGGCGGCACCCTCAAGGCCAGCCTGACCGGCCCCTCGAATGCCGACTTCGAGCTGAAGCTGGAGAAGTGGAATGGCAGCGCGTGGGTGCAGGTGGCTTCATCGACCACGCCGACGTCGACCGAAGCGATCACGTACAGCGCCGCCGCCGCGTATTATCGGATCACCGTGTATTCGTATAGCGGCTCGGGTAACTACACGCTGACCGTTAACAAATAGCCGCTTAAGGGGGAGGGTTGTTCTGGCCGCCGGTCTTCTGCATGGCGGCCAGTCTTGCCTCCAGGGCGCTCAGCAGCGCATCAGTTCGCTGACGCTGCGCCGTCAAATCACGCTCAGCCGCCGTAAGATGGCGGGCCGAATCGAAGGCCGCGTGATAGTTCTGGATTAATGCTGCGTTGAATGCGCCAACGCCCAATACCGTACTGAGCGAGGCACCGACAACGAACTTCTTCAGGCTGACGATGGAGGACTCAATCTGGTCAAGCCACCGCTCGATCCGATCAGACCGTGCCTCTGAGTTCTCCATCCGTTCTTCAAATTCTCGGGAGCGATTGGCCTCGCGCTCCCGCGCTGCCGCTTCGCGCTCATCAGCCCGGGCAGCGAGATCCTCCATCCGTTTCTCAAATGCGCCGGCACGTATGGCATCTCGCTCCCGAGCGGCCGCTTCGCGTTCGTCGGCACGGGCAGTGAAAGCCTCTATGGATGCACGAAACTCGGCCAGCTTGGTGTCTGACTTGGACTCGGCAATTGCGAGATTTGAGTCAACGTACTGTTTGGAAGCGGATTCCATAATTTGATCTTCGGCGGAGAAGGTGGTGATGTCAACCAGGCTCATGTGGGCATCTCGACGTGTTCCCCCATTGTGGCGAGGCTTTCAATCCTCCGCTTAGACACCCGTCAAGCTTTAGTCTTCCCTCAGCGGCCCTTTGCCGCTCGCAAGTCCGTGAGCTCGCGCTTTATTTCATCTTCGGCGGGCAGGGGAGGGATGTCAACCAGGCTCATGAGGGCACCTCGACGTGTTCCCCCAATTGTGGCGACGCTCCCCGCCGCGCGATTAGACTGCGATCAAGCTTTCGCGTCCTTACCCTCCGCCTTGAAGTGCGCGACCAGCGCGTTGGCGTGGCCATGGCCCATGCCGTGGTTGGTTTTCAGTGCCGCGACCATTTCCATGTGCTTCAGGCCCTTCATGCCTTTCAACATCTTGAGCCAATGCTCGACCGGCTTGCCGTACTTCGCTTCAATCGAAGGGAAGTAAGAGGACGGGGATCCCATGGCCGCTCCTTACTGTTCGACCAGCAACGCGAGCAGGGCCAGCGACTGCTGCCAACCCAGGTAGCACTGCTCCGCCGGGATCACCGCCGGAACGCCTTCCTGGGTGATGTCGACCTCGGTGCCGCAGGATACCTCGCGCAGATGGATGGTGGTTTGCATCTGGCCGGGCAGGTTCGGATCGTCGAACATGGCGGAATAGCGGATCTTCTCGCCAGGGTGCAGTTCGAGGTACTCGCCACCGAAGCTATGCGTGAAGCCAGTGCCCAGGTCGATGAACGACATGCGGTACTTGCCGCCTACGCGGGCATCCATTTCATGCACCTCGCCCAGGTAGCCGTTCGGCGGCAGCCATTTGTTGAAGGCGGCGGCCGTGGTCCAGGCCTTGTAGATGCGGTCAGGGGTGGTGCGCAGGACGCGGTGCAGTTTGATGGTGTTCGTTGCCATTTCCAATCCTTTCGTAAGAGGTGTGTGTAATCCTACGACGAATCGAAACTGGCGGATTCGACAATGATTGAGAAATTTTTGCTCATCACGGATTTCCGCGAAAGGAGGTCCGTAACAATCAGTTGGCCCGCGATGGAGTGGTCTAGGTAACTTGGCTGGAACTTCGCCCTCCGGGCGTTGTCTTAGCTTTGGTGCATCCACCTGCTTTTTCAGGGTGCCATGCTCAAAGCTGTGATCATGGATATACATGTAATGATGTCGGAATCACGGGTATCTTCGCCTCTGTCGGCGGGTGGCTGCCGGCAAGCTTCTGCCAAGCTTGTCTAAGATCGCGCTCCTGCGCTATACTCTATGGTTGCCTGACCTCGCGTCTTGCAATGTTGTAAATTTTCTTATTTTATAAACCCGAATCCCCCCAACAAGGGTGCCCGCAAGGGTCACTGGGCGGATTCCAGACCCAACCCTGGAGTAAATAATGTCTGTAACGATGCGTGAAATGCTGGAAGCCGGCGTCCACTTCGGTCACCAAACCCGTTTCTGGAACCCAAAGATGGCTCCGTTCATCTTCGGCCACCGCAACAAGATTCACATCATCAACCTGGAAAAGACCCTGGCCATGTACCAGGACGCGATGAAAACCATCCGTCAAATCTCCGCTTCCCGTGGCACCATCCTGATGGTTGGCACCAAGCGCCAGGCTCGCGACATCATCGCTGCTGAAGCTCAGCGCGCTGGTGTGCCGTTTGTTGACCAGCGTTGGCTGGGCGGCATGCTGACCAACTTCAAGACCATCAAGACCTCGATCAAGCGCC
>CAMLRG010000063.1 GCA_946482335.1 uncultured Duganella sp. | reverse complement strand
TCGACGGCATCGCCTTCCAGACCAACATCCTGGCGCTGAACGCCGCCGTGGAAGCGGCGCGCGCCGGCGAACAAGGGCGCGGCTTCGCCGTGGTGGCCGCCGAAGTGCGCAACCTGGCGCAGCGCTCCGCCACGGCGGCCAGGGACATCAAGCACCTGATCGACAGCTCGGTCGAGCAGGTGGAGCGTGGCAGCACGCTGGTTGCCCAGGCGGGAGCCACGATGGATCAGGTGGTGGCCAGCGTCGATCGCGTCACCGGCATCATGGCGGAAATCATGGCGGCCAGCGAAGAACAAAGCACCGGCATCGAGCAGGTCAACCAGGCCATTGCCGAGATGGACCAGGTCACGCAGCAGAATGCCGCCGTGGTGGAAGAAGTTGCCGCGGCATCCGACGCGATGCAGCAGCAAGCCGTCCTGTTGGCCGAGTCGGTCAGCGCCTTCCGCTTCGAAGCCCGGCCGTCGCCCGGTTCCCGGCGCCCGCGCCTAGCCTAGCGGGCCCGCCGCGACTCAAGCGGTGGCCGCCTTGCGCGCGGCTTTGCTGGCGTACATGGCCTGGTCGGCGTGGCGCATCAGCTGGTCGATGGCTTCCCCGTGCTCGGGGTAGAGGGCGATGCCGATGCTGGCATGCGGCTGCAGGATGCGCCCGCCCTGCACCAGCGGGGTGGCGATCACTTGCCGGATCTTGCTGGCCACCGCTTCGGCTTGCGCCAGGTCGGCAACGTTTTCCAGCAAGGCCACGAACTCATCGCCGCCGATGCGGGCCACCGTGTCGGCTTCGCGCACGCAGGAGGTGATGCGGCGCGCGATGGCTTGCAGCAGCTGGTCGCCAGCTAGGTGGCCATGCTCGTCGTTCACCAGCTTGAAGTCGTCCAGGTCGATGAACAGCAGGGCGCCGCGCGACTGGCCGCGGCGGCAGCGCGCGATGGCGGAGAGGATGCGGTCCTGGAACAGCCTGCGGTTCGGCAAGCCGGTCAATTCGTCGTAACGCGCGGCGTGGGCCAGGTCGGCGTGCAGTGCCAGGCGCTCGATGACGGCGCCGGCCTGTCCCGCGGCAAATGCCAGCAAATCGATCTCCTTCGCCGACAGCGTGCCGTGCTTGCCCAGGTCCAGGCGCATTTCGCCGAACCCGATGCCCGACGCGGACAAGGTGAGGTGATGCCAGCCGGTGGCGTCGGACGGCGCCGCGTCCGGCGGCACGCTGGCATAGGCCAGGCGTTCGCCGGGCTGCAGCACGGCCACCATGCCGCGCACAGGCAACATGTCTTGCAGGATGCCTTCGAAGGCGCTGAACAGTTCGGACAGCGATGCGGCGCCGTGGGCGGCGGTGGCCAGCGCCAGCATGCCGGCCTGGCGCTGTTCGGCACGTTTGCGTTCGCTGATGTCGCGCGCGACGCCGATGCGCAAACGGTCTTCCGGCGACCAGCGCGCGGTCCACATGATGTGGGCCACGCTGCCGTCCTTGCGCATGTAGCGGTTTTCGAAACCGAGGCCGGGACGGCCGCTGAGGACATGTCCCATTTCCGCCACCGTGCGCTCTTTGTCGCCGGGGTGGATGAAGTCGAGGATCATGCGGCCGATCATTTCTTCCGGCGCATAGCCAAAGATCGCGCGGCAGGCCGGATTGACGAAGACAATGCGGCCGCCCTCGTCCACCATGAAGACGGCGTCCAGTAACAGGTCCGGCAGGCGCTGCAATGCATTGCTCATGCAGCGAGCATACCGCAAAATCCGGCGCGCGTCGGCGCGGGCTTAGCGGGGGCAGGCTTGCTTCAGGTAGGCAATCAGGTCCGCGCGTTCCGCGCCGTCCTTGATGCCGGCATAGCCCATGCTGGTGCCTGGGACCGCCCGGGGCGGGTCGGCCAGGAACAGGTTGAGGGTCTTGTCATCCCAGACGATGCGCGAGCGCTGCATCGCCTCGGAATAATCAAAGCCAGGCACGCTGCCGGCGCGGCGGCCGAACAGGCCGCAGTGGCGGGGGCCGGTGCGATCGTAGGCCAGGGCGTGGCAGGCCAGGCAGCGTTCGTAGACCACCTTGCCGGCGGCCGCGTTGCCGATGGATGCCGCCGGCGCGGACGCGGGCACGGTTTGCGTGGCAGGCGCCAGCGCCCCGGCGGCGGCGGCCAGCGCCAGGGCGGCGCCGACGGCCGCGGCGGTGGCGCTGCGCATCATGCGACGAAGGCCGACGGCACCGGCACTTCGCCGAGGGCGTTGCGCAGGACAGCCCAATGCATCGCCTCATCGCCCAGGATGCTGGCGGCGGCCTTGGCGAGCTCGCGGTTGCCGAACAGCGGCACGGCGCCAAGGTAGGCGCTGACCGCGCCCTTCTCCAGCGTGGCCGCGAAGCGCAGCACGTCCGCCTGCGATTTCAGGCTTTCGGTCGGGAAGGTGTATTTCTCCTTCGCCGCCACCGCCTTGCCGCCCAGCCTGGCGATGGCTTTGGCCAGCACGTCGGCGTGCTCCTTGTGGTGGCCCTGGAAAGTGAGCGCGAGGTCGCGCACCGGCTGTTGCAGCAAGCCACTTTCGGCGCCCAGCTGGTAGGCGGCGACGGCTTCCAGTTCGGCGCCGAGCGCCGTGTTGAGGATGCGCACATCGTCATCGGTCGGTTTGCCTGCTTTCGCGGCTAACGCATCTTCGCCGGCCAGCAGGGCCACGGCCGCACCGGACAGCAGCAGGCCGGATCTGGAAAGGAAGGAACGGCGCGTGCCCTGGGCAACGTCGTCGAGGGAAGTCAGGAAGGACATGGTTTCTCCTTGGTGTGGTGGGTCAATGTTGCAGCCGTGCCAGCACGCTGGCGACGATGCGGTCGCACCGCGCGCCATCGAAGGCAAAAGCGTCTTCCAGCGCGACGTCGAGCTCACGCGACAAGGCTTCGCGCAGCAGGCCGCGGGCCCGGAAATAGCGGGTGCGCACGGTCGCTTCCGGAATCTCGAGGCAGGCGGCGATTTCCTCCACCGTCATTTCCTCCAGGGCGCGCAGCACGAAGACGGTGCGGAAGGCAGCGGGCAAGCCATCGATCTTTTGTTCGATCAGGCGCCTTGCCTCGCTGCGCAACAGCGCTTGCTCGGGCCGTTCGTTGTGCTCGTCCATCATTGTTTCTCCGTCAAGCTCGATGATTTCCGCCAGGCGCCCCTTTTTCCGCGACCGGGCGATTGCCTCGTTAATCACGATGCGGGTCAACCAGGTGGCGATGCTGGACTCGCCGCGGAAGCTATCCATGCCGCGGAAGGCCAGCAGATAGGCTTCCTGCAGCACGTCTTCCGCTTCGGCGTCGTCCTTGACGATGCTGCGCGCCGTGCGGTACAGCGCGCGGTTGTGGCGGCGCATCAACTGTTCAAAAGCGGCTAAGTCATTCATGGTGATCCCGGTATTTGGCTGTTTTCACGACATTGGATGCCACGGGATTCTTCCACGTTCCCGGGCAATGCAAAAAAAGTCGCCCGAAGTTGGCAAGCCGGTCATTGCCGTACGGCAATCTAATGCGGTATCGTGTGTGGATTGTGAACCCCGCTTTGGAGCAGGACATGGCAGAACACGACATTCCCCAGCTGGACATCCCCGCATCGGTCACGGCCGCCCTGGCCGGCTGGGTGCAGCAAGCCGCCCAGGAAGTAGGCAGCCCCTTGCGCGCCGAAATCGAGGAATTGCGCGCGCAGATCACCACCGCGCAGGCGACGCTGGAAGAGAACGAGGACCAGATCACGCGCCTGAATGGCGAATTGCGCAATGCGCGCAATATTGCCGCCGATGCACTGGTGGGCAAGGCCAAGGACCAGTTGGCCATCGAGGGCAAGGATGCCCAGATCGCCGACTTGCGCGGACAGCTCGAGCGCAGCCTGGCCGCCACGGCCACGCTGTCCGACGCCAAGCTGGCCGCCGAGATGGAACTGGTCGGCGCCGTCACCGCGCGCGACAACTTTGCGGCGGAAGCAGCGGAACTGCGCAGCCAGCTCGAAGCGTGCCGCGCCGCGCGCCGCGCCGCCTGAGGCTTGCCCGGGTACGGCCGGCGGCGGGCGCCAGGCGGCAGGAAATCTGCGGATGACGCATAATCGTGGCCATTGTCCAACCTCGAAAGTTTGCGCATGACCGGAATCGCCGATTTCCCCATCCACGCCAAATGGCCCGCCCGACATCCCGAACGCCTGCAACTGTATTCGCTGCCCACGCCGAACGGCGTGAAGGTGTCGATCATGCTGGAGGAAACCGGTCTGCCATATGAGCCGCACCTGGTCGACTTCGAGAGCAACGACCAGATGTCGCCGGCATTCCTGTCGCTGAACCCGAACAACAAGATCCCGGCCATCATCGACCCCGACGGCCCTGGCGGCAAAGCGCTGCCGCTGTTCGAGTCCGGCGCCATCCTGATCTACCTGGCGGAAAAGACCGGCCAGCTGCTGCCGCAGGATGCGGCTGCGCGCTACGAAACCATCCAGTGGCTGATGTTCCAGATGGGCGGCATCGGCCCGATGTTCGGCCAGGTGGGCTTCTTCCACAAATTCGCCGGCAGGGAGTATGAAGACAAGCGCCCGCGCGACCGCTATCTCGCCGAATCGGCGCGCCTGCTCGGCGTGCTGGACCAGCGCCTGCAGGGCCGCGAGTGGGTAATGGGCGGGCAGTACACCATCGCCGACATCGCGATCTTCCCGTGGGTGCGCAACCTGGTGGAATACTACGGCGCCGGTGAGCTGGTGGGCTTCGACAAGTTCAGCAACGTGCGCCGTGTGCTGGCCAGCTTCCTGGCACGCCCCGCGGTGGCGCGCGGTTTGAAAATTCCCGCACGGAGTTAATTGTCGAGCGTACAATGGCCGGGCAGGTTCCACTCTGTCCGGGAGCATCGCCATGGTACGCCTGAATCGTCTGTTCGCCGCCTTCCTGCTGCTGGCCGCCGTGCTGGCGGCGCCGGCCCAAGCCGGCAAGCCTTACCAGTATTACGCCGTCGGCAATGCCGCCAACGTGGTGTTGCCGCAACCATCGAAACCGGCCATGGTGCTGATGGGCGGCGGCCCGGATGTCGACGCGGCCTTTGCCTGGATGATCCAGAAAGGCGGCGGCGGCAACTTCGTGGTGATCCGCAGCCGCGGCACCGATGCCTACAATCCCTATATTTACGCGATGGGCGGCGTGCAGTCGGTGGAAACGCTGGTGATCCCCAACCGCGCAGCCGCCAGCGATCCCTTCGTGATCGAACGCATACGTGGCGCCGAAGCCCTGTTCATCGCCGGCGGCGACCAGGCCGATTACGTCGAGTACTGGCAGGGCACGCCGGTGCAGGCGGCGATCCAGGAACTGGCCGGGCGCAACGTGCCGATCGGCGGCACCAGCGCCGGCATGATGCTGCTGGGGCGTTTCGGCTTTGCCGCGCTGAATGGCAGCATCACTTCGGCCGACGCGCTGGCCAATCCCTACGACAAGCGCGTGACGCTGGTGCGCGATTACCTGACCCTGCCCGACATGGGCAGCGTGGTGACCGATGCCCACTTCGATTCGCGCGACCGGCTGGGCCGCCTGGTCACCTTCATGGCGCGCATCGTCAACGATGGCTGGGCCGGCATGGCGCGCGGCATCGGCGTGGACGTGGAAACGGCGCTGCTGGTGGAGGATGGCAAGGGCACGCGCGTCGGTCTCGGCGCGGTGACTTTCCTGCAATCGGTCGGCCTGCCCCAGGTGTGCAAGCCGAAGCAGCCACTGACTTACATGAACCTCGATGCGCAGCGCATGGCCGGCGGCGGCAGCTTCGACTTGCGCAACTGGGCCGGCTATGGCGGATCGACGGTGCGCAGCACCGTGTCCGCCGTGGAAGGCGTGATCGTCACCAGGTAAAGTCGTCCGGGATCTTGTAGTCGGCGTAAGGATCGTCTTCCGCCGGCTGGGCGCTGGCCGCCTGCTTGACGGCCACCACCAGTTGCGGCGCGCGCTCGGCGATCTTTTCGCCCACCACCTTCGGCACCAGTTCGGCCACGCCGTCCAGCACCACGATGGCCAGGCGGCCGTTGATCAAGTGCTGCTGCACGGCGGCCGACACGTAGATGCGGTCGATCTTGCTGCCCAGCGTGAAGTTGTAGGCCACGTCGCCATTGCCCTTGGACTGGCGGTGCTGCTGCACCATTTGCATCACCTGGGCCATGACAGCCTTCTGGCTGGCGGCCGCGTCGCGCTGCGCGTTCAGTTCGCGCGCCCGCTCGGCGTTCCTGCGCTGCTGCTCGAGCGCCGCCTCGCGCGCTTCGTCCACGCTCTGGATGCCGGCGCGGCGCTCTTCCTTCTTCTGCTTGGATTTATCCTGGTTGACCTTCTTGACCTTCTTGCTGTCGACCAGGCCAGCCTTCATCAATTGTTCTTGCAGCGAAACCATGTACTTTACTCCTTACGGCACAAAACGGCGGCGCAGCAAAGGCGGGATATCCTTCTTCACGCAACCTGGGACCAGCGGGTCCGGGATGAATTGGTGGGCCTGGTAATACGCTTCGGTGCCCGCTGCGGGTTCCAGGATCAGGCGGCGGATGCCCTGCTCGCGGCAATGCCGCTCGACCTGTTCCAGCAGCCAGCCGCCGACGCCGCGCCCGCGGTATTTCGTCAGCACCACCAGGTTGGTGACAAAACAGAATTCCGGGCGCGCCAGCTCCAGGCGGGCGATGGCCGCCTTGTTCTTCGCCACGCTCACCACGGCCCACTGCACCTGGCCACGCGACTCTTTCGGGATCTTCGGCTCTTCCCAGCCGGCGTCCTGGTGGAAGGCTTTGAGTTCCTTGAACGGCAGTTTGTCGACCAGGGCCAGGGTGAAATTGGTAGTCGGTGTCTCATTCATGGCGGCAGTTTACCAGAGCGGCTATAGTGGCGGGCATGACGAGCCTGACGATACCCGCACTCGCGCTGGCGGCACTGCTGCCCGGCGCCGCCGCGGCCGCCGCCGGCGATGCCGGCCAGCTGGTGGCCCTGGTCAATGCCTGGCGCACCGCCCCCGCCGTGTGCCAGGGCAAGCCGCGCGCCGCCGTGCCGGCCCTGGCGCCGCTGGCGGTGCTGTCGCGCATCGCGCTGCGGCCCAACATGATCCTGCTGGCCGCCCTGGACCAGGCCGGCTACGACCCGGAAGTGGCCGACGCGGTGCAGGTGGCCGGCCCGGCGGACGCCCGCGCCGCCTTCGACGCCCTGCGCGAGACGTATTGCGCAACGCTGGGCAGCACGCGCTACCGCGACATCGGTGCCCACCGCGCCGGCGACGAATGGACCATCGTGCTGGCCGCGCCGACACCCAATCCCACCGTCCTGTTGCCCAGCGTAGCGGAGGCGGCGGCGCAAGTGCTGCACGCGACCAATGCGGCGCGCGCCGAAGGCCGCTATTGCGGTGAAACCTGGATGGCGCCGGCACCACCGGTGCTGTGGAACCAGCGCCTGGCCGAAGCGGCGCTGGGGCACAGCAAGGATATGGCGCAAAAGGGGTATTTCTCCCACACCGACAAGCAAGGTCGCGAAGTGCCGCAGCGCGCCGACGCGGCAGGTTACGCCTGGCGCCACATCGCGGAAAACATTTCGCGCGGCCAGACCAGCGCGCAGGAAGCGGTGACGGGCTGGGTCAACAGCCCCGGCCACTGCCGTTCCCTGATGAATCCGCGCTACACGGAGATGGGTGCCGCTTTCAGCATCCGCGAAGGCAAGCGTCCGGCGGCCTACTGGACCCAGGTGTTCGGCACGCCGCGCTAGGCAGGCCACCACTTGGCGCTGGATGCGGCTTGACTTCCGGTCATCACCGGCTAGGCTTAACTGATCGGCAGCCCGTGGCATGCCGCTGCGGGTGCCGGTGTATGGGGGATGCCATGGACACCAAGAAGCTCATCAGTGAAGGCTACCAATTGTTCGCGCAAGGCGACCTGAAAGGCCTGCTCGAACGCTATTACGACGATGCGGAATTGATCAACCCCGAATCGGACTACCTGCCCTTTGCGGGCAGCTATCACGGCAAGCAGCAGATCGCCGAATTCTTCACCAAGCTGAACCAGACCGCCCAGTGCACGCGGCTGGAACCCCAGACCATGGTGGCCGAAGGCGACACCGTCGTCGTGACGGGCGAGTCAAGCTGGATCGCGCGCAGTACCGGTATTTCTTATGACAATCCTTTCGTGCATGTGTTCAAGATGCGCGACAACAAAGTCGTGTCGCAGCGCGCCTATTACGACACGAGCAAGCTTGAACATGCCCTGCAACCCGCGACCGCCGGCAAGCCGGCCGGCGCCCCGCTCCACCACTGACCAGGAGACCCACATGCCGACCGCCCGCTCCCTCTTCCTCACGCTGGGCCTGGCGGCCGGCGCCCTCCACGCAGCGCCGCAGGTGGACGTCATCGCCAGCGGCCTGAACAACCCGCGCGGCATCGCGCTGGCGCCCAACGGCCAGCTGTACGTGGCCGAAGCGGGCAGCGGCGGCAACGGCGCGTGCATCGTGCTGGCCGATAACCGCAATGCCTGCTATGGCGAAAGCGGCGCGCTGGTGCGGATCGACCCGGCCGGCGTGGCAGCGCCGCTGCGCGTGCTGAGCGGCCTGCCTTCGCTGGCCCCGCCCGGCGGCATGGGCGGCGTCGGGCCGCAAGGCATCGCGTTCCACGGGGCCGGCAACGGCCAACTGGTGCTGGGCCTGGCGCTCAAGGGCTCGCAGCGCGGCGGCCTGGGCGCCAAGGCCGCCATGCTGGGCACCACGCTGCAAGTGGGCGTGGACGGCCATTGGAAGCAAGGCGCCGATCTGGCCGCCTTCGAAGAAGCGCACAACCCGGTCGGCGGCGGCAACGACAGCAATCCCTTCGGCGTGCTGGCCCTGCCCGGGCGCATCGCCGTGGCCGATGCCGGCGCCAACGCCCTGTTCGGCGCGCAAGCGAATGGCCAGACCGCCACCCTGGCGGCCTTCGAAGCACGCATGGTCGATGCGCCGCCCTTCCTCGGCCTGCCGCCCGGCAGCAAGATCCCGATGCAATCGGTGACCACCAGCGTGGTCGACGGCCGCGACGGTTATCTGTACACGGGGGAACTGACCGGCTTCCCCTTCCCGGTGGGCGCGGCCAATGTGTACCGCATACCGCTGGCCGGCGGCACGCCGGAAGTCTTCGCGACCGGCTTCACCAATATCATCGGCCTGGCCTTCGACGCCTCGCACCGGCTGCACGTGCTGCAGGTCGGCAATGGCCTGGCCGCGCCGGGCGGGCCGCCGCTGGCCGGGCCTGGCAAGCTGCTGCGCATCAATGCCGACGGCAGCCGCAGCACCCTGGCCGACAACCTGTTCTATCCGGGCGGGCTGGCCATCGCCGGCGATGGCACGATCTATGTGACCAACTTCAGCATCGTGCCCGGGCCGATGCCGCCCGCCTTCCCCGCCGGCGGCCAGGTATTGAGGATCAAACCGTGAACGCGCCCGCGAAAGCGGGCATGGCAGGCGCTGCCGTCCTGACGCTGCTGCTGGCAAGCGGGACCTCGCAGGCATTGCGCGAACCGGCCTTCGATCCCTTGCTCGATGGCGTGCGCTGCGGCGCCGGTCCCGGCGCCCGCCCGCCGCTGCTGGCCATGCTGGCACAGGCCGAAACCGCGCCCTTCAAGCCGGCGCAGCAGGCACAGCAGGCGGGCCAGCCCGCCAGCGCCGCCCCGCCGCTGTACCGCGACCTGGGCAAGCTGCACCTGTCCGTCACCACGCGCAGCCCGCGCGCCCAGGCCTATTTCGACCAGGGCTTGCGCCTGCTGTTCGCCTTCAACCATGCCGAGGCGGCGCGCGCCTTCCGCGCCGCGCAGCAAGCCGACCCGCAATGCGCCATGTGCCACTGGGGCGAAGCCCTGGTGCTGGGGCCGAACATCAATGCACCGATGTTTCCCGAGGCGTTGGCGCCCGCCTTCGCGGCCGCCGAACGCGCCGCGGCCGCCGCCGCCAGCGCCAGCCCGGTGGAGCAAGCCCTGGTGCGCGCCCTCGCCAAGCGCTATGCCGCCCAGCCGGTGGCCGAGCGCGCGCCCCTGGACCAGGCGTATGCGGCCGCCATGGCCGACGCAGCGCGCAGCTTCCCCAACGACGATACGGTGCAGGTGCTGTTCGCCGAAGCGCTGATGGACTTGTCCCCATGGGATTACTGGGAAGCCGGCGGCGCCAGGCCGAAGGGCCGCACGCAGGAATTGCTCGATGCGCTGGAGCGCGTGCTCGAGCGCAATCCCGACCATCCGGGCGCCATCCATTACTACATCCATGCGGTGGAAGCCTCGGTCCAGCCCGACAAGGCCCTGCCGTACGCGCGCCGGCTGGCGCGGCAAATGCCCGGCGCCGGCCATATCGTGCACATGCCCTCGCACATCTATTACCGCCTCGGCTTGTACAAGGATGCGCTGCAAGCGAACCTCGATGCGATCGCCGTCGATGAAACATACTTCCGCGGCGCCGCCAGCGATGCGGTGTACAAGGGCGCCTACTACCCGCACAACATCCATTTCGCGATGGTGTCGGCCCTGATGGGCGGCGACGGCAAGGCCGCGCTGCAGGCGACCCGGCGGCTGGAGCAAGCCATCGGCCCCGATACGCTGCGCGCCCTGCCGCCGCTGCAGCCGGTGCGCGCCGCGCCCTACTTCGTCCACGTGCAATTCAGCAGCCCCGACACGCTGCTGGCCCTGCCCGACCCTGGCGCCGAATTCGCGCTGCTGCGTGCCATGTGGCACTACGCACGCGCGGTCGGCTTTGCCCGCAAGGGCCTGTGGGGCGACAGCCAGCGCGAGGTCGACGGCATCGCCGCCATCGAGCAACAGGCCGACTTCAAGCCGCTCGCCGACTGGGGCGTGCCGGGCCGGGACATCGTACGCACCGCGCGCCTGGTGGCGGGCGGCAAACTGGCCGAGGCGAAAGGCGAGCTGCCGGGCGCCATCGCCCTGTTCAGCGAGGCTGTGGCGGCGCAGGATGCCCTGCCCTATACCGAGCCGCCGCACTGGTACTACCCGGTGCGCCAGTCGCTCGGCGCAGCCCTGCTGAAGGCCGGCAAGCTGGAGGAAGCGGAAGCGGCATTCCGCGCCTCCTTTGCCAGGACGCCCAGCAACGGGTGGGCGCTGCGCGGCCTGATGGCGGTGTATGCACAGCGCGGCGACAAGGCGGCGCTGGCCGCCGCGCGCAAACGCTTCGAGCACACCTGGCTGGGCGGCCGGAACGGTCCGGACCTGGCGCGTTTATGAGTTAGCGGGAAATCCCTTACACTGGCGGCATGTCCCCCCGTTTCCTGATTGCCGCCCTCCTGTTTGCGGCGGGCCTGGGCGCGCAAGCCGCATCCCCACGCCTGCTGGCCGATTACACCCACACCGCCTGGACCCGCCTGCACGGCGCCCCCAGCGACGTCGTCAAGTTCGCCCAGACCAGGGATGGCTGGCTGTGGATCTCCTCGCCGGGCGGCTTGCACCGCTTCGACGGCGCCACGTTCGAGCGCGTCGAGGCGCTCGGCGGGCACCGCCTGCAGTCGCCCAGCACGGTGGGCTTGCTGGCCACGCGCGACGGCAGCTTGTGGATCGGCCACCGTTTCGGCGGCATCACGGCCCTGGTGGGCGGCAAGGTGCGCGAGTTCGGCCCGGCGCAAGGCTTGCCGCCGGCCGGCGTGATGAGCCTGACCGAAGGTCCCGATGGCAGCATCTGGGCATGCGTCGGCGGCGGCCTGGCGCAGCTCAAGCCGGGCGCCGCGCGCTTTACGCAGGTGACGCAGGACAGCGGCTTGCCGGCCGGGCCGGTGCGCCAGGTGCTGTTCAGCCGCAGCGGGCGGCAATGGGTGTCGGTGCAGGGCGGCGCCTATTGGCGCGACGGCGACGGCCAGCGCTTCCGCCGCGCCTGGCCCCACCTGGACCTGATGGCGATGGCTGAGGGGCCGGACGGCACCATTTGGGCCACCGACGGCATCCGCCACGGCTACCGCGTGCTGCCGGAAGCGCCGCGCGGCAAGCCGGCGCCGCGACCCGCGGTGACGGCCAATGGCATCCACTTCGACCGCAACGGCACCATGTGGCTGTTGAATGGCGACGCACTGGAACGCGCCACGCCCGGCGTCGCCACCGCTGCGGGACAGAAGCTGACGCGCGAAAACGGCATCAGCGGCGCCCTGCCGCAAACCTGGTTCGAAGACCGGGAAGGCAATGTCTGGGTCGGCACCTCGGCCGGCCTGGACCGGCTGCGCCGCAACCGGCTGCGCATCCTGTCCACCGCCCAGCCCATGGACCATCCTGGCATGGTGGCCGACAGCGACGGCAAGGTGGTGATCAGCGACCAGGCCGGCGGTGTCCACAGCTACAGCAGCACCGGCGAGCAGCTGCGGCGCGAAGCCAATTTCATGACGGCCGGCTACCGCGCGCCGGACGGGGCGCTATGGTTCGGCAACAGCAATGAACGCTGGCGGCGCGCGCCGTCCGGGCTGATGACCTGGTTCCCGCATCCGCCCGAATACGCCCAGCACGACGTGCAAGCCATGACGCTCGACACCAGCGGCCGCATGTGGCTTTCCATCTCGCGCAAAGGCTTGTTCACTGCCGACGGCCAGCGCTGGACCAAGGATGGCGGCGTGGCCGGCCTGCCGGAGGGGATGGCGCCGGCGCTGGCCACCGATAGCCGCGGCCGCATCTGGGTCGCCTACCCGCGCAACCGCGTGGCCGTGATCGAACAGGGCAAGGCGCAGGTGTACGGCGCAAGCGACGGCATCGAGCTGGGCAATGTGCAGTCGCTGCTGGCCGACGGCACGCTGGTGTGGGCCGGCGGCGAATACGGCCTGGGCTGGTTCGACGGCGCCGGCTTCCACGCCGTCAATGCCCAGCTGCGCGGCATTTCGGGCATGGCGCGCACGCCGCAGGGGGAATTATGGCTGCACGGGGTCGATGGCATCACGCGCATCGCCGCGCAGGAAGTGGAGCGCCTGCTGACGGCCGGGTCGGGCTACGCGCCGCGCTTCGAGCACTTCGATGCGCAGGATGGCCTGGTGGGCGGCGCGGAGCAGTTCCGTCCCCTGCCCTCGCTGGTACAGGCCAGCGACGGCAGGCTATGGTTCTCCACCGCCAGCGACGTCGCCAGCATCGATCCGGGCCACATCGCACGCAACCGGCTGGCGCCCGAAGTACAGATCCGCGCCCTGCGTTCGGGCGGCGCCTCCTACCTGCCCTTGCCGCAAGTGCGCCTGCCCAAAGGCAGCAAGGACGTGGCGATCGCCTTCACCGCGCTCACCCTGTCGATGCCGGAACGGGTGCGCTTCAGCTACATGCTGGAAGGGGTGGACGCCGGCTGGCAGGACGTGCAGGGACGGCGCGAAGCCTTCTATACCAACCTGCAGCCGGGGCATTACCGTTTCCGCGTGGTGGCGTCGAACGAGGATGGCGTATGGAACGGCGACGGCGCCACGCTGCATCTCGAGATCCCGCCCACCTTCACCCAGACGCCATGGTTCACCGCCCTGCTGGCGGCGGCTGGCATCCTGGCGCTGGCCGCGCTGTACGCGCTGCGCGTGCGCCAGCTGACCGCGCGCATGCAGGACTTGCTGCACGAACGCCTGGCCGAACGCGCCCGCATCGCGCGGGGCCTGCACGACACCCTGCTGCAAAGCGTGCAGGGCCTGATCATGTTCTTCGACCGCCAGGCGGCGCGGCTGGCAGCGGGCAGCGAGGAAAAGGCCAAGCTCGAGCAGACGCTGGAGCTGGCCGACCAGCTGATGGCCGAGGGCCGCAACTACATCCTGGACTTGCGCGCCACCGGCGAAGCGGAAGAATTGGCGCAATCGCTGCGCCAGTACGGCGCGGTGCTGTTGCATGAACGCTTCCACGTCGCGATCTGCGGCAACCCGCGCGCCATGCCGCCGCGGGTGCACGAGGACGTACTGTCGATCGCGCGCGAAGCGCTGTTCAATGCCGCCCGCCATGCCCAGGCAAGGCGCGTCGAGCTGCTGCTCGATTACGGCGCCGACTGGTTCCGGCTCGACGTGCACGACGATGGCTGCGGCGTGGGCGAGGCATTGGCGGCGGCCGGGCGGCCGGGCCACTTCGGCCTGGTCGGCATGCGCGAGCGGGCCGCGTCCATCGGCGCCAGCTGCACCGTGCTGTCGCCGGCCGGCGGCGGCACCACCGTACGCCTGCAACTGCCGGCGCAACTGGCCTTTGTCGAGCGGCGCGAAGCGAGCTGGCTGGCCCGGCTGCGGCGCTGGCTGCCCGGCGCACCACCGCGGCCGCCAAGCCTCCCCCAAAAGAGGTAGGCGCCACGCACCCGTATGGGCGATTTGCGGCGGCCGCCCGCTGGCTATCCTTTCAAGTGCCATCCACCCACAAGAAAGAAAGGCCACCACCATGTCATCCCCGATCAGCAAGCGCCGCCGCAACGTCCTGTTGGGCGCAGCCACCGCCGCCGTCGCCGCAGGTTCCTCCCTCACCGCCAGCGCGGCGCCGGCGCCCGCCAAGGGCGGCGCCGGCCGCACCTCCGGCACCTTCACCACCCGCGACGGAGTGGAGATCTATTACAAGGACTGGGGCCCGCGCAACGGCCCGGTCGTCGTCTTCAGCCATGGCTGGCCGCTCAACTCCGACAGCTGGGAATCGCAGATGCTGTTCCTGGCCGACCACGGCTACCGCACCATCGCGCACGACCGCCGCGGCCACGGCCGCTCCAGCCAGCCGTGGGACGGCAACGATATGGACCACTACGCCGACGACCTGGCGCAGCTGCTGGACAAGCTGGACGTGAAAAATGCCGTGCTGTTCGGCTTTTCCACCGGCGGCGGCGAAGTGGCGCGCTACCTGGGCCGCCACGGCAGCAAGCGCGTGGCCAAGGCCGGCCTGATTTCCGCCGTGCCGCCGCTGATGCTGAAAACCCCGGCCAACCCGGGCGGCTTGCCGATCGAAGTGTTCGACGGCATCCGCGCCGGCTCGCTGAAGGACCGTTCCCAGCTCTACCTGGACATCGCCTCCGGTCCCTTCTACGGCTACAACCGCCCCGGCGCCAAGCCTTCGCAAGGCATCATCAATGCCTGGTGGATGCAGGGCATGATGGGCGGCCACAAGAATACTTACGACTCCATCAAGGCGTTCTCGGAAACCGACTTCACCGCCGACCTGAAGAAGATCGACATCCCGGTGCTGGTGCTGCATGGCGACGACGACCAGATCGTGCCGATCGGCGCCTCGGCCCATGCCTCGGCCAAGCTGCTGAAGAACGCCAAGCTGGTGGTCTACCCGGGCGCGCCGCACGGCCTGGCCGACACCCACAAGGACAAGCTGAACGCCGACCTGCTGGCATTCATCAAGGGCTGAAGCCATGGAGCGCAAACTGACCACGGCGGCCGGCGCACCGGTCGCCGACAACCAGAACGTGGAAACGGCGGGCCCGCGCGGCCCCATGCTGCTGCAGGACGTATGGCACCTGGAAAAGCTGGCCCACTTCCACCGCGAAGTGATCCCGGAGCGGCGCATGCACGCCAAGGGCTCGGGCGCCTTCGGCAGCTTCACCGTGACGCACGACATCACGCGCTACACCAAGGCCGCCCTGTTCGGCGCCGTAGGCAAGAAGACCGAGGTGTTCGCGCGCTTTTCCACCGTGGCCGGTGAGCGCGGCGCAGCCGACGCCGAGCGCGACATCCGCGGCTTCGCCGTCAAGTTCTACACCGAGCAGGGCAACTGGGACGTGGTGGGCAACAACACGCCGGTCTTCTTCATGCGCGACCCGCTGAAGTTCCCGGACCTGAACCACGCCGTCAAGCGCGACCCGCGCAGCAACCTGCGCAGCGCGGAAAACAACTGGGACTTCTGGACCCTGCTGCCCGAGGCGCTGCACCAAGTCACCATCGTGATGAGCGAGCGCGGCATCCCGGCTTCCTACCGCCACATGCACGGCTTCGGCAGCCACACCTTCAGCTTCCTCAACGGCGCCGGCGAGCGGCACTGGGTCAAGTTCCATTTCATCAGCCAGCAGGGCATCGTCAACCTCACCGATGCCGAGGCGGCGGAGCTGATCGCGAAGGACCGCGAATCCTCGCAGCGCGACCTGTTCGAAGCCATCGAGCGCGGCGACTACCCGCGCTGGACGCTGAAGGTGCAGCTGATGACGGAGCAGCAGGCAGCGCAGGCCGCTTTCAATCCCTTCGACCTGACCAAGGTCTGGCCGCACAAGGAATTCCCGCTGCATGAAGTAGGCGTGCTGGAGTTGAACCGCAATCCGGACAACTACCACGCCGACGTCGAACAGGCCGCCTTCACGCCGGCCAATGTGGTGCCGGGCATCGGCTTCTCGCCCGACCGCATGCTGCAATCGCGCCTGTTCGCCTATGGGGATGCCCAGCGCTACCGCCTGGGCGTGAACCACCATGCCATCCCGGTCAACACACCGCGCTGTCCTTTCCACAGCTACCACCGCGACGGCGCCATGCGCGTCGACGGCAACCAGGGCGGCAGCATCGGCTACGAGCCCAATTCCAAAGGCGAATGGCAGGAACAAGCCGCCTACGCCGAGCCGCCGCTGGCCCTGGAGGGCGCCGCCATGCGCTGGAACCACCGCGCCGACGACGACTACTACAGCCAGCCGCGCGCCCTGTTCCGCCTGATGGACGAGCAGCAGCGCCAGGCCCTGTTCGACAACACGGCGCGCTCCCTGGCCGGCGTGCCGCTGCACATCCAGCAGCGCCACATCGAAAACTGCAACAAGGCTGATGAAGCCTATGGCGCCGGCGTCGCCGCCGCGCTCGACAAATTACGACCACTTTGGTAATCAACCCTGAAAGGAAAACAAAATGACCATCACCGCCAAAGCCACCCCGGGCTCCATGCTGCTGTCGCCGCAAGACCATACCCTGATCATGATCGACCACCAGTCGCAGATGGCGTTCGCCACCCACTCGATCGACGCCATCCAGCTGCGCAGCAATGCGGCCCTGGTGGCGCACGCCGCGGCCGGCTTCGACGTCTCGACCATCATCACCAGCGTGGCCGAGAAGAGCTTCTCCGGCCCGGTGTTCGACGAGATCAAGGCCGCCTTCCCCGGTGCCGAAGTGACCGACCGCACTTCGATGAACACCTGGGAAGACGAAAACGTGATCCGCCGCGTGAATGCCATCGGCAAGAAGCGCATCGTGCTGGCCGGCCTGTGGACCGGCGTCTGCATCGTCGGCCCGGCACTGTCGGCGCTGGACCAAGGCTTCGAGGTGTACGTGATCGCCGACGCCTGCGGCGACGTGTCGGCCGAAGCGCATGAGCGCGCCATGGACCGCATGGTGCAGGCTGGCGCACGTCCGATGACCTCGCTGCAATACCTGCTGGAACTGCAGCGCGACTGGGCGCGTACCAACACCTATGAAATGACCACCGGCATCGCCAAGAAATACGGCGGCGCCTACGGCCTGGGTATCATTTACGCGCAGACCATGTTCCACGCCAAGGAAGGCCAGTGAAGATCTATCTTCTCTCGCTGGGCGCCGGCCTGCTGGCCGGCATCCTGTACGGCGTGCTGAACGTGCGCTCGCCGGCGCCGCCCGTGGTGGCGCTGGTGGGGCTGCTCGGCATCCTGCTGGGAGAACAGGTGCCGCCGCTGGTGCGCCAGTGGCTGGAACCGAAGGACCGGCAGGTATCCTGGCTGCAGGGACAGGTCAAGCCGCATTGTTTCGGCGAACTGCCCTGCGCCAGCACCAAGGAGGACAAGCAATGACTGCTGCACCGGAGCTGATACTCCATAACGGCCGCTTCACCACGCTGGACAAGGGCCAGCCCGAGGCCGGGGCGGTCGCCGTGAGCAGCGGCCGCTTTTCCCACGTCGGCCAAGCGCGCGACATCCTGCCCCTGGCGGGTCCGCAAACCCGCGTGATCGACCTGCAGGGCCGGCGCGTGCTGCCCGGCCTGATCGACAACCACCTGCACCTGATCCGCGGTGGCCTGAACTTCAACATGGAACTGCGCTGGGATGGCGTGCGGTCGCTGGCCGACGCCATGGCCATGCTGCGCGCCCAGGTGGCGGTCACGCCGGCGCCGCAATGGGTGCGCGTGGTGGGCGGCTTTACCGAACACCAGTTCGTAGAGAAACGCCTGCCGACCATCGAGGAGCTGAACGCGGCGGCGCCCGACACGCCGGTATTCATCCTGCACCTGTACGACCGCGCCCTGCTGAACGGCGCGGCGCTGCGGGCCGTCGGCTACGACCGCGACACACCGGAACCGCCGGGCGGGCAGATCCTGCGCGATGGCGCGGGCAATCCCACCGGGCTGCTGCTGGCCAAGCCCAACGCGACCATCCTGTACGCGACCCTGGCCAAGGGGCCGAAACTGCCGCCGGAATACCAGCTCAACTCCACCCGCCACTTCATGCGCGAACTGAACCGCCTGGGCGTGACGGGTGCGCTGGACGCGGGCGGCGGCAACCAGAATTATCCCGAGGATTACCAGGTGATCCAGCAACTGGCCGACGCCGGCCAGCTGACGGTGCGCCTGGCCTACAACCTGTTCACCCAAAAGCCGAAACAGGAGAAGGAGGATTTCCTCAACTGGGCGGCGCACAGCAAGTACCAGCAAGGGGACGACTACTTCCGCCACAATGGCGCGGGCGAGATGCTGACCTTCTCGGCCGCCGACTTCGAGGACTTCCGCCAGCCGCGCCCCGACATGCCGGCCAATATGGAGGACGACCTGGAGGGCGTGGTACGGGTGCTGGTGCAGAACCGCTGGCCGTGGCGCATGCACGCCACCTACGACGAGACCATTTCGCGCGCGCTGGACGTGTTCGAGAAGGTCAACCGCGACATGCCGCTGGACGGGCTGCACTGGTTCTTCGACCATGCGGAAACCATTTCGCCGCAATCGATCGACCGCATCGCGGCGCTGGGCGGCGGGGTGGCGGTACAGCACCGCATGGCGTACCAGGGCGAATACTTCGTCGAGCGCTACGGCGCGGCGGCGGCCGAGGCGACGCCGCCGGTGAAGTATCTGCTGGAATCCGGCGTCAAGGTGTCGGCCGGCACCGATGCCACCCGCGTGGCGTCGTACAACCCCTGGGTTTCGCTGTCCTGGCTGACCACCGGGCGCACGGTGGGCGGCACGCGGCTCTACCCGCAGCGCAACCTGCTGGACCGCGAAGCGGCGCTGCGCATGTGGACCGAGAACGTGACCTGGTTCTCCAACGAGGAGGGCAAGAAGGGCCGCATCGCCGTGGGCCAGCTGGCCGACCTGATGGTGCCGGACCGCGACTTCCTGCGCTGCCCGGAGGACGAGATCGCTGACACCACCTCGCTGCTCACCGTGGTGGGCGGGAAAGTGGTGTATGGCGCCGGCCCGTTCGGCCAGTACGACCCGCCCACGCCGCCCGCCATGCCCGACTGGTCGCCGGTGCGGCGCTATGGCGGCTACGGTGCGTGGGGCGCGATGCCGGGCGCGCTCGCCAGCGCCGGCCAGGGCGCGCCGGCGGGACATGCCAGGACGGCGGCGCTGGCGGCAGCGGCGGCTTGCGGCTGCGCCAGCCAGTGCGGCATGCACGGCCACCGGCATGCGACGGCATGGACGCGCTCGCTGCCCATCGCGGACCTGAAGTCGTTCTGGGGCGCGCTGGGCTGCTCCTGCTGGGCGGTGTGACATGGCGCCGCTCATCCCGGGCGGCGCGCGCCTGCACACCGGACGCCCCGGCGCCGGCATGCGCGCCCTGCACTGGCTGGCCCTGGCCCTGCTGTGCGCCGCCTACCTGCAGGGCGGCTTGAACAAGCTGCTCGATTTCGGCGGCGCGGTCGGCGAAATGCGGCACTTCGGGCTGCAGCCGGCGGCGCCGCTGGCGGCGGCCGTCATCGCCGGCGAACTGGGGGCGGCGGCCATGGTGCTGACGGGCCGCCTGCGCTGGCTGGGCGCGGCCTGGCTGGCCCTGTTCACGGTGGCGGCCAGCTTCATCGCCAACCGCTATTGGGAGCTGGCGGGGCCGGAACGCTTCATGGCCGCCAACAGTTTTTACGAGCACCTGGGCCTGGCCGGCGGCTTCCTGCTGGTGGCCTGGCATGACCTGGCAAACAAGGGAGGCTTATGGCACGCGGAACAACCCTGAGTTTTTTGGCCGGCTACGTCGATACCCTCGGCTTCATCGTCCTGCACGGGCTGTTCACCGCCCACGTGACGGGCAACTTCGTGCTGCTGGGACGCGAAGTGGTGGCGCCGGGCAATGACGTGCTGTTGAAGCTGCTGGCCTTCCCCGCCTTCGTGGCCGGGGTGGTGGCGGTGCGCGCCCTGGTGCGCCGGCGCCAGCGCGCCGGCGACGATGCCTTGCGCTCGGCCCACCTGCTGCAGGCGGCGCTGATGCTGGCCGCGGCGGCCGGCGCGCGCTGGGACATGGCGGCCGGCCTGCTGTGCGCCGCCGCCATGGGCGCCCAGAACGGCTACGGCAAGCTGCTGCTGGCCAAGCTGCCGGCCAGCACCGTCATGACCGGCAACGTCACGCAGCTGGTGATCGATGCGCTGGACCGCGCGGGAGGGGCCCAGCGGCCCGCCCTGGCGGCGCTGGGCGGCGGCGTGCTGGCCTTCGCCCTCGGTTGCGTGGGCGGTGCGCTGGCCTCCGGCTGGGGCATGGGGTTCGGGCTGCTGCCGGCGGTGGCATTGCTGGCCGTGCTGGCCGCACTGCCGCAGCCCGCCCCGGCCGCGGCGCCTGGCGCGGCCGGGGCGCCCGGATCAAAGTCCGATAATGCCGCGCTTTAAGGCGATGGTGACCGCATGCGTGCGGTCATTGGCGCCCAGCTTGGCCAGGATGCTGCGCATATGGGCCTTCACCGTTTCCTCGGAAATGGCCAGCTGGGCGGCAATGCGCTTGTTGGCATTGCCGGCCGCCGCGCATTGCAGCACCTCGATCTCCCGCTCGCTGAGCTGCGAAGCGCCAAGGTGGCTGGCCAGCTGCTGCGCGATCTCCGGCGAGATATAGCGCTGCCCCGCGACCACGGCGCGGATCATGTCCACCAGCTCCTTGCGCACGCTGCTCTTGAGCAGGAAGCCGCAGGCGCCCGCTTCCATCGCGCGCCGCACCTGGGCGTCGCCGCCGAAGGTGGTCAGCATGGCGATGCGCGCCGCCGGGAACTGGGCGCGGATGGCGGCCAGCGCCTCCAGCCCGCCCATGCCCGGCATCGCCAGGTCCATGATAGCCAGGTCGGGACGGAAGGCCTGCCAGGCGGCCACCGCTTCGTGGCCGTTTCCCGCTTCGGCCACCACCCGCATATCCCCCTGGCCGGCGATGGCGTCCGCCAGGCCGGCCCGCAGCAGGGGATGGTCGTCCACCAGCAGCACCTTGATCGGCGCGGCCGGCGGCGGGAAATCCAGGGTACTCAACTCTTTACTCCAGTAAGGCTTGATCGATGGCCAAATTTTACCAAGGGTGACACTGGTTTGGTTTGCGCGTAACATCGTTCCCTGCACAACGGAGAACGAACACCATGGCAGCCCCCGACCAGATCACGCATTGGCGCGAATCCATCTTTGCCCGCCTGGTGCAGGTGGTGCTGGTCATGGGCATCGCCACCGCGCTGCCGAGCATCGTGCAGTCGGCACGCGAAGGGCTGTGGGCCGTGGTCGTGATCGACGTGGTGGCACTGGCCTGGCTGGCCGCCCTGTGGCGCCTGCAAGGCGTGGTCTCCTACCCCGCGCGCGCCCTGCAATTCCTGCTGATCGCCTTCGCGGTGGGCGTCTCGCTGATGCTGCAGGTTGGGCCGGTGGCGCACACCTACCTGCTGGCCGTGCCCTGCCTGGCGGCGCTGCTGATGGGGCTCAAGCCGGCCATCTGGCTGCTGCTGGCGGGCGCCCTGGCCATCGTGCTGACCGGCTTCGCGCCGCCGCCCAGCCCGGCGGCCATGGGCTTGTCCGACGATGCCGTCGTGCGTGCCGTCATAGTGGCCCTGAATTACCTGTTCATCGCCGGCGTGCTGACCATGAGTTGCGGCGTGCTGCTGCGCCACCTGGCGCGCTCGCTGGCCGAAGGCGAGCAGCTGGCGTTCTACGACCCCTTGACCGGGCTGCCGAACCGGCGCCTGCTGCGCGACCGGCTGGCCGGCCTGCTGGCCAGCTCCGAGCGGCAGCAAGTGTTCAGCGCCGTGATGTTCATCGACCTGGACCGCTTCAAGACCATCAACGATGCGCGCGGCCACGCCACCGGCGACCATTTGCTGCGGCTGGTGGCGCAGCGCCTGTCCGACCTGGTGCGCAAGAGCGACACGGTGGCGCGCATCGGCGGCGACGAATTCGTGGTGCTGCTGGGACACTTGGCGCCCGACCTGGCGGCCGCCGGCAATGCGGCGCAAGCGGTGGCGGAAAAGATCCGCGCCGCGCTGGCGCAGGAATTCGAGATCGCCGGCCAGGACTATGCCAGTTCGGCCAGCATCGGCGTGACGCTGTTGCCCAAGTTCGGCCAGAGCGCCGACGACCTGCTGCGCGAGGCCGATACCGCGATGTACCGCGCCAAGGGCGGCGGCCGCAACGGCATCGCCTTCTTCGAAGCGGCCATGCAGGCCGAAGTCGAGCGGCGCCTGACCCTGGAACGCGAGCTGGCGCAGGCGATCGAACAGGAGCGGCTGCACATGGTGTACCAGCCGCAGTTCGATTGCCACGGCCGGCTGCACGGGGCTGAACTGCTGATGCGCTGGGAGCGCGACGACGGTGGCGCGGTGTCGCCGGCCGTCTTCATCCCGCTGGCGGAGGAAGCCGGGCTGATCGTGCCGATCGGGATGTGGGCGCTGCGGCAAGCCTGCCTGGCGCAGCAGCGCATGGCGGCCATGGGACAGGCGCTGCCGCTGTCAGTCAACGTCAGCCCGCAGCAATTCCGCCAGGCCGACTTCGTTGAGCAGGTGCGCGGCGTGCTGCAGGACCATGGGGTGGAGCCGGCGCTGCTGATCCTGGAAGTGACCGAAGGCCTGCTGGTGGAGAAGCTGGAGGAAACCGTGGCGCGCATGAACGAACTGGCCGCGCTGGGGGTGCGCTTTTCGATCGATGATTTCGGCACCGGCTATTCCAGCCTGGCCTATTTGAAGCGCATGCCGCTGTACGAACTGAAGATCGACCGCAGCTTCATCATGGACATGCCGGACGACGCCAACGACGTGGTGATCGTGCAGACCATCCTGGCCATGGCGCGCCAGATGGGCTTGCGCGTGGTGGCCGAAGGGGTGGAGACCCGGGCCCAGGCCGATTTCCTGGCGGCCCACGGCTGCCATGCGCTGCAAGGCTACCTGCTGGGCCGCCCGGCGCCGTTGCCGGCGCTGCTGGACTTGCTGGCGGCGCAGGCGGCGCTCACGCCGCGCGGCGCCGCCCGTCACCCCTCCTAGCCAAGCGGCACGGTCAGCGCCTTGCGGATGGCCACGCAACGCTGGTCCTCCTGGTGCGCGACCAGCAGCGCGCGGCGCGTGCCGGCGCTCAGGCCGGGATTGGCGGCCGCCGCATCGGCCAGGCGTTGCACGCTGTGCGCGGTACAGGTGGCCGGGATCATCACGCCGGCATAGTCGCGCATGAAGACCGGCCCGGCGCTCTTGTCCAGCAGCGGCAGCTGCGCCAGGCGCGCGGCGGCGCTTTGCTCGTTGAGCGCGACCTGGGTCGACGGGTAGAGCGCGTGCATGGCGCTGCGCAGGCGCGAGAACGGCAGCTTGGTCTGCGGGTCGCCGATCCTGGCCAGCCATTCCTGCTTCACTTGCGGGTCGGGGCGCGCTGCCTGCGCGGCAACGGCCGCCAGTTCGCCGCTGTCGGACTTGTCCTTCGCCTGTTCCGCCGCGATGCGCGCTTCGGCGCCCGGCACGGCCTTGCGGTTCAGCAGCGCGATGATGTCCCAGCGCAGCTCCTGGCTCAGCTTCAGGCCCGGCAGCTTGCCGCGGCCATCCAGCAAGGCGGCCAGGCGCTCCAGCGATGCCGCATTGCCGGCAGCGGCCAGATAGGTATTGAACCAGCGGCGCTGGAAGTCGCCCTCGGTGGCGCTGGCGCGCTCCCAGGCCATCTTGCCGATCCTGTCCTCCACCTGGCGCGTGTAGGCGGCATCGGCTGCCATCGTGCGCAGGTAGCGCAAGGCATTGTGGGTCTTGCCCAGCACGTCGCCCAGCAGCACGTAGTCGCGCTCGGACGGCGCATTGGCCAGCACGGTGTCGATGAATTCGTTGAGCGGCAGCTCGCCGTCGCGCACGTTGTCCCACATGCTGTGCCACAGCATGGTGCGCAGCAGCTTGTCCTCCACCTTGCTGACGTCCTGGCGCGCGGTGGCGAAGGAGCGCGCATCGAGCTTGGCTTTCACGAAACCCCAGTCCTGGTAGTTCGGGTAGACCAGGTCCGGGCAGACGGCGCCTTTCAATTCCGGCACGGCGGTCGCGGCGCCCTTGTAGGTCACCGGCAGTACCCTGGCCACTTTGAGCTGCTTGCCCTTCTTTTGCATCAGGGCCAGCTGCACGCGCTGTTCGCGCAGGGTCGGGAATTGCGCCACGGCGCTCTGCTGCAGGCTGAACGCATCGATCTTGCCGGCTTTGCAGCTGTAATTGGCGGTGATGGTGTTCACGCCCGGCTGGTACAGCCAATCCTGGGTCCACTGGCCCAGGTCGCGGCCGGCGGCAGCGGCCAGGCTGCCGATGAAGTCGTCCAGCCTGGCGTTCTTCCACTGGTATTGGACCAGGTAGTTGTGCACACCCTTGCGGAAAGTCTCTTCGCCCAGCAGGTGGCGCAGCTGCTTCAGGGTGGAGGCGCCCTTGGAGTAAGTGATGGCGTCGATATTATCGAAGGCGTTGGCGGTCGACGGCACCGGGGTTTCGATCGCGTGGGTGGTGACGCGCTGGTCCTGCACGTAAGCGCCGGCCTTGCCCTGGGAATAGAAATACTGCCAGGCCGTGTCCTTGAATTCGGTGGCTTCGGCGGTGGCCAGGGTGCCCATGAAGGAAGCGAAGCTCTCGTTCAGCCACAGGCCGTTCCACCATTGCATGGTCACCAGGTCGCCGAACCACTGGTGCGCCATTTCGTGCATGATGACGCTGGCCAGGTCGTGCTTTTCGGCGCCGGTCATCTTTTCCTTATGCAGGAAGGAGTGCTCGGCGAAGGTCACGGCGCCGGCGTTTTCCATCGCGCCGTACAGGAAGTCCGGCACCAGCAGCTGGTCGTATTTGCCGTACTGGTAAGGGATGCCGAAATAGTCGTCGAACCAGGCCAGGCCTTGCCTGGTGTATTCGAACCAGATCGCCGGATCGACCTGGTCGGCCACCGACTGGCGGGCGAACAGGCGCATCGGGTACTTGGCGGACTTGGCGTCTTCCCACACCTTGTACGGGCCGGCGTGCAGCGAGAAGTTGTAGGGGCTGAGGATCTTGGAGGCCGGGAAGGTCCAGCGCCGGGCGTTCGGCGCGCCTGCCGCTTGCTCGACTTTCGATTCGCGCGCGGTGGACACCACGGTCCAGTCGGCAGGCGCGGTGACGCTGACCTGGTAGGTTGCCTTCAGGTCGGGCTGGTCGAACAGGGCGAACATCTGGTGCGCCGCGGCCGGCTCGAAATGCGAGTACGTGTAGACCCGGCCGTCGACCGGATCGACCATGCGATGCAAGCCCTCGCCATTGGTGCTGTGCTGGCGCTCGAATTCCACCGTCACGCTGTTGCGGCCGGCCAGCAGGTCGGCGGCGGCCAGGGTGATGAACCAGTTGTTGTACTGGGGCGCGGCCACCTCCTTGCCGTTGACCACCAGGCGCTTGATGGTCGCCTTGTCCAGGTCGAGCGTCAGCGGCTGGGCATTGTCCTTCAGGTCGAAGGCCACGGTGGTGGAATTGCTGAAGCTTTCCTTGCCGGTCAGCGTGAAGTCCAGGACGTAAGCGACGTTCGACACGCGCGCGGAACGGGCGGCGGCATCGGTCTGGCTCAAGTAAGGGTTCTCGGCGCGCGCCGGGTGGGCGCCGCTGTCGGCTGCGATGCCGCTGGTGGCGACAAGGGCACTGACTGCCAGGGTAATGGCGTGAGGGACTAGCGATTTCATGGTTATCCTTATACGTGTCTCGCCCCGGACCGGCCCCGGTCGGGTGGCGCAGGGATGATACCATTGTGGAATGGACATCAAACTCGAAACCCCCAACCAGCCCGACGTCGTGGCCCTGATCGACCTGCTGGACGCTTACCAGCTGTCGCTGTACCCACCGGAGAGCGTGTATGCGCTCGACATGAATTCCCTGCTGCAGCCGAACGTGCTGTTTGCCGTGGCGCGCAATGTGGATGGCGCGGCGGTGGGCTGCGGCGCCATCGTCGTGACGCCGCAATACGGCGAGGTGAAGCGCATGTTCGTGCACCCGTCGGCGCGCGGGCAAGGCGTGGCGCAGCGGCTGCTGGGCAAGCTGGAAGCGGAAGCGCTGGCGCGCGGCTGCCGCCAGTTCATGCTGGAGACCGGGCCGTCGCAGCCGGAAGCGATTGGCCTGTACCAGCGCCTCGGTTACACCGTGCGCGGACCGTATGGCGATTACCGCGACGATCCGTTGAGCGTATTCATGGAGAAGGCGGCGCCGTGAGCACGCCGGCCGATGCGCTCCACGACCTGCGCGAGCGCACGCGCGCCTTCGCCGCCGCGCGCGACTGGCAGCAGTACCACACGCCCAAGAACCTGGCGATGGCGCTGTCGGTCGAAGTGGCGGAGCTGGCCGAGCATTTCCAATGGCTGCAAACCGGGCGCGCGGACGAACTGGCGGCGGGCCAGCATGAAGCCATCCGCCACGAGCTGGCCGACGTGCTGCTCTATCTGGTGCAGATCGCCGACAAGCTCGATGTCGACCTGCATGCCGCGGCGCTGGAGAAGATCCGGCTCAACGCCATCAAGTATCCGGCCCCGGAGGCGTAAGCGCCGCTGCGCCGCACTCCCCTATCCCGCGGGCCAGATGATTGCCTGGGCTACGATGACGGTTTCGCCGTTGAAGGTCACGGAAGGCGAGCCGTGGAGGACGTATCCAAGCTCCAGCATTTCGCTGACGCGCTGGCAGAACCTTGCGTCGTCAGGACCGGTCAGGACGCGGTAGATTGGCAGGTTGTCGGGTGGTCTGGTCATGGCTGGCTTTCAGCGGCCCAGGGCCTGGTTGATCTGCGCGTTGACGATCGCCCAGGCTTTCGAATCGGCGGATACTTCGTCGTAGTGGCTGCCGCCCGGCAGCACCAGCACTTCGGCCGGGTCGCCGGCGGCGCGGGCGCGGCGGGCGTAGTTTTCGCCGGTCACGGCGGGCGAGATGTCGTCATGCTCGCCATGGATCAGGATGGTGCGCACGCCGGCGGGCAGCAATTCAGCGGGCGAGGTATCGGCAAAGACGTCGGGGCGCTGCGCGCTCGGGGTGCCGGCAATCTCCGCGGTTTCGCGGTCGCAGGTGCGGCGGATCAGGGCCGCTTCATTGCGCAGGTCGGCCAGGCCGCCCAGGCTGATCACGGTCTTGACCGGCAGCGGTTGCGGTGCCCAGGCCGGGCTCCATTCCGGCAGCTTGTGGCGCGAGACAGCCCACTGCGCCAGGTGGCCGCCGGCCGAATGGCCGACCGCCACGATGCGCGACAAATCCAGCGCGCTGGCCTTGGCTTCATGCTTCAGCAAATCCACCGCGGTGGCGACGTCCTGGTACATGCCGGGATAGCCGCCCCCCTCCTCGTCGTAACGGCGATACTCCACGTTCCACACGGCGATGCCCTGCTGCGCCAGGGCGCCTGCCATATTGCGCATCTGCTCGATGCCGCCGAATTGCACCGTCCAGCAGCCACCGTGGATCAGCACCACGACCGGGTGCGGGCCGGGGCCGGCAGGCTTGAACAGTTCGACGAACTGGCTGGGCGCGCTGCCGTACATGATGCGCTTGTCCGGCGCCGGGCCTTTCAGCGCCAGGTAACCGGCGAGGTCGAGCGGCCGGGTCACGATAGCATCGGCCGGTGCGGCGGAAGCGCCCACGGCGGCAGCGCCCGCGGCAGCGCACAGTGAATGACGGATCAAATTGAGCATGCTCTCCTCGGCAATGTCGGGAACAGCCCGCAGCATAGCGCGCAGGCATCTATTCCAGCAACAAGTCTTCCCGCCGTCGGTAGCCTGCGCGGCGCTCGGCCCCATCCCAGGGCGACGGTTTTGCATGCAGCGCAAGCGTGGCAACGCCGGTTTGCGCAATTGGTTGCGCTGGCCAGTATGGATGCGGCTGGGTGGTCGGCTGCCGCACCGAGGCTAGAAATGTCTGGAATTGGTTGAGGTCAACCAATTTGACCGCGAAAGGCCGATTCCAGACATTTATAGACAAAAA
>CAMLRG010000062.1 GCA_946482335.1 uncultured Duganella sp. | reverse complement strand
GCCATCATCCAGAACATCCAGCGCCACGCTTCCTGGCCGAGCCACAGCACGCCGGTGGAGCCGCCGGCCGCATCGGCCAGCAGATAGTTGCTCAGGAAGGCGCAGAACAGGCCGCTGATGATGGCGATCTGCTGGACGGTCGCGAGCCGGCCGCGGTAGCGCGCCGAGGCCACTTCGGCGATATAGGCCGGCGACATCACGCTGGCGGCACCTACCGCAAAACCACCGAGGACGCGCGCCGCGATGAAGAACGCCGAGCTGGTCGCAAAGCCCGCGCCCAGCGCCGACAGCAGGAACATGACGGACGAAATGATCAGCACCGCACGGCGCCCCCAGCGGTCGCCGAGCCGGCCTGCGAAGAAAGCGCCGACCGCGCAGCCAAGCAGCATCGAAGCCACTTCGAAGCCGATCCCGGCGGAGGTTGAATGGAAGGCCTGTTTCAAGCCGTCGACGGTGCCGTTGATGACGCCACTGTCGAAACCGAACAGGAAGCCTCCGATGGTGGCAACGCAACTGATCAGGATGATGAGCGCGGTGTTTTCCGCCTCATGCCCCGACTCCGTATTTTCCAACGCAATGCTGTTCATATTGTCTCCTCTCTTGTTATGGGGGTCAGGCCCTATGGGCCTGACCCCGGTTTACCGGTTTTAATGGTTATGCCGCGGCGTATCCTGCGCAACCCCCCGATACGCCAGCGCCAGTTCCATACAAGCCCCGCTCGCCATCTGCCCCACGGTAGCACGATAAATCTCCTGCCAAGGCGTCTGGCTTGGCGGCACCGGCGGCGGCCCATCCTTCTTGCGCCGCTCCAGTTCCGCCTCGTCCACCAGCATATTGCAACTGCCGGCATTCAAATCGATGCGCACCATGTCGCCGGTGCGTATCCAGGCCAGCCCGCCGCCCACCGCGCTCTCCGGCGAAGCATTCAGGATCGACGGACTGTCGGAAGTGCCCGACTGGCGCCCGTCGCCCAGCGTCGGCAGGTTCTTGATCCCTTTCTTGATCAATGCATCCGGCGGTTGCATGTTCACCACCTCCGCCGAACCTGGCCAGCCCACCGGGCCGGCGCCGCGGATCACCAGGATGGTGTTCTCGTCGATACCCAGCGCAGGGTCGTTGATGCGCGCATGGTAATCGCCCGAACCGTCGAACACCACGGCGCGGCACTCGAACACGTTCTCGGCGCCAGGACGGCGCAGGTAACGGTCGCGGAATTCCTCCGAGATCACGCTGGTCTTCATGATCGCGAAGTCGAACAGGTTGCCGCGCAAGACCATGAAGCCAGCCTGCTCTTTCAGCGGTGCGCTGAACGGCGTGATCATTTCGCGGTCGGCGCTTTCGCGGCCTTCCAGGTTCTGCGCCATGGTGCGGCCGGTGACGGTCGGACGGTTGGCGCGCAGCTTGCCGGCCTGCTGCAGTTCCCACATGATGGCCGGCACGCCGCCGGCGCGGTGGAAGCGTTCGCCCAGGTACTTGCCGGAAGGCTGCATGTTCAGCAGCAGCGGGATATCGTGGCCGTAAGTCATCCAGTCGTCTTCGTGCAGCTCGACGCCGGCGTGGCGCGCCATCGCCATGATGTGCTGCTGGGCGTTGGTGGAACCGCCGATGGCGGCGTTGACCACGATGGCATCGAGGAAGGCGTCGCGCGACAGGATGGCGGAAGGACGGATGTCCTGCTGCGCCATTTCCACGATGCGGCGGCCCGTTTCGTACGCCATCTGGCCGCGCTCGCGGTAGGGTGCCGGGATGGCGGAGCAGCCGGTCAGCGACATGCCCAGCGCCTCGGCCATGGCGTTCATGGTGGAAGCGGTGCCCATGGTATTGCAGTGGCCGGCCGACGGCGCGGAAGCGGCGGCGATTTCGAGGAATTTCTCGTTGTCGATCTGGCCGGCCGCCAGCTGGCGGCGGCCTTTCCAGATGGCGGCGCCGGAACCGACCAGCTCACCATCGAGCCAGCCATCGAGCATCGGGCCGCCCGACAGCACGATGGCCGGGATGTCCACGGTGGAGGCGGCCATCAGCTGCGCCGGCGTGGTCTTGTCGCAGCCGGTGGTCAGCACCACCGCGTCGATCGGGTAGCCGTGCAGGATTTCGACCAGGCCCATATAGGCCAGGTTGCGGTCGATGGCGGCGGTGGGGCGGCGGCAGTTCTCGAAGATCGGGTGCAGCGGGAATTCCATCGCGATGCCGCCCGCGTCGCGGATGCCGTCGCGCACGCGCTTGGCCAGCTCCAGGTGGATGCGGTTGCACGGGCTGATGTCGCTGCCCGATTGCGCGATGCCGATGATGGGGCGGCCGCTGCGCAACTCTTCCGGCGTGATGCCGTAATTCATGAAGCGCTCCAGGTAGAGCGCGGTCATATCGATATGGTCCGGATTGTCGAACCAGTCCTGCGAACGGTAACGGCGCTGGGCACTCATGCTGCATTCCTGTCGAATTGGTGTTGCGGCAGGCCGGGCACGTCCACGCGGAAGGTGAACACGCCGCCTGCCAGCGGATGGGCGGCCAGGGCTTCTGCGCTCATGCCCTTGCGCGCGGTGGTGACGAAGACGGTACGCAGGTCGGCGCCGCCGAGAGCGACCTTGGTGATGTTAGGGCAGGGCATGGCGACCGTGGCCGCCAGCGTGCCGTCCGGCGCGTAGCGTTCGATGCGGCTGCCGCCGAACAGCGAGATCCAGACGTGGCCTTCGGCGTCGACCGCGCTGCCGTCCGGGTGGCCGGTCACGCCCGGCGCGTAGCGCACGAACTCGCGCTTGTTCGACAGGCTGCCGTCCGCTGCGCAATCGAAGGCGTACACCACGCGGCCCAGGGTGTCGGTATGGTAGAAGGTCTTGCCGTCCGGGCTGTGGCATGGCCCGTTGGTGATGATGATGCCGTCGTCCATGGTTTTCAGGCCGCGTGCATCGAGGCGGTACAGCGCGCCGGTCGGCTCGGTTTCGCCATTGTCCATGGTGCCGAACCACAGCCGGCCGGCCGGGTCGACGTAGCCGTCATTGCAGCGGTTGCCCGGCTGCTGCGCCTCGATTTCCAGCACCGTGTCGAAGCTGCCGGAAGCGGTGAAGCGCGCCAGCTTGCCCGGCAGGCCGCAAATGAAGTCGCCGTCCGCCATCGGCAGGGCAAAGCCGATTTCCGCCGGGGCCTGCCAGCTCAGGCGGTCGCCGCCATCCTCGTTGCAGCGGTGCAGGCGGCGGCCCTTGATGTCGACGAAGTAGAAGGCACGTTCGGCGGCATGCCATACCGGCCCTTCCGCCAGGGTGGCGCCGACCTGCCAGATGCAGTGCGGGGCGCTCACGATCCGTACCATCCCGCGTCGACGAAGTAATCGCGGCCGGAGCAGCGCGCCGCGTTGCCGGAGGCCAGGAACAGGGTCAGCGCAGCCACGTCTTCCGGTTCCACGCGCTCATGCAGGCACTGTGCGGCCAGGATGGCCGCTTCGTCTTCCGGCGAGTGCCACAGCGCCATCTGGCGCGGGGTCTTGATCGAGCCCGGGATGATGCAGTTGACGCGGATGCCGTCGCCGCCCAGGTCGCGGGCCAGGCCGCGCGTCAAGCCTTCGATGGCCGCCTTGGCGGTCATGTACAGCGACAGCTTGCCCAGCGCCAGGTGCCAGGAGATCGAGCCGAAGTTCAGGATCACGCCGCCGCCCATCGCCTTCATGCCGGGCGCCACGGCCTGGGCGCAGAAGAACTGGTGGCGCAGGTTGACGGCCAGGCTGTCTTCCCAGTACTTGGGCGTGACGTCCTTGACCTCGTGGCGGTTGTCGTTGGCAGCGTTGTTGACCAGCACTTCCACCGGGCCCAGCTCGCGCTCGATCTGCGCAAACACGGAGCCGACCGCATCGAGGTCGGTCAGGTCGCAGCGGATGAAGCGCGGCGGGTGCTGGGCGCCGGCCAGGCTTTGTTCCAGCGCCTTCGACGCTTCGTCCTGGATGTCGAGGAAGACAACCTGCGCACCCTGTTTGACAAAGGCGTCCACGATGGCGGCGCCAATGCCGGTGCCGCCGCCCGTGATCACCACGCGTTTGCCGGCGAGGTCTGGGTAGGTGGCGTACACCATGGGTTTTCTTGCTGCTGCTGTCATTGAATTATTCTCCTGCCGCGATGCCGCGGCGTGCCAGGTTGCGGTAAAGGGCGCGGACACCGAAGCTCCACGGCGGCAGCTGGTCGCTGCGCTGTACGTGGTTGACCAGCGCGCCGAGCGCCGGGCTGCTGATGGTGACGCGGTCGCCCAGGTGGTGGGTGAAGCCTGCGCCTTTCTGGCCTCGGTCCTTGATCGGCGAGAACATCGTGCCGAGGAAGAGCATGAAGCCATCCGGGTATTGGTGATGGGCGCCGGCGGTTTGCGCGACCAGGTCGAGCGGGTCGCGGCTGATTTCGCGCATGCGGCTGACGCCGTCGAGCACGAAGCCGTCGTCGCTGCCTTCGATGGCCAGGCGCACTTCCGCATTACGCACGTCGTCCAGGGTGAACGTGCTGTCGAACAGGCGGATGAAGGGGCCGATGGAGCAGGAAGCGTTGTTGTCCTTGGCCTTGCCCAGCAGCAGGGCGCTGCGGCCTTCGATGTCGCGCAGGTTGACGTCGTTGCCCAGCGCCGCGCCGACCGCTTCGAAGCGGCTGTTCACGGCCAGCACGATCTCGGGCTCGGGATTGTTCCACTGCGAAGCCGGGTGCAGGCCGACGTCGGCGCCGAAGCCGACCGCCGACATGGGCTGGGATTTCGAAAACACTTCGGCGAAGGGGCCGATGCCCACTTCCATGTATTGCGACCAGGCGCCGCGCGCCTGGAATTCGCGCTTCAGCTGTTCCGCTTCCGGCGAGCCGGGCTTGATGCTGGACAGGTCGGCGCCGATGGTGGACAGCAGTTCGGCGCGCAGCGCAGCGGCGCGCTCCGGGTTGCCGCCGGCCTGTTCCTCGATCACGCGTTCCAGCAGGCTGACGGCGAAAGTGACGCCGCAAGCCTTGATGGCCTGTACGTCGTTTGGCGCCAGCAGGCGCGGGCCGCTGCCGGTCGCCGCGCCCGCCAGGGCGGCGCCGACCAGGTCGGTGGCCCGGCCCAGCGCTTCGCCCTGCACGCTGCGTGCGAACTGCAGCAGGTCGGACCGGTCCAGCAAGTCCGCCATGGTGGGCGCCTGCGCGGTGATGTCGAACACTTCGCCCGCGCGGACCACGACGACGCAAGGGCCGTCCACCGGCGCCGGGCGCCACACGCGCCCGACAAGCAGGGCGCCCGCCAGGTCATGCGGCAGGCATGCGGATGCGGTAATCGATTGCATAGATAACTCTCCTTGGAATGCTTAACGTCCCAAGCTGGGCAGCTTGGGGGAATACTGCCAGCCCGGCACCAGGTATTGCATGGCCATCGCGTCGTCGCGCGCGCCGGTGCCGACTTTCTTGAACAATTCATGGGCCGCTGCGATGCGTTCCATGTCCGGCACCACGCCCAGCCCCGGCGCCTGCGGCACCGCCACCGCGCCGCCGACGATCTGCGGCGGTTCGACGGTCAGGCGCTCCTGGCCTTCCTGCCAGATCCAGTGGGTATCGATGGCGGTGATGTGGCCCGGCGCGGCGGCGGCCGCATGGGTGAACATCGCCAGCGAAATGTCGAAATGGTTGTTGGAGTGCGAGCCCCAGGTCAGGCCCCAGTCGGCGCACAGCTGCGCCAGCCGCACGGAACCCTGCATGGTCCAGAAGTGCGGGTCGGCCAGCGGGATGTCCACCGCGCCCAGCAAATGCGAATGCGCCATCTGGCGCCAGTCGGTGGCCACCATATTGGTGGCGGTCGGGATGCCGGTCGCGCGGCGGAATTCGGCCATGACTTCGCGGCCGGAATAGCCGTGCTCCGGCCCGCACGGGTCTTCGGCGTAGGCCAGCAAGTGGCCCTGGCCGCGGCACAGCGCAATGGCTTCGTCCAGCCCCCAGGCGCCGTTCGGGTCGAGCGTGACGCGCGCGTCGGGGAAGCGCGTCTTGATGGCGGCCACCGCTTCCATTTCCTCGGCGCCGCGCATCACGCCACCCTTCAGCTTGAAGTCGCGGAAACCGTAACGGTCGGCGGCGGCGGCGGCCTGCTCGGCGATGGCATCCGGCGTGAGCGCTGCGCGGTGGCGCGCGGCATACCAGCCGGTATGGCCGTGGCCCGACAGGTAGGGCAGGTCGGTGCGCTGGCGGTCGCCGATATAGAACAGGTAAGCGAGCATGGGCACGCTGTCGCGCTGCTGGCCGGCGCCGAGCAGTTCGCACACCGGCACGCCCAGGTGCTGGCCCAGCAAGTCGAGCAGCGCCGCTTCGATGGCGGTGACCACGTTTTCCAGGCGCAGGTTGATTTCATGCGGCTGCCTGAGCACCGCTTCCTCGGCGGCGGAAGTCACCTGGTGCTGCATGCCGCCGCCCTGGCCGGCGATGGCGGCGCGCACCGCGTTCAGGGTGCGGTTGAAGCGGCCGGCCTGGCTGCCGACCACCAGCGGGATGGCGCGCTCCAGTGCACGCGTGATGCCGGCGCCGCCGGGCACTTCGCCCACGCCGGTACGGCCGGCACTGTCCTTCAGCAGCACCAGGGTGCGGATGAAGTAGGGCGCGTGCGCACCGCACAGGTTGAGCAGCATGCTGTCCTGGCCGGCGACCGGAATGACCCGCATTTCCGTGATCACCGGCGTGGCGCCGCTGTCCTGAATTGTTGCGTGTACCATCTGATTAACCTAAAATGAATAGCGCTACCATTTCTCAAGTGTGAGGTATTTATGCGGGCAAGTCAACAGAAGTTATTGGCATGGATGACAGCGTTGGCTCTGCTGGCCGGCGCCGGTGCCGAGGCCGCGCCGAAGGCTGCCGCCAAGCCCGCCGGCAAGCCGGACGCTTGGCGCTGGGTGGCGTCGTGGGGGACGGCGCAAATGGTGCCGGAGGGCCAGAACGAATTGCCCGCCGCGCACTGGCGCGATGGCAGCCTGCGGCAGCTGGTGCGCACCACCTTGGGCGGCAAGGTGTTGCGGGTACGCGTCAGCAACGCGTTCGGTACGGCGCCGCTGGCGGTGGAGGCGGCCAGCATTGCGCGCGCCCTCGCGCAGGGCAAGCCCGACGTCGATGCCGCCACCATCCGCCCGCTGACCTTTGGCGGCCAGGCCGCCGTGGTGATCCCGGCCGGCGCCGAGTATTACAGCGACCCGGTCGACCTGGCGCACGGGCCGGGCACCGACCTGGCGATTTCCTATTACTTCAAGGGCGAGCCGGCGCGCCAGACCGGTCATCCGGGCTCGCGCACCACCAGTTTTACGCTGGCCGGGCGCCATGAAGCCGATGCCCAGTGGCCGGAGGCGGGCAGGGTGGTGCGCTGGTATGCCCTGGCCGACGTCGAGGTGCAGGCGCCGCGCGGTACCGCGGCCATGGTGGCCATCGGCGACTCCATCACCGACGGCTACGGCACCACGACCGACGGCAACGACCGCTGGACCGATTTCCTGGTGGCGCGCCTGGCCCGTGAAAAGATGAAGATCGGTGTGGTCAATGCCGGCATCGGCGGGGGCCGCCTGCTGCGCGATGGGCTGGGCCCCAACCTGGCGTCGCGCTTCGAACGCGATGTGCTGGGGCGCAGCGGGGTCACGCACGCCCTGGTGCAGATCGGCGTGAATGACCTGGGCGGACAGCACCGCGCGGGGGAAGACACGCCGGCGGCGCGCGCGGCCTTGCTGGAAGCGCTGAAGCTGGCGCACCGCCAGCTGGTCGAGCGGGCGCACGCGCAAGGCGTGTGCGTGATCGGCGCCACCGTGACGCCATATGTCGGCAGCGGCTACTACCAGCCGGCGCCGCACAACGAGGAAGACCGCCAGGCACTGAACCAATGGATCCGCAGCGCGGGCGTGTTCGATGCGGTGGTCGACTTCGACGCCGCCTTGCGCGATCCGGCCCAGCCGGAACGGTTGCAAAAGGCGCTCGACGTCGGCGACGGCCTGCATCCATCCATCGCCGGTTACCGCGCCATGGCGGACGCGGTGCCGCTCGATGCGCTGCGCAAGTGCGGGGCGGCCCAATGATGGCCGGCCGCAGCCGTGCCGCGTTGGCGTTGGCGCGGCTGCGCGCCGCCCTGGTGCTGGGCGCCGGCCTGCTTGCCGCGCTGTGCATGGGCCCTGCGCAAGCGCTCGGGCAAAAGCCATACGTCGCCACTGAGCGTACGGCAGCGGGCGCAGGCGCCGTCGTGCTGGCCGAAGGCGGGCGTGCGGCGACGCTGTACGTCGATGGCGCCGACCATGCCGGCGTGCTGCGCGCCGCGGCTTCGCTGCAGGACGACATCGGCCAGGTGAGCGGCGTTCGTCCCGAATTGGCAAAGACGGCGCCGCGCGGGCAGGACGTGGTCATCATCGGCACCCTGGGCAAGAGCCGCCTGGTGGATGGCCTGGTGAAGGCGGGCAAGCTGGACGCCAGCGCCATTGCCGGCAAATGGGAAGGCTGGCTGGCGCAAACGGTGGCCAACCCGCTGCCCGGCGTCGAGCGCGCCCTGGTGATCGCCGGCAGCGACAAGCGCGGCACCATCTTCGGCATTTACGAGCTGTCCGAACAGATCGGCGTTTCGCCCTGGTACTGGTGGGCCGACGTGCCGGTCCAGCGCGCCAGCGCGCTGTACGCCGCGCTGCCGGTGCCCGTGAGCGACGCGCCGGCGGTGCAATACCGCGGCATCTTCCTGAACGACGAAGCGCCGGCGCTGACCGGCTGGGTCAAGCAGCGTTACGGCGGCTACAACCACGCGTTCTACGAAAAGGTGTTCGAGCTGCTGCTGCGCCTGCGCGGCAATTACCTGTGGCCGGCCATGTGGGATGCCGCCTTCTACGACGACGATCCGCTGAACGGCAAGCTGGCCGACGAATACGGCATCGTCATCGGCACCTCGCACCATGAACCGATGGCGCGTGCGCACAAGGAGTGGACCCGCTACGGCAAGGGGCCCTGGGATTACGCGCGCAACGAGGCGGTGCTGAAGGACTTCTGGTGGAAAGGCGTCTCGCGCGCCAGGGATTACGAAAAGATCGTCACCCTCGGCATGCGCGGCGACGGCGATGAGCCGATGTCGGAGGAATCCAACGTCGCGCTGCTGCAGCGCATCGTGGGCGACCAGCGCAAGATGCTGGCCAAGCTGCCGGCCGCGCCGCAGGTGTGGGCGCTGTACAAGGAGGTGCAGGACTATTACGAGAAGGGCATGCGGGTGCCGGACGACGTGATCCTGCTGTGGTGCGACGACAATTGGGCCAATATCCGCCGCCTGCCGACGCCGGAAGAACGCAAGCGCCCCGGCGGCGCGGGCGTGTACTACCACTTCGACTACGTGGGCGGGCCGCGCTCGTACAAATGGCTGAACGTGACGCCGATCCCGAAGATCTGGGAGCAGATGCACCTGGCGTGGGAATACGATGCGCGCAAGCTGTGGATCGTCAACGTCGGCGACCTGAAGCCGATGGAAGTGCCGATCGAATTCTTCCTCAGCTATGCATGGAAACCGGACGCCTGGCCGGCATCGCGCCTGCAGGACTACCTGCAGCAATGGGCGGCGCGCGAGTTCGGGCCTGAACATGCGGTGGAGATCGCCGACATCGTGGCCAAATACACCAAGTACAACGGGCGCCGCAAACCGGAGCAGCTGGAACCTGAGACCTACAGCCTGGTCAACTACGGCGAGTCGGAGCGGGTGGTGGGGGAATACCGCGAGCTTGCCGCGCGTGCGGAGCGGGTCAATGGCTTGCTGCCGGAGGCGAAGCGCGATGCGTTCTTCCAGCTGGTGCTGTATCCGGTGAAGGCGGGCGCGGTGGTGAACGAGCTGTATGGCGCGGCGGGCTTGAACCGGCTGCATGCACGCCAAGGCCGCGCCGGCGCCAATGCGCTGGCTGAGCGCGTGCGGGAACTGTTCCGGCAGGACGCCGCCTTGTCGCAGCAATACCATGGCCTGCGCGGCGGGAAGTGGAACCACATGATGTCGCAGACGCGGCTCGGCTACACCTACTGGAACCAGCCGCCCCTGAACGTGATGCCGGCCGTGAGCGAAGTGCAGGTGCCGGCCGCGGGCGCCTTGGGCGTGGCGGTGGAAGGTTCGGCCGCCGCCTGGCCGGGACCGGGCGGCGATACGCTGGCCCTGCCGGCGCTCGACGCCTATGAGCGGCGTCCGCGCTTTGTCGAAGTGTTCAACCGCGGCGCGCAGCCGGTGCGCTATGCGGTGACGGCCGACCAGCCGTGGATCGTGTTGTCGCGCGAGGCGGGCAGTGTCGCCGTGCAGGAGCGGGTCCATGTCGATGTGCGCTGGGCGGAGGTGCCGCGCGAGGCGCGCCAGGCAACGCTGACCATCAGCGGGGACGACGGCTCCCGCGCCAAGGTCCGCGTTCCGTTGCGCCAGCGCGATGCGGCGCTCGATGCCGGGGCGGGCGAGGGGCGCGGCGGGCGCTTCGTCGAAACCGGCGGCGTGGTATCGGTCGAGGCGGCGCATTTCGCGCGCCAGGTGGCGCCGCAGGGGCGTTCCTGGCTGCTGGTGCCCGACCACGGGCGCACCATGTCGGCCATGACGATGCTGCCAGCCGCGGCGCCGCCGCTGCCGGATCCGGTGCTGCCGGCCGCTGCAGGCGCAGGCACGGGCCCGGATGCCGGCGCGCCGGCGATGCGCCTGGAGTACGACGTCGCGCTGTCCAAGCCCGGGGCGCTGACCCTGCACACCACCCTCGCGCCGACGCAGAAGTTCCAGCCCGGCGAAGGCTTGAAGTTCGCCGTCTCGATCGACGACGAGCCGCCGCAGGTGGTCAACATGCACGCCGACACTTCGATGGCGGCGTGGGAGCGCTCGGTGAGCGACGGCGCGGTGACCTTGCGCACCCGCCACAGCGTGGCGCGCGCCGGCGCCCACACGATCAAGTTCTGGGCCATCTCCCCCGGCGTGGTGCTGCAAAAGCTGGTGCTCGATGCCGGCGGGCTGAAGCCAAGCTATCTCGGCCCGCCGGAAAGCCCGCGGCTGTAAACCGCGGGGCAGGGTGGCGCGGGAACGGGCGTGGCCGGATCAGGCCGCGCTGCGCTGGGGCATCGCGCGCATGGCTGCGGCGATCGCCTCGCGCAGCGGCTTGGCGCGCAGCCGCGCATCGTAAGGGCAGGGCCGCATCGGCAGCTTGTCCGTGCGCGGCGCCTCGTGCCAGGTCTGCAGCCAGCTGATGTCGTCCGACAGGCCCCACAGCAGGAAATCGCGGCACTGCGGATAGCTGAACGTCACGTCCAGGAAGTCGCGCGCCAGCGCCGCCACCCCCGCGTCGCGCGCCGCGATATCGGCCGGCAGCTTGCGGTCGTTGACGTCGAATTCCGTGACCAGCAAGTCCAGTCCCATGCCCGTCACTTCGTCCAGGAAGCGCCGCCATTCGGCCAGCTCGTGGGAAGCGTTGCGCGAATCGTCCCAGGAACCGATGTGGCCCTGGATGCCCAGCGCCTGCACCGGCGCGCCGCGTTTCTTCAGCGCCTGCAGCAGCTTCAGCACGCCGGCCCGGTGCTTGGCGCTGCCGTCGTCCCAGCGCATATAGTCGTTGTACACCAGTTGCGCCGCCGGCGCCTGCTCGCGCGCCAGGCGGAAGCACAGGTCGACCTGCTCCACCGCGCCCAGGCGCTCGGTGAACACATTGCTGCGCATGGCGCCGGTGTCGGGGTCGACCGCCTCGTTCACCACGTCCCAGCTGTAGATGCTGTCGCCGAAATGGCGGCATACGGCGCCGATATGGGCTTGCAGCAGGCGCTCGGCCTCGCGCACCGGCGTGGCGCCGAAGTCGTGCCGGTTGACCCAGTCCGGCAGCCACTTGGACGGCTGCCATACCAGCGTGTGGCCGCGCACCTGCATGCCCTGCTTGCGGGCCCAGTCGAACATGGCGTCGGCCCGGGTGAAATCGAACTGGCCGGGCCTGGGCTGCACGGCTTGCCACTTGGTTTCGTTCTCGGCCACGATGGCGTTGCATTCGCGCGCCATCAGGGCCAGGTAGGCGGGCTGGCGGTGGCCGTAGCCCAGGGCATTGCCGAAGCGCATGCCTTTGGCGGCGGCGATGGTTTTCAAGGGCGTGGCGTCCGCGCCCAGGGCGAGGGGGGGCAGGGCGCTGGCGGCGGCCCCGGCGGCCAGCCATTGCAGGGCCTGGCGTCGTGTCTGATGCATGAAAAGTCTCCTCTCTGTTGAAATTTTGAGATAAGCTAACATGAAATGGTTGCGCAACCAAAACAATTCTGGAGGCAGGCGATGGGGATGTGGCGGCGGTTGGTCGTGGTGGTAGGCGTGTTCCTGGCGACGGCGGCGCAGGCGGTGGAGGAAGACGGCTATGAACTGTGGCTGCGCTACCGGCCGCTGCCCGGGGTGGCGTTGCCGACGCGGGTATCGGTCGCGGCGCCGGATTCGCCCACGGTGCGGGCGGCCACGGATGAACTGCTGCGCGGGCTGCGCGCGATGGGCGCCCGCGACGGCGCTGGGGCCAAGGCCGCGTCCACGGCCGCAAGCGGCGCCGCCAAGCCCGCCGGCGCCGGCCAGCCTGCGGCAGCCGGCGCGCTGGCCGCCGACGCGCCGCCGGCCGCAGGCACCCTGCTGCTGGCCACGCGCGCGCAGTTGGCGCCGCGCGCCGCGCGCGGTGAACTGCCACCCGCCGTGCTGGACGCGCTGGCGGACCTGGGCGACGAAGGCTACCTGCTGCGCTCCCTGCGCGGCCCGGGCGGCCGGCGCTATACCCTGATCGCCGCCAACGCCGACATCGGCCTGCTGTACGGCGCTTTTGCCTGGCTGCAGGCGGCCCAACTGGGCCAGCGCCTGGACGCGCTGGATGTGCGCAGCGTCCCCCGGCTGGCGCGCCGCGTGCTGAACCACTGGGACAACCTGGACCGCAGCGTCGAGCGCGGTTACGCCGGCCAGTCGATCTGGAACTGGTGGGAGCTGCCCGAGCTCACCGAGCGCCGCTACGTCGATTACGCGCGCGCCAACGCTTCGCTCGGCATCAACGGCACGGTGCTCAACAACGTCAACGCCAAGCCCGACGTGCTGACCGCGCCGTGGATCGCCAAGGCCGCCGCCCTGGCCGGCGTGCTGCGCCCCTACGGTATCCGGGTCTACCTGTCGGTGCGCTGGTCGACCCCGCTGGAACTGAAGCAGACCGCCAGCGCCGACCCGCTCGACCCGCAAGTGGCGCAATGGTGGCGCGCCAAGGCCGACGAAATCTACCGCGCCATCCCCGACTTCGGCGGTTTCCTGGTGAAGGCCAATTCGGAAGGCCAGCCCGGCCCGCAGGATTACCGCCGCAGCCACGCCGAAGGCGCCAATATGCTGGCCGCCGCGCTGGCGCCGCACGGCGGCATCGTGATGTGGCGCGCCTTCGTCTATGCCTCCGAGCAGCCGGAGGACCGCGCCAAGCAAGCCTACAGCGAATTCGCGCCGCTGGACGGCCGCTTCGCGCCCAATGTCATGGTGCAGGTGAAGAACGGCCCGCTCGACTTCCAGCCGCGCGAACCGCTGCACCCGCTGTTCGGCGCCATGCCGGCCACGCCGCTGATGCTGGAATTCCAGGTCACCAAGGAGTACCTGGGCTTCGCCACGCATCTGGCCTACCTCGGCACCCTGTACCAGGAAACCCTGCGCGACCTGGCCGTCGCCGCGCCGGGCCGGCCGCTGGGCGGCATGGCCGGGGTGGCCAATATCGGCAGCGCGCGCAACTGGAGCGGTTCCCACTTCGACCAGGCCAACTGGTATGTGTTCGGCCGCATGGCCTGGAACCCGCAAGCGACGGCGCACGCGGTGGCGCTGGAATGGGCCGGGCGCACCTTTTCGCCGCAGGCGGCGCCGCAGGTGGCCGAGATCATGATGCGCTCGCGCGAAGCGGTGGTGAACTACATGACCCCGCTCGGCCTGGCGCACCTGATGGGCACCGGCCACCACTACGGCCCGGCGCCCTGGGTGGCCGACCTGGCGCGGCCCGAGTGGAACCCGGCCTATTACCACCGCGCCGACCGCGGCGGCATCGGCTTCGCGCGCGGCGCCGACGGCAGCAATGCGCTGGCGCAGTACGCGCGCCACGCGCCGGCGCTGGCCGAGCGCTGGCGCGACCCGCAGCGTACGCCGCCCGAATACCTGCTGTGGTTCCACCACCTGCCGTGGGAGCACGCCATGCCGTCCGGCCGCACGCTGTGGGCCGAACTGCTGGCGCGCTACGACGCCGGGGTGGCCGCGGTGGCCGACCTGCAGGCGCGCTGGGCGCGCTTGCGGCCGCTGGTCGATGCGCAGCGCCATGCGGAGGTGGCGGCGCGGCTGGCCGTGCAGCAGCGTGAAGCGCAATGGTGGCGCGACGCCTGCATCGCCTATTTCCAGTCGGTGTCGGGGCGCGCGCTGCCGCCCGGGGTGGTGCCGCCGCCCCAGCCGCTCGAGTACTACCAGGGGTTGCACTTCCCCTACGCCCCGGGCCAGGGATGATGGCTGGTTGCGCTACCATATTGTGGTAGGCGCAGCCACTTTAGGCCCCGCCTGTGGTAGAGTCCCGTTGTTCAAACACAAGGGTCATTTCAGCAAATGGCGAGGAAGAAGGTAGAGCCGACAGGGGAAACCGCAGCGGCGGATGTGCCGCGCGGCGGGGCGCCGACCATGTCCGACGTGGCCAAGCTGGCCGGCGTGTCGCCGATGACGGTGTCGCGCGTGATGAATGGCGACCCCAACGTGCGCGCCAGCACCCGGCGCAAAGTCGACGAAGCGGTGGCCGCGCTGAACTATGTGCCGAACCAGGCGGCGCGCCGCCTGGCCGGGGTGCGCCCGGTGCGCATCGGCTTCCTGTACTCCAACCCGTCGGCCGGCTACCTGACCGAATTCCTGGTCGGCTTGCTGAACCAGGCTTCGCTCAACAATGTGCAGCTGGTGGTGGAAAAGTGCGAAGGCGAGCAATGGAAGGACAAGACCCAGCGCTTGCTCGACAATGGCGTCGACGGCGTGATCCTGCCGCCGCCCTTGTGCGACACGCCCAGCCTGATCGACCTGGTGGCGCGCGCCCAGGTGCCGGCCGTGACGGTGGCCTGCGGCCAGCCCGACCAGCGCGTCAGCGCCGTCAGCATCGACGATTACCAGGCCGCCTACCGCATGACCAGCCACCTGATCGCGCTGGGCCACCAGCGCATCGGCTTCGTGATCGGCCATCCCAACCAGACCGCCAGTGCGCGCCGCCTGGCCGGCTTCCAGTCCGCCATGGCCGACAAGGGCTTGGCCATGCCGCCGGAATTGACGGTGCAGGGCATGTTCACCTACCGCTCCGGCCTGGACGCGGCCGAGCAGCTGCTGGGCCTGGAACACCGCCCGACCGCCGTGTTCGCCAGCAACGACGACATGGCGGCCGCCACGGTGGCCATCGCCCACCGCATGGGACTGGACGTGCCGGGCGACCTGACCGTGGCCGGCTTCGACGACACCGCCCTGGCCACCACCATCTGGCCGGAATTGACCACGGTGCGCCAGCCGATCGCCGACATGGCGGAAACCGCGGTGACTTTCCTGGTGCAGCAAATCCGCGCCCAGCGCGAGGGCACGCCGCGCGAACCCGAGCACCTGGTGATGGACTCGACCCTGGTGCGGCGCCAGTCCGACGCCGCCCCGCGCATGCGCCCGCCCGCCAAAAAATAGCGGCGCGGGCCGCGCGGCGACCATGCTAAAATTTGGTCTATGATCGCCTCGGCCCTGTTTACTCCCGCCCAGCAAAAATTGCTGGGCCTGCTGTTTGTGCGCGTGAATGAGGGGTTCCACCTCAATGAAATCATGCGCCTGACCGGGCTGGGCAGCGCGTCGGCGCAGCGCGAACTCAAGCGCTTGCATGAATCGGGCTTGATCGTGTCCGAACGCATCGGCAATGTGCGCCAATTCCGCCCCAACAAAGACAACCTGGTCTATCCCGAACTGGCCAGCCTGGTCAAGAAAACCTTCGGCCTGGTGAGCGTGCTCAATTCGGCGCTGGCGCCCATGCGCCGGCAATTGAGCGTGGCCTTCGTGTACGGCACCACGGTGAAGGAAGCGGAAGATTCCACCACGCCGGTGGAATTGTTGCTGATCGGCGAAAACACCACCTATGGCGAATTGCTGAACCGTTTACCGGTGGCCGAGCGCATCCTGCGCCGCAAGATCAATCCCAACCTGTATTCGGTGGACGATTTCCAGCGCCGCTTGCGCGAGCAGCAACCGTTCATCCTCAAGATGCTGGCAGACCGCAAGGTGTTCGTGCTGGGCGACGACACCGACCTCGATCACATCGTCCAGGAAGTGCAAGCGGGGGCAGACCATGGCAACGCGTTATCGGACGTTTAAGGAATTCTATCCCTTCTACCTGCAAGAGCACGCCAACCGCACGTGCCGCCGGCTGCATTTCATCGGCTCGGCCATCGTGCTGGCGCTGCTGGCGGCGGTGCTGGTGACGGGGGAACTGGTGCTGCTCTGGCTGCTGCCCGTGGTGGGCTATGGCTTTGCCTGGGTCGGCCACTTCTTCTTCGAGCACAACCGCCCGGCCACCTTCCAGTACCCGCTGTACAGCTTAATGGGCGACTGGGTAATGTTCCGCGATATGCTTACGGGCCGGCTGGCGTGGTGAGGCCGCGATGCGCGGCAGGCTGATCGCGATCCGCGTGTAGCTGCCCGCGCTCGACTCGGCGCCGATCTCGCCGCCGAAGGCGCAGATCACGCGCTTGCAGAAGGCCAGCCCCATGCCGCTGCCGCCGCCATCGCGCTGGGTGGTATAGAACGGTTCGAACACGTGCGGCAGCACGTCGGGCGCGATGCCGACCCCGGTATCGGTGACCACCAGCCAATTGTGCTGGCCGCGCACGAAGCATTCCACTTCCACCGTGCCGCGGCCCTTGTGCTTGATCGCCAGCAGCGCGTTCTTCAGCAGGTTGTACAGCACGAACATCAGCAGCACGTCCGAGCCGTGGAATTGGTAATCCTCGCTGACGGTGACGCGCACCGCCGCCCGCTCGGCCCCGGCGAAGGGGTAACAGGCCATCGCTTCATCGATGCACATGCCGACCGAATGCAGGGCGAAGCTGTCGGCCTGCATCACGCCATCGCGCGCCGAGGCCAGCAGCATGTCGACGATGAAGTTCGAGCGCGATACTTCGGCGTCGATCGAGCGCGCGATCTGGCCCAGGTGTTGCAACTGCTGCGCGCCCAGGGCGCCCTGGTGGGCCGGGCGGTAGCCGGCGATCAATTCGGGCAAGCTGCGCGCCAGCAGCCGGGTCTGGCTGCGGATGCTGGCCAGCGGCGTGCGCATTTCGTGGGCGATGCTGGCGGCGGCCGCCATCGGGTCGGCCAGCAGGTTGTGGCGCACCATGGCCAGGGCAATCAAGCCGAGGCTGGCGACGATGAAGGCGACGCCGGGCGGATACCATTCGAGGCCGTAATTGCACAGGTAATCGATGACGGCGCCGGAATAAATGCCGACGCTGACCAGGCAATAGCGCAAGCGCGTGCGCTCGGTGGAGACGGCGCGCTGTTGGCGCTTGTAGGGCAGCCAGATCAGGCGGCCGGCGATCAGCACCGTTTGCAGCAGATGCAGCGGGTGCAGCCAGCCGGCCTTGGGGTAATAGCCGAAGAAGTACAGTTGCACGCCGTCGAGCACCCAATTGCTGGCCAGCAGCAGCACGCCCAGCACGCCGGACAGCAGGTAGCTGGCGTACAGCCAGGGGCGGTCGCGCTGCGCCCCGGTCAGCTCGATCATGAAGTGGTAGAGCGTGGTGGGCAGGAACAGGATCGGCAAGTAGCCGAGGCGCGCCAGCGCTTGCGCCAGGCCGGGATCGCGGCTCATGAACAGCAGCGCCCAGGCCGCTTGCCAGAAGCAGGTGGTCAGGCAGACGGCGAAGAAGGTCAGGGCGGTCTTGCTGGGCCCGCGCGAGCGAAGCACGAACAGCCCATATCCGATAAACAGGGCTGAGACCACGGCCGGTATGAGCGCATACATGGACTTACCTCAGCGGAGGAAAACGATTGTTGACAGCTTATTGGGAATAAATGCGCAAGTATTGATCTTTATCAATAGTTCAACGTGGGAATCTGCAAAAAGTATGGTGCTGGCAGTTGCCAGTGCAATTTTGGAGACTAGTACATGTACATGCACGCCCCCCTTAACGATGACACCCCGGCCGCCGCGCTCACCTTCCACCACAAGCTGTCGGTGTACCTGAAGGACTCTAACGCTTACGGCAATACGTACTTCGCCCGCTATTTCGAATGGCAGGGCATTTGCCGCGAGAAAATGCTGTTCGACTGCATTGCGCGCGACCTGTTGAAAGACCAGGGGGTGTGGATCACCAAACATGCGTCGCAGGATTACATCCAGGAGACGTTCCCGTTCCAGGAGATCGACGTGGAAGTCAACACCTACGATGTGCGGCGCTGCTCGCTGTGGCTGGAATTCCGCTTCTATGCCAACGGCCACCCGGTCGGCGTGGGCCGCCAGCAAATCGTGTTCGCCAACCACGCCAAGCAGATCACGGCGCTGCCGGAGCTCGTGATCCAGCGCCTGAAGCGTTACGCCATCAAGAAATAAGGGCGCGGCCCGTGCCCCACCGCGGGGTGCGGCACGGGACCGGCGGTCAGCGGCTTGCGGCGATCCAGGCGTCGACCTTGGATTCGAGCAGGGCCAGCGGCACGGTGCCGTCACCCAGGACCACGGCGTGGAACTTGGCCAGGGTGAACTTGCTGCCCAGCGCCTTTTCGGCTTTGGCGCGCAATTCCTGGATCTTCAGCGCGCCCGTCTTGTACGCCAGCGCTTGCGCCGGCCACACCATGTAGCGTTCGGTCTGGTTGCGCGCGACGTCGGCATCGCCCAGGGTGTCGGTCATGTACTGGATCGATTGCTCGCGCGTCCAGCCCTTGGCGTGCATGCCGGTGTCGACCACCAGGCGCACCGCGCGCAGCATTTCATCGTTCAAATGGCCGAAGTATTGCGCCGGGTCCTCGAACATGCCCATTTCCTTGCCCAGGGTTTCGGCGTACAGCGCCCAGCCTTCGGTGAAGGCGGTGTTGCCGCCGAACTTGCGGAATTTCGGCATGTCCAGTTCCTGCATCAGGGCGATGTGGAAGTGGTGGCCCGGTTTGCCTTCGTGCAGGAACAGGGTGTTCATGCCGGTGCTGCCGTACTTCTTCGGATCGGTGACCACCGACCAGAACACACCGGGGCGCGAACCGTCCAGCGCCGGCGCGGTGTAATGGTCGGACGCGGTGTCGCGGCTCAGTTCAGGCTCCAGGCGCAAGTCCAGCTTGGCTTTCGGGATCAGGGTGAACATGGCCGGCAGCTTGGTGTCGAGCACGTCGTTGAGCTTGTGGTACACGGCTTGCACTTCCTCTTCGGTCTTGAAGGGGAAGAACTTGGGCTGCTGCGCGACCCAGGTCGGCAGGCCGGCGGCCGGGCCATCATAACCCAGCTTCGGCCCCAGTTTGGCGTATTCGGCCTGGATGCGCGCCACTTCGCGCAAGCCGGTCTGGTGGATCTCTTCCGCGCTCTTGCTGGTGGTGGTGGCATCGGCGATGCGCACCTTGTACCAGGCCGCGCCATTGGGCAGGGCGTTCCAGCCGGTGCTGGTGCGGCAGGCCGGGATGTATTCCTTTTCCACGAAGGCCGCCAGCTTGGCCAGCGCCGGGTTCAGCTTGTCGGCCACGGCGGCGCGGTAGGCGGCGGCCAGGCGCTGCTTGTCGGCGTCGCTGAAGCTGGCCGGGAACTTGTTCACCGGCGTGAAATAGATGTTCTTTTCCGGCGTTTCGCTGACCAGTTTCTGGAATTGCGGCAGCGCGGCCTGCATGATGGCCTTGGGCTGGGTGATGCCCTGGGCCATGCCTTGCTTCATGTTGGCGATGGCCTGGTCGATCCAGGCCGGCAACTGGTTCAGGCGGTTCAGGTAGGCTTCATATTCCTTGACCGTGGTCAGCGGCTGCGGGCCGTCGCCGCTGGAAAAGTTGGCCAGGGTGACCGGCATGCTGCTCATGTGCTCGATCGGCAGCAAGTGCTCGGGGAAGGGTTCGTAGGCCAGATACGTCTTGAGCTCGAAGGCCATCACGTCGTAGCTGATGCGGTCGCCGCGGTTCAGCTGGGCGCGCGGGATGGCTTGCAGGCGCTTGCTGAAAGCGCGGTACAGCTCGAATTGCCGGGCGCGCGTGGCGGGCGCGATGGCGCTGCCGATCTGGTCGTCGAAGCGGTTGTCGCCATTCTGGGTGGCGCCGACCGGGTCGTATTTGGCGATGGCATCGTAGTACTCGTCGGCCAGGGCCCAGAATTGCTTTTTCGCTGCCTCGCTGCTTTTGGCCGGGGCTTGCGCGGTGGCGGCGGGTTTGGCGGCGGCTTGGGCGTGCACCGGGGCGTAGGCCAGCAGGATGGCGGCGGCCAGCGCGCCGAGGGTCATACGATGGTTCATTTGTCTTTGGTCCGGGAAAATGAAGAAGCGACAAGCATACGCGAAGGGTCGGGGCGCTTCAACCTGGGCGGCGGCTTCAGTCGAGCACGAGGTCTTCCGCGCGGCGGTAGCTGCGGCGGCGTTCTTCGGCACCGGGACGCAGGCGCGGCAGGTACAGCATATGGGGGACGTGGCCGGCGCTTGGGCGCGGGCGGCAGGGCGGGCGTGGCGCCGGCGGGCGCGCTGGTGGTGCTGGGCGCGGCAGGTGAGGTCAGCGCCGGCCGGTTCGCATTGCGGCGCGCCTGTGCTTCAGCCGCGTAGCCGCAGCGCAAGTTTCAATTCGCGTTCGCCGGGCAGCAGGACGCGGATGACATGCCAGGCATTGCGCACGGATCCAAGGCTCATCTGCGCGAAGCGGTTCGGCGACATGGTCATGCCGTTGTGCACAAGATCGTCGCCGACAATGGCGGCATAACGCGTGACCAATTTGACCCGAAAATAGCACTTTCTCGCGACAGGCCTGGCAGGGCGTAGGTCCCCAACAGGCCCCGGTCCCACCGTCGCGCCGCTGGTACAATGTTGCAAGACCAATAAAACATGAGGTGCCGCAATGTCGTATCCGCACATCGTCCGCAAGGCTGCCGCGCAGGAAGCGGAAGGCACGTTTTCCCATCCCTGGAATCCCAACTCGGAAATCAGCGGCTCACAGCTGTCGCGCATGGGCGGCTTGAAGCGCACTGGCGTCAGCATCGGCCGGCTCAAGCCGGGCAAGGAGTCGTTTGCCTACCACCTGCACCACAACGAGGAAGAGTGGGTCTACATCCTGTCCGGACGCGGCATCGCGCACATCGATGGCGAGGATTACGCGCTGGAGCCAGGCGACTTCGTCGGCTTCCCGGCACCGTCCAAGGCGCACCAGATGATCAACCGCGGCACCGAGGACCTGGTCTACCTGATGGGCGGCGAAAACCTGGAATGCGAAGTGGCGGACTTCCCCGCGCTGGACCGCCGCATGGTGCGCACCGGCGACAAGATCAAGGTCTACAAGCTGTCGGAAGGGAAGGACTTTGGACCGTTATGACGTTCGGTGAAGAAGTCGCGGCAGCCCGCGCGCGCATGGCGGCGGGCGAGCTGGAAGCCGCCATGGGCCACCTGGAGCGCGCCCATGTGATCGGCCAGCGCCAGGTGTGGCCGCACGTGCTGTCGCACTGGCTGATGCTCAAGCTCGAGCTGAGGCGCGGCCGGCCGGGCGCCGCTGTCGGCCAGTTGCTGCGCATCGTGCTGGGCGCGCTCGGTTCGGCGCTGGGCGTGGTCCCCACCGGGAATACAGGCGGCAGCGATATTGGCATGTTCCGGCGCCTGCCGGTTGCCCCCGACCTGCAAGCCGCCATCGACGCCCGGCCTGGCCCGGATCCGACGGGCGCCGCAGCGCTGGCCTGGGCCATGCTGGCCTTACTCGTTTATGCAGGTGGCGCCGGCCTGCCGCTGGTGCCGGCGGCACTGGCCCTGGCCATCCTGTTATCGACGCCGCGCCTGTTGCCCCGACAGCGGTTGATGGTGTGCAGGCTGCTGGCGCTGGGATTGCTGGCCGCAGCCCTCTCCCTCGGCGCCGGCCTGGCCGCCTTCTGTTCCGCCGGCCTGGCGGCGCGGCTGTTCCTCGAAGCGGGCAAAAAATGAAAGCTTGCCGTGCCGTATATTTACTATTGCCGCCAGCGCCAGCACAATGGCTGCTGGCGATTTGAAGAAGGATCAGTTCATGCGTAGCCTGTACCTGGCGGCCCTGCTGGCCGCCGCCCCTTTCGCACAGGCCGACGTGGCGCTAGTGGGAACCCTGAAGGAAAAAGCCCTGCTGTCGGTGAACGGCGCCGCGCCGCGCACCTTCCCGGTGGGGGCCAGCCTGCCCGATGGCAGCAAACTGGTGGGCGTGACCTCGGGCGAAGCCACCATCGAGGAAAACGGCAAGCGCTACACCATCCGTCTCGGCGAATTCGTCGCCGCCAAGCCTGGCGGCGGCAATGCGATGGTGCTGTCGCCCGACCCGAACGGGCACTATTCGGTGGCCGGCGAAATCAATGGCGTCCCGGTCAATATGATGCTCGATACCGGTGCTTCGCTGGTGTCGATCCCGGCGCCGCTGGCGGCCAAGATGGGCATCGATTACCGCAACAAGGGCCGCCGCGCCTTCTCGCAAACGGCGGGCGGCACCACCCAGGTCTGGATCGTCAAGCTGGACCGGGTCAAGGTCGGCGAATTCGAGTTCGCCAATGTGGACGGCTCCATCAGTGAGGCGGGCTTGCCGGTCATCCTGCTCGGCAATTCCGTCCTCAAGCGGCTTGATATGAAGACGGAGTCGGGGATATTGACGCTGACAAAGCGTTTTTAGCGTACAGCGCCGCCACCACGTCCGATTGCGTCACGATGCCGGCGAAGCGGTTTTCGTGGTCGACCACCGGGATGTGGTGGAAGCCCGAATCGGCCATCAGCGGCACCAGCTCGGTGATCGGGGTATCGACGCTGGCCGTGCGCGGATGCTTGACCATGATCTGCCCCACCACTTCCGGCTTTTCCGAATGCGTGGTGCCGGACGGGCGCAGGAACTCGCGCAGCTGCCGCCGCATGCCGTGGTAGTCGTCCAGCCCGCCGTGCGCCATGAAGTCGCTGGTGGTGACGATGCCGATCACGCGCCGCACCCGGTTCAGCACCGGCACCGCCGCCACCCGGTGGCGCCGCATTTCGCGCCAGGCGTCGGCCAGCGGCGTGGCGAATTCCGCCGTCACCACGTCCTTGGACATGATGTCGGCGCAGGTGATGATGCCGAAGCGGCGCTGGTAGGCGCGCATCTCAGTTTTCAGGAACAGTTCTTCCAGGTCGTCACGGCTGATGTCGAGCACCTGGTTGTATTGGCGCAGCACCGCGTCCAGGTCTTCCGGCTGGAAGCCGAAGCGCACCGTCGGCACCGCATCCCTGGTGGCGTGCGGGTTGGGGTGCACCAGTTGCTGGGTATGCGGATAGCGCCGCCCGGTCAGGTTGTTGTAGGCGATGGCGGCCGCCACCATCAGCACGCAATCGAGCAGCACCGGCCCCAGCGCGAAGCGGTAACCCATGGCGTGGATGGCCGGCCCGCCGATGGCCGCCATCAGGGCGGTGGCGCCGCCGGGCGGATGCAGGCAGCGCAGCGCGAACATGGCGGCAATCGCCAGCGGCGTGGCCAGGGCCGTCGCCAGCGGGCCGGCGCCCAGCGCTTGCACGCAGGCCGCGCCCACCAGGCCGGACACCACATTGCCGCCGATGACGGACCACGGTTGCGCCAGCGGGCTGGCCGGCAGGCAAAACAGCAGCACCGCCGAAGCGCCCATGGGTGGCACCAGCCAGATGGCCTGGTCGCCCAGCAAGGCGTGGGCGACCAGGCTGGTCAGGAGCAGGCCCAGCAGGGCGCCGCCGGCCGCGCGCGCGCGTTCGCGCTGGCTGGTATTGCTGCGGGCAGGGAGGAAGGAACGAAGCAGGGAAGTCAGCATCCCGCCATTATCCCACGCCCGGGCGCTACTCTCAGCTACCGGCGCCGTGCGACACCAGGTCAAGCGGCAGGCTGGTGGTGTACTTGATTTGCTCCATCGAGAAGGCCGACGACACCCCGCTCAGCTGGGCCGCCTTGATCAATTTCTTGTAAAAACGGTCATACCCTTCGATATCGGTGGTCACCACCTTCAGCAAATAATCGACGTCGCCGCTCATGCGGTGGAATTCTTGCACTTCCGGCAAGGCCACCACGGCGGCGGCGAACCTGGCCAGCCATTTCTCGTCGTGCTGGCTGGTGCGCACGCTGACGAACACGGTCACCGGCAAGCCCGCCTTGCGGCGGTTGATGATCGCCACGCGCCGCTCGAGATAGCCGTCCTGCTCCAGCCGCTTCAAGCGCTTCCAGCACGGCGTGGCCGACAAGCCCACCTTGTCCGCCAGTTCGGCCACCGACAGCGTGCCATCCACCTGCAGCGCGCCCAGGATCGCGTAATCGTAGCGGTCGAGATCATTCATTTTTATTTATATCGATATTTGGAATGATTATTCTACATTAAGGCGGGTTTGGGGTAATTTTGGAATGCGCGATTCGGCGGCGATTCGTAAACTATCCACCATGAACCAGCCCATCTACCTCGACGGAAATGCCACCACCTGCGTGCTGCCGGCCGCCATAGACGCGGCCGTGCAAGCCATGCGCGACTGTTTCGGCAACCCCAGCAGCACCCACGCCACCGGCCTGCAAGCCAAAGCCCTGCTCGACAGCGTGCGCCAGCGCGCCCAGCGCCTGCTGGGCGTGGGCGGCGGCCGCATCATGTTCAACAGCGGCGCCACCGAAGGCATCCAGACCGCCGTGCTGTCGGCGCTGTGCGCATTGCGCGAACGGCGCGCGCGCGGCGAAGCCATCGGCCGGCTGCTGGTGTACGGCGCCACCGAGCACAAGGCCGTGCCGCAAGCGCTGGCGCACTGGAACGCGCTGCTCGGCCTCGACCTGGAAGTGACCGCGTTGGCGGTCGACGGCGACGGCCGCCACGACCTGGCCGCGCTGCGCGCGCTGGCGCCGCAAGCGGCCTTCGTCTGCACCATGGCGGCCAATAACGAGACCGGGGTGGTGTCCGACCTGGCCGGCATTGCCGCCGCGCTGGAGGGCAGCCCGGCGTTGTGGATGGTCGACTGCGTGCAGGGCCTGGGCAAGCTGGCGCTGGAGCTGGCCAATACCCGCATCGATTACGCCCCCTTCTCCGGCCACAAGCTGTATGCGCCGAAAGGCATCGGCATGCTGTACCTGCGCGACGGCGCGCCCTACACGCCGCTGGTGATGGGCGGCGGGCAGGAAGCGGGCTTGCGCTCCGGGACCGAAAACATGGCCGGCATTGCCGCCCTGGGCGCCGTGCTGGCCGCGCTGGAAGAGGGCGGCACCTTCCGCACTGCGGCCGAACTGCACGGCTTCCGCGAACGCCTGGCGGCGGCCCTGCGCGCCGCCTTCCCCGGCATCGTGTTCAACGCGCCCTTCGACAAGGCGTTGCCGACCACGCTGAATTTCTCGGTGCCGGGCTTGTCGAGCAAGGAATTGCTGGATGTGTTCGACGCCGCCAATGTGCGCGTCAGCGCCGGCAGCGCCTGTTCGGCCGCCAAGGCCGCGCCCAGTTATGTGCTGGAGGCGATGGGCGTGCCGGCCTGGCGCAGCAGCAGCGCGGTGCGCATGTCCTTCGGCCCGCTGGCCAGCGAAGCCACCATCGACGCCGCCTGCGAACGCATCGCGCGCTGCGGCCAGGCGCTGCGCGGCGCCGGCTTGCTGGCGGACGCCGCGCAGCCGGCCGCTGCGGCCAGCGCGCCGGACGGCGTGCTGCAACTGAGCGCGGGCGGCAACCATACCTGGCTGCTGCTGGATGCGGCATCGCGCCAATGCATCGTGATCGATCTGCAAGCCGAACTGGCCGAGCGCATCGACAGCCTGCTGCGCAGCCATGCTTACCGGGTCGTGGCCCGCCTCAGCACGCGCGATGGCGGCTCCTGGCCGGCCGACGGCGAGCGCCTGGACTTCGGTGCGCAAGCGCTGCGCCGGGTGGCGCTGGACGCCAGCCAGCTGGCTTACCTGCTGATGCGTGGCGACCAGGTGGCGTATGCCTTCACCGGCGCCGCCACGCTGGCCGAGCTGGCCGGCCTGGTGCCGGCCGATGCGCTGCTGTGCGCCGGGCGCGAAGCCGTGACCCCTTGCTGCACCAGCCTGCGCGCCGAAGCGCAGGGCGGCGGCGCGGCGGCCGAGATCCACCTCGATGGCATGGCGCTGGCGCGCCTGCTGGCGGCGCAGCCGCAAGCGGTGCTGGTCGATGTGCGCGAAGCGTATGAACAGGCGGCCGGCATCCCGGCCGGGCGCAGTGCGCGCAGCGTGCCGCTCAGCCGGCTGGCGGCCTTCGTGCCGGACTGGCTGGCGGCGGACGAGCAGGCGCCGCTGGTGTTTTTCTGCCGCAGCGGCAACCGCAGCGCCAAGGCCGCCCAATGCCTGCGCCGCCTTGGCTACCGCCAAGCCTACAGCCTCGCCGGTGGCGTGGCCCTGGCCGCGCCCGCCCTGGGCCGCGCTGCTTGATAAACCGGTAAGGCGGTGTCAGACCCCGAGGGTCTGACACCGGTGTGCCGGTTTACTGGTTTTAGAGCTTCACCTCCAACATCGCCCGCACCTGCGTACTGGTCGGCGTGATCGTGGTATCGCTGCGCAGCCCCGCCATCTCCAGGTAAGACGACCGCGACAGATTATCCTGATGCAGCACATTCGACGCCGACACGCGCAACTGCGTCTTCGGCGTGAACTTCCACAACCCATACACATCCAGCGCCCGCTTCGGCACCGCATACGCAAACTGCTTATCCGAGATGCGCACCGCGCCCCCGCCCTGGTAGCTGAACGACCCGCCCAGGGTCAGCGGCAGCTTGTCCAGCTTCCAATCCGCGCCAACGGTGCCGCTGAGCGGCACTTGCTGGTCGAGGCGGTTGTTCGGCCCCGGCACGCTATCGAGCCTGGACCAGTTGCGCGTCAGGTTGGCACGCAGCTCCACGCCCGGCGCCTCCTTCATCAGCGCGCGCAGCGGCAGCTTGGCTTCCAGCTCAACGCCATAGGTGTTGGCCGTGCCGGCATTGACCGGCCGCGACACCCAGGCCCCATCGATCAAGTCCACGCGGCGCCGCGTGATGTCCTCGATGCGGCGCGCATAGGTGCTGGCCGACAGCAAGCCGCCGCCTTCGCCCAGGTAATGCTCGAACGCCAGGTCCAGGCCCCAGGCCAGTTCCGGCTTCAAGTCCGGGTTGCCCATGAAGTCCGGCGAAGTCGAACTGTTGTTGTTGGAGGTAAAGCGGCGCGGGATCAGGTCGCCCACGCCCGGCGCCTTGTAGGTGCGGGTCAGGCCGAAGCGCACCTGGTCCTTCTTCTTCTCGCCCAGCTTGTACAAGGTCTGGAACAGCGGGCTCAGGACGCTGGAATTGCTGTCGATGCCGGCGTAATCGCTGCCGCTGCTCTGGATGTTCACGCCCTCCCAGCGCAAGCCGAAATAGACCGACCAGCGGTCGGTGACATTCCACTCATCCTGTGCATAAGCCGCCACGCGCGTCACGTCGGCGGCATAGATTTCATCGAGGTTTTGCGGCTTGGTACCGGCCGGCGCGCGCAGGTACTGCTCGCGCTGGATGCGGTCTTCCTCGCGCTTGCTGTAGCCGATGTCCCAGCCGGTGGCCAGGGCGTGGCCCGGAATCAGCGGGCTGGAATACTTGCCGGTGGTGGTGAAGCCCTTGTCGGTCGACTCGGACGTCACGGTGCGCGTGCGCTCGAACAGCGTGCCGGTCTGCAGGTTGGGCGCTTCCGTGTTGCGGTGGTTGTAGTTGACGCCGGCCTTCATATCGAGCTTGGCGCCATTGGCCAGCGGCCGCGCCCAGCTCAAGTCGGTGCGGAACAATTCGAAGTCGCCGCGGATATCCTGGTCCAGGCCGCTGAACATCGGCTCCGCGCCGTACACCGTCGCGATGCGTTCGGTATTGTGGGCGCGGAAGCGGTTCACCGCCAGGAAGCTTTGCGAAGTGATCACGTCGCCCGGCTTGATCGCGTAATTGATGCGCGGCGCGATATTGAAATTGCGGAAGGAACCGCGGCTGGTGGCCTCGCCCGTGCGCAGCAGGGGCGCGCCGCCGTCAGCCTCGGTGACCGAATGGCTCGGCCGGTCGAAGTCGCCGTACAGGAAGCCGCCGCCCACCGAATACGACCAGGGACCCTTGCGGTCCGACATTTGCAGGTTGACGCTGACGCCCGGCTGGCCATTGTCGGCCTGCACGCCCGCCTTGATTTCCGTCTGCGCGGTGGAAATCGCCTTCTTCAGCACGATATTGATGCCGCCGGCAATGGCTTGCGTGCTGAATTCGGCGGTGGCCGCGCGCATCACCTCGATGCGCTCGATCATGTCCGGCGTCAGCGAATCGAGGGAAAAGCCGGGCGGCGCCGGTTCGCCATTGAGCATGATCGAGGTATAGCCGCTGCCCAGGCCGCGCATGCGGATATTGCCGCCGCGCCCCTGCACGCCATCCAGGGTGATACCGGGCAGGCGCTTGAGCACTTCGCCGATGCTGGTGTCGCCGTTTTTCAGGATTTCCTCCTGCGTCACCACGATCTTGGTGGCGGTGTCGTTGCGGCGGATATCCATGGCCGCGCTGCCTTTGACTTCCACTTTCGGCATCACCTTGTCGGCGGCCGGCGCGGCGGGCTCCTGGGCGTAGGTGGTGTTCAGGGCTTGCACAATCAGCACGAGGGGCAGGGCGGTCTTCTTCATACGAATGGGGGGCAACTTTCGGAAACGCG
>CAMLRG010000061.1 GCA_946482335.1 uncultured Duganella sp. | reverse complement strand
GCGCCGCCGCTGTTCAGGGTCAGGAATTGCTCTTGGCGGTGTAATGCTGCTGGCACCACGCCGCCAGCGCCTTGCGCTCCTCGTCCAGCACGCCTTCCAGGTCGAAGTATTCGGCATGGTTCATGGTACCGCAGCAGGCGCGGCGGTCCTGGCGCGCGTCCGGCGCATCTTCCACCATGGCCGGCAATTCGAGATTGGGCGGCTGGTCCTCGGTCAGCGGCACCGGCGAGACCACCACTTCACGCAGGGCGAAGCGGTTGCGGATGAAGTTGGCGTAATCGACGGGCTTGCCGTCTTCCTGTGTGATGCGCAGCATCTGGTTCACCACGTCGGCGTACCTGGCATTGGCCTCGGGCGCGGCCACCAGGGCGCGCAGCACCAGGCTGCACAGGTAGCCCGCGGCGCCATGCAGCACCGCCGCATCGTCGCGCAGGCCGGGCGCGCGTTCGAGCGAGAACATATCGGCCAGGATGTCGTATACGGCGCCGGTGAACACTTGCGAGATCGCGTGCACTTCATTGCCGGTCTCCGACAGCTTGAGGTCATTGTCCGCATTGCGCAAGCCATTCGGCCGGCCGAGCGCCAGGCCGAACTGTTCCGCCATGTCGGCCAGGAAGGTCTTGTCGTGCAGGTCGGCCTTGGTTTGCGCGATCACCGCTTCCACCTGATCGAGCTGCGACAGGGCCAGGAAGATCGCGGTCAGGTCGCCAAAGGATTCGTGCAGGCCGCCGGTCTGCGGCGGCGCGCTGTTCAGGATCCATTTCGGCTTCAGGCCGTCCAGCACGGCGTGGCCGGTTTCGTGCGCCACGATGTCGAAGGAGCGGCAAGTGAAGACACGGCCGGGGGTGCCGGTCGGCACGAAGTCGCCGAACTTCAGCGCGCGGTCGTTGCGGCTGTAGTAGGCGTTCATCACGTTCGGCAAGCCGTGCGGGAACACTTCCAGCGGGTCGGTATTGCGGCTGCTGTTCCAGGCCCAGGGCAGGGGAGCGCCCTGGTCGGCGCGCGACAGCACGCGCTGGTACATGGTCAGCGTCAGCCGCACCACGGCAAAGGTGTGCACGGCGTCGAACTGGTCGGTATCCGGCGCCATGATGAAGTCGCCGAAGGCATTCGGGCTGACCGGCGCAATGCCGGGCTGGCCGAAGGTGATGCGGGCATCGCGCGGGCCTTCCAGGATCACGCCGGGCAGGAAAATCTTGCGGGTGCCGATTTCGCTGACGGAAGGGTCTTGCTTCCAGATCAGTACGCGTGCACCGGCGGGCGGTGCAGCGGCAGGACGCGTTGGCAACGCGGTATCTTTCAGGCGTGGCAGGCTTGGCTGCTGCAGCAATTGCGCCGACTTGCGGTGCGCGCGGTACAAGGCGGATGGCGTCGGCACAAAGCTGACAGGCAAAGTCATGCACATATTCTCATCCATGATCACTCTCCCAAGGGCGGTTGAAAGACCATGGTTACCCTGTCCGCGCCAGCGCCCTTTGATCTGGCACAAAGGTACGTGCGTTAAAATAGCGCCTTTTGTGCTTTTCGATTAGCAGAGTATGGCGGACATCAACATCACCCAGGCCCACAACCTGGAACCGGCGCAAGCGCGCGCAGCAGCGGAACAGGTAGCACAACGTATTGCCAAGGAATTCGACCTGGCCTGCCAATGGCAGGGCGACACGCTGAAGTTCGGCCGCAGCGGCGTGGAAGGCACGCTGACCCTGGCCGACAGCGCGGCCCACATGAACATCAAGCTCGGCTTCCTGATGGGCGCCTTCAAGAGCGCCATCGAAGGCAAGGTCGCCGAAAAGATGCGCTCGGTATTCGCCCCCGCCTAAGCCAGCAGCTCGGGGTCAGGCCCTTGGGCCTGACCCCGCTTTACCGGTTTTAGCCGCAATGGTGCCACGCGGCCTGCTTTCAAAGGAATCGATGGAGAACGTAAGCATCGACCAAGCCGCGTTCGCGGTGGCGGAATGCCTGCGGCAGCGTGCCGGCAATGCTGAAGCCCAGCTTGCGGTATAAAGCCATGGCCGGCGCATTGGTGCTGACGACGTAATTGAACTGCATCGCCAGGAAGCCTTCACTGCGCGCCCGCGCCAGGCTGTGCTCGACCAGCGCGCGGCCGATGCCCTGGCCCTGGGCATCCACGGCCACGGCGTAAGTCGCGCTGGCGACATGTGCGCCATGGTCGGGATAGTTGGCGCCCATCTTGTACATGCCGAGAATTTTCCCGCCCGGGCCGCAGGCGACATAGGCTGGATGGCTGCTGAACCAGTGCAGCTGGAAAGTGCTTTTTTCAAAGCCGGTGCCGAACGGGAATGCGTCGCCGCCCGCCAGCAAGGGCTGGAACAGCGCCCACATCGCATCCAGGTCATCAGCCTCGGCGCGGCGTACCGCCAGCTTGCGCGGCAAGCGGTAACGCACTTCCACCGCATCCTTCATTTCCCCACGCTGCCAGCCCTGCGCCCGGTAGAAGCTGTCGGCGCGCGTGTCCGCAGCAGTCGACAGCGTAACGGCCGGCGCGCCCTCGGCAAACAGCCAGTCCGTCGCCAGTTGCAGCAAGCGTTTGCCCGCGCCCAGGCCCTCATGTCCTGGCTCGATGAACAGTGCCCAGATCGAATGGTCCGCGCGCGCGGCGTAAGAAAAGCCGATCACCGCGCCATCGCGCGTGCACACCCAGCCCCGCCCGAGACGCTCCAGATAATCCTCATACATCTGCCGCGTGATCCGGCCCGGATCCGACAGTGCGTTCTCGCGCACCGCCAGGCGGATCGCGCTCATGGCAGGGATGTCGTCTGCGGTTGCCCTGCGAAATTCAAGCGTCATGAATTGTTTGCCGATTGGTAGAAGCGCCGGCGGGCTTCGCTGCCGGCATGTACAGAGGCCCCATGCGCCAACAGCAAGGCTGCACGCAGCGCAACGTCGTGGGAATCAGCCGCCGCACCTGGCGCAGGAAGGCGAACCGCCTGCGCCGACACGGCGATCCAGAATGCGGGACGGCCGATGCGGGCCATCGCCTTGCACATCGCCCAGAATTCGCGGCCAATGCGCCGCTCCACATAAGCCATCGCTGCGCGCTCCAGGCGCGTGCGTACGCCGGCGCTGAGCGGCAGGTTGGCGAGCCAGCGCCAAAGCCGCTCCTTGAGATAACCGGAACGGAAGTGGTAGGGATCGGCCAGCAGGAAGCGCACGGCAGCTTCCACCGCAGCAGGATCGCCGCTGCGCACACGCTCCAGCATGGCGGCGCCGCCCGGGAAACACAGGGCGTCATAACGCGCATAAAAATCCTGGCAGGCGGCCTGCCAGGCGGCGCGCTGCTGCGGCGCGTCATCGCGCTGCCGGACCAGTGTATTGATCTGTGCCAGCAGGCGGTTGATTTCGAGGGAGTCCTGGCGGATTCGTTCAAGGCTTTTCATCAGGCCGCAGCATATCAGACTGGACGCGGCGAGGCAGTCCTCTTCAGCATCGTCTTGACGATGATCTTGTGCAGCGGGACGACCGGCAGCATGTACAGCCGGCCCAGCCAATTGTGGACGTGGACGATGGTCGTCACGCTCACGCTGCCTTGCGCGTCTTTGCAGACCGACACAACGACGTCCAGGTGCTTGTCGGAGTCGCCCAGGAGTACTTCTTCGTCCGACAAATGGCGCAGGGAGAAGATGCCGACGCGGTCGCCCACCCGGTATGCCGAGGCAGCCCGCCCGCTGTCGAGGGCATCGAGGTGGCCCAGGTCTTTCAAACCAACCAGCCCCACCAGCCAATTGCGCAAAGCCATCAGGCGGTTCACCCAGCCCGGCGTCTGGCGCACCACCTGCAGGTACAGTTCGAGCGCGGAAGCCCCGGCATGCGGGGCAGCGATCCGGTAGCAATCGTGGAAGTAAGCGCCGGCGAGGCGCCGGCTGGCCTGGCTGCCGGCCGGTGGCGTTGCGGCGACGACTTGCTCCTGCCTCATTAACGCAGCAACGCCCACAGCGAATAGGCCCCCGCTGCGGTGCCGAAAGGGAAGTTGAACAGCGCAATCACGCTGAAGATGATCAGCAGCGTGCGGCCCGCGCCAGAGCCATTGAGATAAGCAACGGCGGCGCCGACTTGCGCCGCACCGTACAGGGCGAACAACCCGACGATGAATACCCCGAGCCCGGCGAGCCAGCCCGCAAACGGGATATCGATCTGGGTCAGGAAAGCCATGCCGCCCAGGAACAGCATGATGAAGGCCAGCGACAGCAGGAGGAAAGCCCCCATGATGATGTGGAGGACGGCGGCGATCTTGCAGTGGTTATCCAGCATGTGGGTTTATTGGTGTTTTTGCAAATGCTGTAGTGTGCCACGCCCATGCCAGCACCGCCAGTCCTGTCGCGATCGCAGCAGCGGCAAATGGCCACGAACCTGGCGCGCGCCAGCTAAAGGTCAGCGCATACGCCGCGCCAGCAAGGAAGGCCAGGGTGGCCACTGCACGCTTATGGCTAGGCGCCGTGAAAAATGGCAGCGCCACAGCGATGGCTGCGCCGATAGCGGCACCGGCATACTGGGAAAACTCAGCTCCAGCATGGAACCAGGATGCTTGGCACATGCCGGATACGCGCCGGTCGGCGGGGCAGAAAAAGTCGAATGAGGCGTAGAGGAGCAGCGCAATCGCGATGCCAAGCCAGCATCCGACTGCGGTGGAGACAGGGACCAGTAGCCAACGCAGGGCGCTCAGCATGGTCCCCTCGGGAGAATTACTTCAGGCTTTCGATCAGGTCGATGTACTGCTGCTTGGCATCGTCCTGGCTGGTCCCCGCCAGTGCCGCCCACGCGTCGAACTTGGCGCGGTTGACGAAATCGGTCATGCCTGGACGCTCACCGGTCGCATCGCCAGCGGAGCCTTGCTTGTACAGGGCGTAGATCTTCAACAGGGTCATGTTGTCCGGACGTTCCGGCAGGTTCTTGGAATCGGCAACTGCGGCGTCGAATTGTTCTTGCAGGCTCATGGTGTGTACCTCTGGTTGGGTGGGGTGTGTGAAGCGCCCATCATACAAAAGAAAGCCGCCTACGCCTTAGAGGATAGGCTCCAATCCTCGGTGCGGTGCACAATAAAAAACGGCGGTTCAAGACAAGCCATTCGGGCCAGCCTTGAACCGCCGTTCTGGCGGTCAGCCTGAAGAATTACTTCTTCTTGGTTGGGTTCACAGCGGCTTTCAGGGTTGCGCCAGCCGAGAACTTAGGGGTCTTGGATGCAGCGATCTTGATCGCTTCGCCGGTTGCTGGGTTGCGGCCTTTGCGGGCTGCGCGCTTGGCGACGGAGAAGGTGCCGAAACCGGTGATGCCAACGGTGTCGCCCTTTTTCAGACGTTCGGTAACGATCGCGATCAGGGTGTTAATTGCGTCGTTAGCGGCTGCGCCGGACATTTCGGTACGCTTCGCAAATTCTGCAATCAGTTCGCCTTTTTTCATTACTACCTCCTTGGTTAATGGAGCGCGCAGATTAGCACATTAATTGAAAAAAGTGTGTACCCTTTTTTGAAGAAGCCCATATAGTGACTGGCTCGCCACGGAATCGGGGCGGAATTTCGGCGGAAAGCTCAGGTAGCTTAAGCTTTTCCGCCGGCCCGCCCCAGGCTGGTGCGTCACTGCGCGGAGCCCTCAACGGCGGCGTTTTTGCCCGCCCGTGCGTTGAAACCTGCGTTCACGTTGGCATTGGCGGAGGCGCTTTTATGCGTTTGCTGCGCTGCGGGTTGGCCGCCGCCGGCGCTGCTGCCGCGGGACGCTTTGCTGCCGCTCGCCGAGCCGTTGGCGGCACCGTTGGCTGCAGCGTTCGCGTGGCGCGAGGCGCTGCGGGTGGGGACGATGGCCTGGCCTTGCGCCGCGCCGTTGGTGTTGCCGTTGGCCGAGCCGCTGGCGCCCGAACGGTTTGCATGCGCATTCGCATTGCCGCTGGATGCACCGTCCGCGCTGCCGCCAAGCGTGCTGGTGCCGCGCGCCAGGCTGGCGCCGAGACCGGATGCGCCGTTGCCGTTGCCCGAAGCCGAGGCAGCCTTGCCGCCATTCGACGTGCCGCCTGGAGCGCTGTTCGACGCACTATTTGCAGCACCGTTTGCGGCGCCGTTTGCCGCACCGTCCGCACTGCCGCCCGCCGCGCCGGCGTTACGCGCCACCTGTGCGCCGAGATTGTGCGCGCCGGTCGCGCCGCCGGCCAGGCCGCCCATCAAGCCGTTTGCGGTGCCATTGGCAGCGCCACTCGCATTGCCGTTGGCATTGCTGGCCGGCGTGCTGTCGGAAGCGCGGCTTGCCGCACCGTTTGCGGTGCCGCTGGCTGCGCCGTCCACTGCACCGCTTGCGGAGCCGGCACGGCGCGCCAGTTTTCCACCCATGGCGGAAGCGCCGGCCACGCCGCCCGCGAGGCTGCCTTCAGCATCGGCGGCACCATTGGCGGCGCCATTGGCCGCGCCGTCCGCGCTGCCGCTGGCTGCGCCGGCGCCGCGCGTCAGCTGGACGCCAAGGGATGAAGCGCCTGCCGCGCCGCCAGCCAGGCTGCCCGCGACGCCGTTTGCCGCGCCATTTGCCGCGCCATTTGCTGCGCCGTTTGCCGTACCGTTTGCCGCGCTCTTTGCGGCCCCGTTTGCTGCGCCGTCCGCATTTCCGCCAGCACTGCCGGCATTGCGGGACAGGCTGCCCGTCAGGCCAGCCGCGCCGCTTACCGCGCCGCCGGCATCGATGCCGCGTTGCGCCGCCTGGTCGGCGGAGTTGCCGGCGGCAGCGGCGCGTGAGGCGGTGGCCGTGGCATCGCCGGCGGCGCGGCCGGCGATATCCGCGCCGGTACGGCTGCCGCGCATGGTGCTGCCGGCGATATCGCCGGCCATGCCGCCCGCCATCCCGCCGCGCATCGAGCCGATGCCGCCGCCGAAGCCGCCGCCAATGGCGCCGCCGATATTGCCGCCCAGCGCGCCGCCGAGCGGACCTGCCTGGGCGATGGACGCGGCGCCGGCGGCAGCGATCAAAGCAGTGCGGATGAAGGTTGCGATGTTGGTTTTCATATCAGTTCTCCTTAGGCTTGCCGCGGGAAATCCGCCGCTTTCATACAGAGAACGAGTGGCATTCGGGTTTTCTTCCATCCCCCGAAAAATTTTTTTTCAGCGGAAGGCGGATGGGGGAATGCGCAGGTTTTCGCCGACCACGCCCCGGCCGGTGCCGTCGCCGGCCGGGGTGGCGCTGGCGGCCAGTGAGGATACGGCACCGGCGGCCAGCGCCGGCGAAGGGGAGGGCAGGTGCGGCGCCAGCAGCGCTGCCACCAGTGGTGCGGCGAAACTGGTTCCGCGCACCAGCTTATACGGCGGGGTGCCGATGGCTGCCGCCGCCATCTGGCTGCCAGGCGCGGCGAACATCACTTGCGGCCCGCGCGCCGCTTCGGGCAGCGGGCGGCGTTTCGGGTCGATGCCCGTGACGCCCACCACGCCGGGATAACTGGCTGGATATAAGGGCGGCGCCGCCGGCCCATCGTTGCCGACCGCCGCCACCAGCAAGTGGCCGCGCGCCACCAGCGCCTGAACCGTGCGGCCCAGCATCTGGTTGGCGGGGCCGACCAGGCTGATATTGATGACGCCGACCTGCTCCTTTGCCAGCCAGGCCAATGCCTGCACGATCTGGCTTGCCGAGCCGCCTGTCGGCTGGTCGCAATATATATCTGCCGCGTATAGCTTGGCCCCTGGCGCCGCGCCCGTGAAGCGGGCGGACTTGCCGACCATCAGGGCGGCGACCGCCGTGCCGTGCGGTGCGGGCCGCGCCGCGCCGTCGCAGCCCCAGCGCACGATGCGGGCGTTGTCGAACACCTCGTGCCGCTCATCGACGCCGCTGTCCACCAGCCCGACGCGCACGTCGCCGCCGGACGCGCCGCTCGCTCCGGCGCCGCTCGTCACGGCCCGCGCGGCGCGCTCCCCGCCCGGACCGCCACCCGGCAGCGCGCCATGGGCTGCGCCGGAAATGACGCGCCGCGTCGGCCCGGCCACCCCCGCGCCCGCGGCCGGCTTGCGGCCACCTGCGCCGCCGGCCGCGCGTGCGCCACTGCCGTTCGTTGCCGCGCCATCGGCCGCCGCGCGGCCCTGGGCCCGGCCGGCGGGCGCGCGCGCAGCCGGATTGGCCGTCGCATCGACGGCGGGCGTGATGTCCCCGACGCCTGCCGCCGTACCGGTGGCGCCGCCCGCGCCGGCACCGGTATAGACATGGTTGAAATCGTAGACGCCCTCCGGATCCGCCGTGCGCAAGGCGGACAGCGCTGCCGCCGTGGCGACGCCATCGGGCACGCGCAAGGTCACCAGCGTCTGCCCGACTTCCGGCATGTCCTGCCGGCTCACCACCGCCAGGCCGGATGCGGCCGCCGCAGCCAAGCCCGCGGCCGATGGCGACCAGGCCAGGATTTCGCGCCGCACGATCGGCAATCCCGCCGGGTCGGGTTCGAGATGGGCCGGATAGCGCTGCAGTAAATCGCGGATGGTAACCAGCCGTAACTGGTCGAGCGGCACGCGCCGCGGCAGCTCCGTGGTATCGAGCAGCCGCTCCCGCAAACGCTCGCGCAGCACGCTGTCGCCCAGCTGCGAAGGCAAGCCGGCGCCCGGCAACTGGGGCAGGCCGGGCAACCCGATCTGTGCCGCCGCCGGCCCGGCCCAGGCCAGCAGGCCGGCGCCGGCAGCGCAGCCGAGCGCCAGCAGCCACCGCCGCAGGCAGCGGCGTGAACGCAACAGGAAGCAAGACGGGCGCAGGCTTGGCATGGTCGGATGATAATATAGGCTTTCGGTATCTAATCTGTATAAACGATGGAAAGTGGGAAGAAAATCCCCACCCCGTTCGTTCTCCACATATGATGGACAACGATAACGCCCTGCACCAGGAAATCGCCGCCCTCTTGCCGCGGCTGCGGCGCTTTGCCCGCACGCTGGCCTGGCACCGCGAGGACGCGGACGACCTGGTCCAGCTTTCGGTGGAGCGCGCCATCCTGCACAGCAGCGCTTACCAGCCGGGAACCCGGCTCGATAGTTGGCTTTTCCGCATCATCAAGAATGCCTGGATCGATGAAGTGCGCGCCCGCACCCGCCGCAGCGAGCTGTTTGCGCCGGAAGAAGAAGGCGAGCACGTGGGTGACGACTTTGCCGAAGCCCACCAGCAGCGGCTGGCGGTGCAGAAAGCAGTCAGCCTGTTGAGCGAGGAGCATCGGCTGGTGGTCGGCCTGGTCCTGGTGGAAGGCTTGCCATATAAGGAGGCCGCCGATGTGCTGGACATCCCGGTCGGCACCCTGACCAGCCGGCTGGCGCGGGCCCGCACGGCGCTGCAAGAACTGTTATCGGAACAAGCGAGGACGGTATGAAGAGTTTTTCCGACGAAATCCTGATGGCCTATGCCGACGGCGAACTGGATGAAGCCACGCGCCGCGCGGTGGAAGAAGCCATGCGCAAGGATGCCGCGCTGGCGCGCCGCGTGGCCCAGCACAAGGCCATGCGCAACGATGTGTTTGCGGCCTATGCCCCGGTGGCGGAGGAGGCGGTGCCGCCGCGCCTGGCGCAGCCGCTGCGCCAGGCCACGGTAGTGAGCCTGGATTCCGTGCGCGCCCGGCGCGAGGCGGAGCAGCAAGCGGCCCGCAAGGCTGTCCGCAGCCGGCGCTGGTCCTGGCCGGAGTGGGGTTCGATGGCGGCAATGCTGATGGTGGGCGTCATGGCCGGCCATTACGGGATTGGCCTGCTGGCGGCCGACCGGGTCGAAACGGTGGCCAGCCGCGACGGCGCGCTGGTGGCGCAGGGGCGCCTGGCGACGGCGCTGGAACAGCAATTGGGCGGCAGCGGCGGGCCGGTGCGCATCGGCACCAGTTTCCTGGCGCAGGATGGCGCTTATTGCCGCAGCTTCATGACGGCGCAGGACCTGGCTGGCCTGGCCTGCAAGCAGGGCGGCGCCTGGAAGGTGCAGCTGGCGCTGCAAAACCCGTCCAAGGGGCCGCAGGGGGAATACCGGCAAGCCGCGGCGGACATGCCGCCGCAGGTGCTGGAAGCGATCGACCAGCGTATCGCCGGCCAGGCGCTCGATGCGAAAGCGGAGCAGGAGGCAGTACAGCGCAAGTGGCAGCGCTAGTGGCCGCCTCCGCGGCGCGAATCAAACGCCCAGCAGTTCCACGTCGAAGATCAGGGTGGCGTTCGGCGGGATCACGCCGCCGGCGCCGCGCGAGCCATAGCCCAGGTCAGCGGGAATGATCAACTGGCGCGTGCCGCCGACTTTCATGCCTTGCACGCCTTCATCCCAGCCGCGGATCACCATCCCGGCGCCCAGGGCGAATTCGAACGGGTCGTTACGGTCTTTGGACGAGTCGAACTTCGGGCCTTTGCTGCCGTCGTCGTTGCGCAGCCAGCCGGTGTAGTGGACGGTCACGTTCTGCCCGGCCTTGGCTTCGGCGCCCTCGCCAACTTGGAGGTCGTCGTATTGCAGGCCGGATGCGGTGGTGATGATAGTCATGTGGGATTCCTTGGAAATGGTGGACTCAGGCCGCGATTGTAGTGCATTTGCGGCGCCTGCCCAATGTTCGTATACACTTCGCCCGCAACCGCGACAATGAATTGAATGGGAAGGAAACCGGATTAACAATGCGCGCAGTCATCCACGCTTACGGCAGGGCCCTGCTGTCCCAGTTCCACGGCAAGATCCTCTTGCTGAGTATCGTCCCCTTCCTCCTGTCCGTGGCGCTGTGGGCGCTGCTGCTGTGGCTGGGACTGCAACCCTTGCTGGACTGGCTGCACGGCCATTTCGTCGGATTCGAAATCTACCGCGTCACCAGCGACTGGCTCGAATCGCTCGGGCTGGGCGGTTTGCGCTCCATCGTCGTGCCCCTGTTCGCGCTGCTGTTGCTGCTGCCGCTGATGATCGTGACGGCCATGATCTTCATCGGCGTGGCCGCCATGCCCTTCATCGTGCGCCATGTCGGCGGCCGCCATTTCCCGCAGCTGGAAAAAAAGCAGGGCGGCTCCATCCTGGGCGGCGTGGCCAAGGCGCTGGGCGCCTTCGGCATGTTCCTGGTGGCCTGGCTGTGCATCGTGCCGCTGTACATCGTTCCACCGCTGGCCGGGCTGGCGACAGTGCTGCTGTGGGGCTGGCTCACCAGCCGCGTGATGAGCTATGACGCGCTGGCCGACTATGCCAGCCCGGAGGAGCTGGCCGCGCTGCAGCGCGAACACCGCTGGCAGCTGATGGCGATCGGCGTCGTGTCGGGCCTGGCCGGCACGCTGCCGGCCCTAGTGTGGGTGGGCGGCGCCGCTGCCGCCATCGCCTTCTTCCCCATCCTGCTGGCTGCATCGATCTGGGTGTATGTCGTAATATTCATTTTCACCGGTCTGTGGTTTGAATATTATTGCCTGCAAGCGCTGGCCCAGTTGCGCCACGCACCTTTCGAGGAAAGCCTATGCCAATCGGATTGATCATCATCGGCGACGAAATCCTGTCGGGAAAACGGGTCGACCAGCATTTCCCCAAAGTGGTGCAATTGCTGGCGGCGCGCGGCCTGCAACTGGGCTGGGCGGAATTCCTGGGCGACGACCGCGACCGCATCACCGCCACGCTGAAGCGCACCTTTGCCAGCGGCGATATCGTTTTTTCATGCGGCGGCATCGGCGCCACGCCGGACGACCACACCCGCCAGGCCGCGGCCGCTGCGCTCGGGCTGCCGCTGGCGCTGCACCAGGGGGCGAAGGACGGCATCCAGCAGCGCATCCGCCAGATCGCCGAAGAAAAGGGCGAGGTGGCCGACCTCGGTTCGGCGGAAAATATCCAGCGCCTGCAGATGGCCGAATTCCCGCAAGGTGCGGCCCTGATCCCGAACCCCTACAACAATGTGGCCGGTTTTGCACATGGCACGCATTACTTCGTGCCGGGCTTCCCGGTCATGGCGTGGCCGATGATCGAGTGGGTGCTCGACACACATCATGCGGACCTGTTCAATCGTGAGCCGCGTGCTGAGCAATCGGTGTTAGTGTATGAAGCAGCGGAAGCCGCGCTGACACCGCTGATGCTGGCCCTGGAAGCAGCCTGGCCACGCATCAAGATCTTCAGCCTGCCCAGTGTGGGCGATGCGAAGACCAGGCGCCACATCGAGCTTGGCGTGAAAGGCGATCCGGTCCAATGCGAGGCCGCATTCGCCCAGATGTGCTGCGAACTCGATGCATTGAATGTGGAGTATGCGAAGCCCTGAATCCATAGTGTGAAAAGGGTGTTAACAGCTCTTGCAACGGCGCCCACATGCAGTGTGGAGCGCCGTTGTTTTTTTGCGAAAGTGATCCGCCCAGCGAGTATTTTTTGCGTCTTGCCCAGTGCATCGCACGCCGTTGTGGTGCAATGGTAATCATGCAGAAATACACTGCGTGTACTGTCCGGTTTGAACTCTATGTTAAGCAACCGTCGTTTTCGCCGGCCCCGGGTTGTCGTACGTGCGATGCGCAAGATGCGCGCCGGCGCGGCAGCCGTCGGATATGGCGGCAAGAAGCGGCGTTTGCGCTCGGTACCTATGCCTTCCCAACACGATCACGAAACACACCCTTACGAACCGACCGAGCCCGCTCCACCACCGCCCTCCGAACCGAAGAAAGGTTCGCGTTCGCGCAATGCACTTATCGTGCTGATCCTGGTGTTGCTGACCGTGGCCGGGTTCTGGGGATACCACGAGACCCGCACCTCGACGATGCAGGCGCGCCTGTTCACGGACCTGGTCAGTCAGCTGACCTATAAAGTGGAACCCGGCCCGAGCAAGGCCATCCGTTATCCGCATGACAGCCCTTACGATGAACGTCTCGGCTACGCCAACCTGCCCGATTACCTGGACAAGCTGAAGGCGCGCGATTACGAAGTCACGTCGCAGGCCCGCTTCTCGCCGAAGATGGTGGAATTGAGCGATATGGGCGTGTTTGCCACCTATCGCGAAAAGACCCGTACCGGCTTGACCATCTTCGACTGCCGCGCGCAGCCCTTGTTCACGGCCAGCTATCCGGAGCGCATCTATGGCGGCTTCGAGCAAACCCCGGCCGCGTTGGTGCAAAGCCTGCTGTTCATCGAGAACCGCGAACTGCTCGACAACAAATATCCGAAACGCAATCCGGCGGTGGAATGGGACCGCCTGTCCAAGGCCATCCTGGAAAAGTCGATGGGTGCCGTCGGCATGGGCAGCCACCGCGCGGCGGGCGGCTCCACGCTGGCCACCCAGATCGAGAAATACCGCCATTCGCCGGAAGGCCGCACCGGCTCGATGAAGGATAAGCTGCAGCAAATGGTCTCGGCCACGCTGCGCGCTTACCAGCAGGGTGAGGACACCACCAAGGTGCGGCGCCAGATCGTGGTCGACTACCTCAACACCGTGCCGCTGTCGGCCAAGCCGGGCTACGGTGAAGTGAACGGCATCGGCGACGGCATGTGGGTCTGGTATGGCCGCGATTTCGATGAAGTGAGCCGCCTGTTGTCCGGCAAGATGGACCAGCCGGGCAGCGCGCTGGCCTTCAAGGAAGCGCTGTCGCTGCTGATTGCGCAGCGCCGCCCCAGCTATTACCTGGGCGATGGCGACGAAGACCTGGAAGTGCTGGCCAACAGCCACCTGCGGCTGCTGGCCTCGGCCGGCATCATCACGCCGCAGTTGCGCGACGCGGCGCTGAAGGAAAAGCTGCATCCGGCCAAGGGCAATGGCTTGCAGGCGGCGCCGCCGATGTCGTACGTGACCAAGAAGGCGTCGAATGCGGTGCGCGTGCACCTGGCCAACCTGCTGGGCGACAACCGCATGTACAACCTGGACCGCCTCGACCTGGCGGTGAGCAGCACGCTCGACGCGGAAACCCAGAAAGCCGTCACCGCCATGCTGCGCCAGTTGCGCGACCAGGATACCGCGGTGCAGGCCGGCCTGACCGGCAAGGGCTTGCTGGGCAATGGCGACCCGGCCAACGTGGTGTACAGCTTCACGCTGCTGGAGCGCGGCGAGCACACCAACTACCTGCGCGTGCAGACCGATAACTATGACCAGCCGCTGGACATCAACGAAGGCGCCAAGCTCGACCTGGGTTCCACCGCCAAGCTGCGCACGCTGGTCACCTATATGGACATCGTCGACCAGCTGTTCAAGAAATATGGCGGGATGGACGCGGCGGAATTGAAGAAGATCAGCGTCGACCCGCGCGACCGCCTGACCACCTGGGGCCTGGAATACCTGGCGGCGCAAGCGGTGGACAAGCGCGACCTGAAGGCCATGCTGCAGGCGGCGCTCGAGCGCAAATATTCGGCCAGCCCGTACGAGGGGTTCTTCACCGGCGGCGGCCTGCATTACTTCGGCAACTTCACCAAGGATGACGATCCGAAGATCATGACCGTGCGCGAAGCCTTGCGCCGTTCGACCAACCTGGTGTTCGTGCGCCTGATGCGCGACGTGGTGAAGTATTACTCCTTCCAGATGCCCGGTTCTTCTCAGACCGTGCTGGCCGATGCCGACGATCCGCGCCGCGCGGCCTACCTGGCGCGTTTCGCCGACAAGGAAGGCAAGGAATTCCTGTACCGCTTCTATGCCAAATACAAAGGCAAGAAGGTGACCGAGCTGGATGAGGTCCTGCTGGACTCGATCCGCCCGACGCCGGTGCGCCTGGCGAACATCCACCGTACGCTGTACCCGAAGGCCACGCTGGCCGAGTTCGGCAAGTTCGTCAACGACAACCTGAAGGTGCAGAACGAAGTGCCGGACGACCGCCTGGCCCGCATGTACGAGCAGTACGCGATGGACAAGTGGAGCCTGGCCGACCGCGGCTATCTGGCGGCCGTGCATCCGCTGGAATTGTGGCTGGTGGCTTACCTGCACCAGAACGAGGGGGCCTCGCTGGCGGACGTGGTGGCGGCCAGCGAGAAGGAGCGCCAGGAAGTCTACCAGTGGCTGTTCAAGACGCACCGCAAGCATGCGCAGGACAAGCGCATCGCCGGCTTGCTGGAGATGGAAGCCTTCATGGGCATCCACCGCCAGTGGAAGAAGATGGGTTATCCCTTCGATTCCCTGGTGCCGTCGTATGCGACCACCTTGGGCGCGTCGGCCGACCGTCCGGCGGCACTGGCGGAAATGATGGGCATTATCGTCAATGGCGGCGTGCGCAAGACCACGCAGCGCATCGAGTCGCTGCATTTCGCGGCGGGCACGCCGTATGAAACGACGGTGGCGCGCACCAAGTCGAGCGCCAACGAACAGGTGCTGTCGCCGGAAGTGGCGCGCGCGGTGGCGGACGCGATCCGTGAGGTGGTGTCGGACGGCACCGCGCGGCGCGTCAAGAGCGCCTTCGTCGGCGCCGATGGCGCGGTGATCCCGGTGGGCGGCAAGACCGGTACCGGCGACCAGCGCTTTGACGTGTATGCGGCCGGGGGCCGGCTGATCGAGTCGCGCTATGTGAACCGGTCGGCGACCTTTGTCTTCAACATCGGTGAGCGTTTCTTTGGCTCGATGACGGCCTATGTGCATGGGCCGGAGTCGAAGAACTATGACTTCACTTCGGCGCTGCCGGTGCAATTGCTGACGGTGCTGGCGCCTTCGCTGATGCCTTTGATCGATCCGCAGGCGCAGAAGGCGGCGCCGGTGGTCGCGGCGGTGGCGGCCGGGGCGCCGGGCGGGGTGCAGCCGGTGGCGGCGGCCGCGATGGCGGCGGCCACGGCGGCGGCGGTTCCTGCCGCGCCGTTGCGTGCCTGCGGGGCCCGCTGAAAACCGGCAAACCGGTGTCTGACCCCCAGGGTCAGACACCTTCGGCCTGCGGTGGCCGCGTAGCAAGGTGTCGGACCCTGCGGGTCTGACACCGGTGTGCCGGTTTAAAATGCCGGTCATGAAACTGATCAAATTCACCAACATCAGCCTGCGCGACCTGCTGGTTTCGATCGCCCCCACCATCCTCGTCGTGATCGCCGCCTGCGCCCTGGCGTACTGGATCATCGACCCCACCCCGCCACGCGAAGTCAAGCTCTCCACCGGCCAGGAAAACAGCGCCTACGAAAACATCGGCAAGCGCTACGCCCAGGCGATGGCCAGGCATGGCATCAAGGTCGCGCTGCAGCCCAGCCAGGGTTCCCAGGAAAACCTGCAACGCCTGAACAAAGGCGAGACCGACATCGCCTTCGTGCAAAGCGGTTCCACCACCGAAGCCGAAGCCGAACGGCGCGGCCTGGTCTCCCTGGGCAGCCTGTTCACGGAACCGCTATGGCTGTTCATGCGCGAAAAGAAGGCCGTCACCAGCCTGACCCACCTGAAGGGCATGAAGGTCAACCTGGGTCCGGAAGGCAGCGGCGCGCCGCGCCTGTTCCGCCAGGTGCTGCAGATCAATGGCGTGCAGCCGGACGACATCGCGTCCAGCGACCTGGAAAACACCCCCGCCACGGTGGAATTGCTGGAAGGCCGCATCGACGCCCTGGTATTTGCCGCCGCGCCCGACGACCCGCTGATCCAGATGCTGCTGATGACGCCCGGGATCAGGCTGTTCGACTTCACCCAGGCCGAAGCCTATACCCGCCGCCTGCCGTTCCTGACCCACGTCACGCTGCCGCGCGGCATCGTCGACCTGGGCCGCGACCTGCCGGCCCGCGACTACCAGCTGATCGCCCCCACCGCCACCCTGGTGGCGCGCGAAGATTTGCATCCGGCCCTGGTCGACCTGTTCGTGCAGGCGGCCAGCAGCCTCCATAGCGGGGCAGGGTGGTTCCAGCAGCAGGGCCAGTTCCCCTCGCCGCGCTATACCGAAATCCCGGTGGCGCATGAAGCGGCCAAGTTCTACAAGGATGGCCCGCCTTTCCTGCAGCGCTATATGAGCTTCTGGCTGGCCAACCTGTTCGACCGCCTGTGGGTGGTACTGCTGGCGCTGGGCGCCCTGGTGCTGCCGCTGTCGCGCGTGGTGCCGCCGCTGTACGTCTGGCGCATCCGTTCGCGCGTCTACCGTTGGTACGGCCAGCTGCGCGCGGTGGAGCAGGGCGTCGACGAGGGCAAGCCGCGCGAGGAATTGTTGCGCCGCCTTGACCAGATCGAGGAACGCGTCAACCGCCTGAGCGTGCCCCTGTCGTTTGCCGATGAGTTCTATGGTTTGCGCAACCATATCGAGTTTGTCAGACAGCGCCTACGTATAAACACGTAAAAGTGTTGTATCCGCGAGAACTTTAATTGACAGTTGCTCATAGTTACCCCAAAGATAAGCCGGAGAGTGAAACTGGTTTAACTACAAGGGGTAGCTATGGCACCAAAAAAACAGGTTCTTGCAATTGCAGTCGCGTCACTTTTCACCAATGCCGCATGGGCGCAGGAAGCGCCCGCTGCGGACACTACCGCCACCGTCGTGGTGACCGGTACCCGGGTCTCGAACCGCACGGTGCTCGACACCACGGCACCGGTCGACATCATCAGCGCCGATTCCATCAAGAATGCCGGCGTGCCGGAAATTACCCAAGCCCTGTCCGTGGCCCTGCCGTCGCTGAATTTCCCGCGCCCGGGCCTGGCCGACGGCACCGATACCATCCGTCCCGCCACGCTGCGCGGCCTGGCGCCTGACCAGACCCTGGTGCTGGTCAATTCCAAGCGCCGCCATGCCTCCTCGCTGGTCAATGTGAACAATACCGTCGGCCGCGGTTCGGCGGCGGTGGACATGAATACCATCCCTTCGGGCATCGTGAAGAGCATCGAAGTGCTGCGCGACGGCGCTTCGGCACAATATGGCTCCGACGCGATCGCCGGCGTGGTCAACGTGCGCCTGCGCAGCGACCGCACCGGCGGCGAGGCGACCATCAGCTACGGCCGCCGCGACACCGAATACGAATTCCTGCCGGGGACGCCGCCGGCCGGCGCCACCTGGGGCACCGTGAACAAGCGCGAGCGCGAAGACGGCAATACCCTGACCATGAGTTTGTGGAAAGGCATGGAGCTGGGCGAAGACGGCTTCCTGACCTTGGCGCTGGAACGCAAGCGCCAGGACCATACCGAGCGTTCGGGCTGGGACGTCCGCCAGCAGTATCCGCTGGTGAATGGCGCCTTCGATCCGCGCGAAGCGAATTTCAACCGCTTCAACGCCTGGTATGGCGAGCCGGAGATGAAGCAGAACACCTTCTTCGCCAACGCCGGCTATAACCTGGCCGGCGGCGCCAAGCTGTATGGCTGGGCGAGCTACCAGGACCGCGATGCCCGTTCGGCAGGTTTCTTCCGCCGCGCGCTGCAGGACCAGAACATTATCTCGATTTATCCGGATGGCTTCCTGCCGATCATCGCGCCCGCGGTGGCGGACGCCAGCTTCGCCTTCGGCGGCACCTGGACCATGGGCACCTGGGATATGGATGCTTCCGTCACCTACGGCCAGAACGAGATGGATTTCACCATCAAGAACACGCTGAACCGTTCGATCGGCCCATCGTCCAAGCGCGAGTTCGATGCCGGCGGCTTCAAGTACGACCAATTGACGTTCAACCTGTCCGGCGTGAAGCAGTATGAAGTGGGCCTGTCCTCGCCACTGAACGTTGCGGTCGGCGCCGAGGCGCGCCGTGAGGGCTATGCGCTGCATGCCGGCGAACCGGATTCCTGGCGCAATGGCGGCGTGCTGCTGGCGAACGGTACCCCGGCCCCGTCGGGCGCCCAGGTGTTCCCCGGCTTCCGCCCAAGCGACGAATCGGATACCAGCCGCAAGGCCTATTCCGTGTTTGCCGACTTTGAAGCCAACCTGACGCCGGCATTCCTGGCCTCCTTCGCCGTGCGCGGCGAGCATTACACCGACTTTGGCAATAACTGGTCGGGCAAGCTGGCGGGGCGCTACAACTTCTCGCCGGCGTTTGCCCTGCGCGGTTCGGCGCAGAATGGCTTCCGGGCACCGTCGCCGCAGCAGCAGAACTTCACCACCACGTCGACCAACTTCATTGCGGGTGTCCCTTACGACATCACCACCTTCAAGCCGAGCGATGCCGCTGCCGTGGCGCTGGGCGCGAAACCGCTGGATGCCGAAAAGTCGACCAACTTCTCGCTGGGCGCCGTGGCCAAGGCGGGCAAGGCTTCCTTCACTGTCGATGCGTTCCAGATCAAGATCCGCGACCGCATCGTGCTGTCGGAGAACCTGATCGCGCCGAATGTGCGTAATTACCTGACTTCGCTGGGCTTCATCGGCGTGGGCGGCGGCCGCTTCTTCATCAATGGCGTCGACACCACTTCGCGCGGGGTGGATGTGGTGGCGAGCTATCCATGGAATTCGCCGGCGGCTGGCCGCTTCGATTTCACTTTGGCCGGGAATTACACCAAGACCGAAGTGACCAAGGTGCCGGTGACGGCGCAACTGGCCGCGCTGAATCCGGCGCCGGTGCTGTTTGACCGTATCAATGTGCTGACCTTCGAGCGTGGCACGCCGCAGACCAAGGTTACGGCCAGCTTGAACCACACGCTGGGCGCCTGGAGCGGCACGCTGCGGGCGACGCGCTATGGCAAGGTGCTGCAGCCTGGCGCGACGGCGGCGACCGATCATTGGATGTCGCCGAAGACCTTGGTGGATATCGAAGGGCGCTACAAGCTTACGCAGCGTATGACCCTGGCGCTGGGCGCGGAGAACCTGTTTGACCAGTATCCGGATCCGTTCCCTGCTGCGTTGAACGGGACTGGCAATGCTCCGTTCTCGAACTATTCGCCGTTCGGGCGCAGCGGGCGCTTTGTGTATGCGCGGGTGAATTACGCGCTTTGAAAACCGGTAAACCGGTGTCAGGCCCAAGGGCCTGACACCACCGTGGCCGGCGGCTGTCGCGTCCTACCGGTTCACCGGTTTTCAGGCCCCCAACCAGGGCAGGCCGGCCTTGCACCATCCGCCAACCGTCTTGCGATGTCCGTTGGCGTCCTTATCCCCCTCAAACCCCTCCAGGATGTCGTAGCACTGGCTGTATCCGGCTTCCGTTGCCGCCTTGGCGGCATGGCGCGAACGCACGCCGGAACGGCACAGGAATACGACCACCGTGTCCTTGCCCGGTACCGCGGCGGCCAGCTGCCCCAGGAAATCGGGATTCGGCGTCCCGCCAGGGTACACATTCCATTGCACGGCCAAATGCTGTTCCGCCGGGATCGCCACCCGTCCCACCCAATCGCGCTCGGCATTGGTCCGCACATCCACCAGCCGCACATGCGGGTCGCATTTCAATAGCTCATATGCCTCTTGTGGGGTCACCGCACCGGCATAGGGCAGGGAAGTGTCGCGTTTGCGTGCACGGTCGAGGATTTCTGCGTTGGAGCCCATGGTTTTTCCTTTATGATCACTGCACCACGGCGAGGCATCCGCACGCATTGGTGCAAGAATGCACCACAATGGTGCGATAATTGGGAGATGCACCCGCATGGTGCGATTTTTACGTGTCGGTAGCTGTAGTTTTGCTGGCATGATTTCTGCTTAATGTACCATCAGCGTTGGCCGCGCCCAAGAGGTTGCGGCGCTTTTTTCACTTAGGAGATATGCAATGGCAATGACCGCCGCAGACGTTCTGAAGATGGTAGCAGATCACGAAGTCAAGTTTGTTGACTTCCGTTTCGCCGATACCCGTGGCAAGGAACAGCACGTGACCGTGCCTGTGTCCGCTTTCGACATGGACAAATTTGAGTCGGGCCACGCCTTCGACGGTTCGTCGATCGCCGGCTGGAAGGGTATCGAAGCTTCGGACATGATCCTGCTGCCGGACCCGGCGACTGCCAATATCGACCCGTTCATGGAAGAAACCACCCTGTTCATGCAGTGCGACGTGATCGAACCGTCGGACGGCAAGGGTTACGACCGTGACCCGCGCTCCATCGCCAAGCGCGCGGAAGCCTACCTGAAGTCCTCCGGCCTGGGCGACACCGCCTACTTCGGCCCGGAGCCGGAATTCTTCATCTTCGACTCCGTGAAGTGGAAGATCGACATGTCCGGCGCGATGGTCAAGATCGACTCCGACGAAGCTTCCTGGTCGACCGACAAGGACATCGAAGGCGGCAACTCGGGCCACCGCCCAGCAGTGAAGGGCGGCTACTTCCCAGTGCCTCCAGTCGATTCCTTCCAGGACATGCGCTCCGAAATGTGCCTGATCCTGGAACAGATGGGCATCCCGGTCGAAGTGCACCACCACGAAGTGGCCGGCGCCGGCCAGAACGAAATCGGCACCAAGTTCTCGACCCTGGTCGAGCGCGCCGACTGGACCCAGAACCTGAAGTACATCGTCTGGAACGTGGCCCACTCCTACGGCAAGACCGCCACCTTCATGCCTAAGCCTATCGTTGGCGACAATGGTTCCGGCATGCACGTGCACCAGTCGATCTGGAAGGACGGCAAGAACCTGTTCGCAGGCAACGGCTACGCCGGCCTGTCCGAGTTCGCCCTGTTCTACATCGGCGGCATCATCAAGCACGCCAAGGCACTGAACGCGATCACCAACCCAGGCACCAACTCCTACAAGCGCCTGGTGCCAGGCTACGAAGCACCAGTGAAACTGGCTTACTCCGCACGCAACCGTTCGGCTTCGATCCGTATCCCGCACGTGGCCAATCCTAAGGGCCGCCGTATCGAAACCCGCTTCCCGGACCCGCTGGCCAACCCATACCTGTGCTTCGCGGCGCTGATGATGGCCGGCCTGGACGGCGTGCAGAACAAGATCCATCCAGGCGAAGCAGCGTCCAAAGACCTGTACCACCTGCCGCCGGAAGAAGATGCACTGATCCCAACCGTCTGCGCATCGCTGGAAGAAGCCCTGGATCACCTGAACAAAGACCGTGAGTTCCTGACCCGCGGCGGCGTGTTCACCGATTCGATGATCGATGCCTACATCGAACTGAAGATGACCGAAGTCACCCGCATGCGCATGACCACCCACCCGGTCGAGTTCGACATGTACTACTCCCTGTAATCGGGGGACTGGCAAGATTGCCAGTCAAGCAAAAACGCGAGGTAAGCGGCGCTTCCCTCGCGTTTTTTTTCGGATGTTGTATAGTCGGGGCATGAACACTCGCACTCTCGTACTGCAAGGGCTGGCAATGCTGGCCGTGAGTGGCGCAGCGCAGGCGCAGCAAATTTATCTCTGCGTAAATGCCGAAGGCCGCAAGGAGTTGACCGATAGCCGCAAGGGGCCGCATTGCAAGCCGCTGGACCTGCCAGGCGCCGCGATTCCCGCGCCGGCCCGCAGCACGGCACGCCGCAGCGCGCCGGCACCCGCGGTCGCACCGGGCAATTTCCCGCGCGTGGACAGCGCCGAGCAAAAGGCCCGCGACGCGGACCGCCGCGCCATCCTGACCGACGAGCTCAACACCGAAAACCGTAAGCTGGCGGAATTGCGCAAGGAATTCAACAACGGCGAGCCCGAACGCCGTGCCGACGAGCGCAATGCCGCCAAATACCAGGAGCGCGTGGCTGGCCTGAAGGACAGCATCGCGCGCGCGGAACAAAACGTGGAAGCGCTGAAGCGCGAGCTTGCCAACATCAAATGATCCCAGACAGCACTGCCCGCATCCGGCCCGCTGCACTGGCAGGGCTGGACCTGCTGGCATCGGCCGTCGTCCTCGTCGATGACGGCGGCCATATCCTCTTCGTCAACGCGGCCGGCGAGAACATGCTGGAATCGTCGCTGAAGGCCTTGTCGCGCCAGCCGCTGGGCGGCCTGTTCGCCGCGCCGCTGGAACTGGAAAACATCATCGCGCAAGCGCGCGACCACAAGTTCTCGGACGTGCGGCAAGAGCTGGTGCTGGAGCGGGCCGGGCGCGAAGCGCTGCACGTGCACATCATCGCCAGTGCGCTGGACGAGCCGGACGGCACGGTGCTGATCGAGTTGCGCGAAATCGTGCAGCAAATGAAGCAGGACCGCGAAGAGCGCCTGCTGGACCAGAGCCAGGTCAACAAGGAGCTGATCCGCAACCTGGCCCATGAAATCAAGAACCCGCTGGGCGGCATCCGCGGCGCGGCGCAATTGCTGGAAATGGAATTGCCGCCGCTGCACCTGACCCAGCTGCGTGAATACACCCAGGTCATCATCAAGGAAGCGGACCGCCTGCAAACCCTGGTGGACCGCTTGCTGGCGCCGCACCGCCGGCCGCATATCGTGGGCGACGTGAACATCCATGAAGTGCTGGAGCGGGTGCGCAGCCTGATCCTGGCCGAGTTCCCGGTCGGGCTGACCATCCACCGCGATTACGACGCATCGCTGCCGGAGTTCCGCGGCGACAAGGAGCAGTTGATCCAGACCGTGCTCAACATCGCGCACAATGCCGCGCAAGCGCTGGCGGCGCGCATCGACCAGGGCGATGCCGAGATCATTTTCAGGACGCGGGTGGCGCGCCAGATGACCCTGGCGAAGGTGCGGTATCAGCTGGCATTAGATTTGCATATCATCGATAACGGACCGGGCATCCCGCCCCAGATCCGCGACCGCATTTTCTACCCGCTGGTGTCGGGCCGGGATGGCGGCAGCGGCCTGGGACTGACGCTGGCGCAAACCTTCGTGCAACAGCACATGGGCGTCATCGAATGCGAAAGCAGGCCTGGCCAGACGGACTTCAGAATCTTATTGCCTTTGCCTTGATCGGAATACATGAAACCAATCTGGATAGTTGACGACGACGAATCGATCCGCTGGGTTCTTGAGAAAGCCTTGGCGCGTGAGAACCTCGCCACGCGCAGTTTTGCCAATGCGCGCGACGCGGTCGCCGCGCTGGAGCATGAGACACCGCAAGTGCTGGTATCGGACATCCGCATGCCGGGCGATTCCGGCCTGGATCTGCTGGCGCTGGTCAAGCAGCGCCATCCCGGCCTGCCGGTGATCATCATTACCGCCTTCTCCGACCTGGATTCGGCCGTGGCGGCCTTCCAGGGGGGGGCCTTCGAATACCTGGCCAAGCCCTTCGACATCGACAAGGCGGTGGAACTGATCCGCCGTGCGCTGGACGAAAGCTTGCGCGAATCGAGCATCGAATCGGGGCCGGCCGATACGCCGGAAATCCTGGGCCAGGCGCCCGCCATGCAGGAAGTGTTCCGCGCCATCGGGCGTTTGTCGCAATCGAATGTGACGGTGCTGATCACCGGCGAATCGGGCACCGGCAAGGAATTGGTGGCGCGCGCGCTGCACAAGCACAGCCCGCGCGCCGACCAGCCCTTCATCGCCATCAATACCGCCGCGATCCCGAAGGACTTGCTGGAATCGGAACTGTTCGGCCACGAGCGCGGCGCGTTCACCGGCGCGCAAACCACGCGCCGCGGCCGCTTCGAACAGGCGGAAGGCGGTACGCTGTTCATGGACGAGATCGGCGACATGCCGTTCGATTTGCAGACGCGCTTGCTGCGCGTGCTGTCCGATGGCCACTTCTACCGCGTCGGCGGCCACTCGCCGCTGAAGGCGAACGTGCGCGTGATTACGGCGACGCACCAGAACCTGGAACAGCGCGTGCGCGATGGCTTGTTCCGCGAAGACTTGTACCACCGCTTGAACGTGATCCGCCTGCGCCTGCCCAGTTTGAGGGAGCGGCGCGAAGATATCCCCATCCTGGTGCGCCACTTCCTGGTGCAAAGCGCGCGCCAGCTGGGGGTGGAAGCCAAGCGCATGAGCGATGCGACCTTGGCCTTCCTGCAGCAGCTGGAGTTGCCGGGCAATGTGCGGCAACTGGAAAACCTGTGCAACTGGATCACGGTGATGGCGCCGGGGCAGACGGTGGAAGTGAAGGACTTGCCGCTGGAATTGACGCAGGGGCAGGGCGGGAATGGTGCAGCTGCCGCCAGCGCGGCCGAAGTGGCGATGCCGCAGCACCATGGCACGGTGCAGCCGTTGGCGCCAACGCCGCCGGCGGCGGCCGCCGCGCCGGATGGGTGGCTAAGCTTGCTCGAGTTGCAGGCGGCGGGGATGCTGAGCAGCGGCCAGCAGGATGTGATGGACGTGCTGGGACGACAGTTCGAGTCGGCCTTGATCCGCACGGCGCTCAAGTACACCCATGGGCGCAAGAACGATGCGGCGATCCGCTTGGGGATCGGGCGCAATACGATTACGCGCAAGATTGCGGAGCTGGGGATCGATGGGGCGAAGGACGACTGAAACCGGCAAGCCGGGTGCCTGACCCGCAGGGTCAGGCACCGGTACGCGGCGGCCGCCGGCCGGTGTCAGACCCTGCGGGCCTGACACCGATCTACCGGTTTTAAGCTATGCTGCGGGCTTATCAACCAAAGGAGCCTGCATGCTGATCAACTGCGTCGCCTACCAGGATGGGCGCAAGCTGGCCGATATCCCGGTGGCGGATATCAGCGATTACGTGGCGCGCAACGACGCCTTTGTCTGGGTCGCCCTGCGCGATGCCACGCCGGCCGAACTGGCCGTGATGCAGGAGGAGTTCGGCCTGCACGAACTGGCGGTGGAAGACGCCGGCCGGGGCCAGCAGCGCCCCAAGATCGAAGAATACGGCGACTCGCTGTTCGTCGTGGTGAAGATGCTCGAGCTGCGCGAAGGCGAGCTGCAGCTGGGCGAAGTCGACATCTTCGTCGGCCCCAACTACGTGCTGTCCAACCGTTCCAACTCCACCCAGGATTTCCTCGGCGTGCGCGCGCGCGCCGAACGCGAACCGCACTTGCTGCAGCAAGGCGCCGGTTTCGTGCTGTACGCCTTGATGGACGCGGTGGTCGACCGCTACTTCCCAATTGTCGACAGCCTGGAATTCGAGCTGGAAAAGATCGAGGAACGCATCTTCATCCGCGGCTCGCAACAGGACAATATCGAACGCCTGTACGAGCTGAAGCGCAAGGTGATGAGCGTGCGCCATACGGTCGCCCCGCTGCTCGATGCCATCGGCAAGCTACACGGCGGCCGCGTGCCCGCGGTGTGCCGCAATACCCAGGAATATTTCCGCGACGTCCACGACCACTTGCTGCGCATCAACGCGGCCCTCGACACCATGCGCGAAACCATCGGCACCGCGATCCAGGTCAACCTATCGATGGTGGCGCTGGAGGATGGCGAGGTCAACAAGCGGCTGGCGGCCTGGGCCGCAATCTTTGCGGTGCTGACCGCTTTTGCCGGGTTGTGGGGCATGAATTTCAAGCACATGCCGGAGCTCGATTGGCGTTTCGGCTACCCGGCCGCCCTGGCGCTGATGGCTGTTGTTTGCGGGGCTTTGTATCGACGGTTTAGGAAGGCAGGTTGGCTGTAGCGGTATATAATTTACAATAAACAACCTCTCATGGGGCTGGGCATGGTGGATGACGATATGTTGTTCGACGATGATGAGGCGCCGGCCCCGGCCGTGTCGCTCCCACCCTGGGAAATCCTGGTCGTTGACGACGAGCAAGCAGTGCACCAGGTCACCGAACTGGTGATGTCGGACTTTGAGTTCGACGGGCGCCGCGTCCACTTTTCGCACTGCTATTCCGGCGCCGAGGCGCGGGCGCGCCTGCAGCGGGCCGGCGAGTTTGCGCTGATCCTGCTTGATGTCGTGATGGAGTCCGAACACGCCGGCCTGGAGCTGGTGCACTACATCCGCGAGGAACTGGGCGACCGCGACGTGCGCATCGTGCTGCGCACCGGCCAGCCGGGCCAGGCGCCCCAGGCGCTGGTGCTGAAAACCTACGATATCAACGATTACCGCGAAAAGACGGAGCTCACGCATGCCAAGCTGAGCGCCGTGTTCTACTCGGCCCTGCGGGCGTATCGCGACTTGATGCGCCTGGAGCGCGCCCGCAGCGGCTTGCGCCGCTCGATCGACGCCATCACCCAGGTCTGTGATTCGGACAATTTGCGCCACTTCTGTTCCGCCGTGCTGGAGCAGGCCTCGGCGCTGCTGGGGCGCCAGGCGGAAGGGGTGTGCGCCAGCCGCCTGAACGCGTATGCGGCCGCGCGCCAGCCGGGCCGCCTGCAAGTGCTGGCGGTGACCACGGCCTATGCGGGGCTGGCGCCCGAGGAAACGCTGGAGCATCTGCCGGCGCCGGTGCGTGCGGCTTTCCTGCGCTGCATGGCGGAGCAGGCCGACCATTACGGCCCGCTGTACTACGCCTGCTATTACCGCACGCGCGACGGCAACGAGAGCTTGCTCTACATGTCCTTCGGCGAACCGGTGGCAGACGAGGAGCGCGAGTTGCTCGGCCTGTTCGCGGCCAACGTCGCCATCACTTACGAACGGCTGCTGGCGCGTGAGGAAGCGCTGGCGACGCAGGAAGCCATTATCCACATCCTCGGCGAAGCGCTGGAAAGCCGTTCCGCAGCCTCCGGCGGCCATGTCGAGCGTGTCGGCGAAATTGCCGCCATGCTGGGCGAAGCGGTCGACATGCCGGCCAATGCCGTGCGCCAGTTGCGCCAGGCGGCGCCGCTGCACGATATCGGCCACGCCGGCATTCCCGACGCGATCCTGAACCAGCCAGGTCCGCTGGACGCCGAGCAGCGCGCCCGCATGCAGGGCCACAGCGATATCGGCTGGCATATGCTGTCCGCTTCCCGGCAGCCGGTGTTGCAGCTGGCGGCGCGCATCGCGCATGAGCATCATGAACGCTGGGACGGCGCCGGGTATCCGCAAGGCTTGCACGGCGCGAAGATCAGCCTGGCGGCGCGCATCACGGCGCTGGCGGATTTCGTCGACGCCATGGTGAGTCCGCGCTGCTATCGCCCGGCCCATAGCCTGGAGCATGCGCTGGACGAAGTGCGCGAGGGCAGCGGCAGCCGCTTCGACCCGGCGCTGGCCAGCCTGCTGCTGCAGCACCAGGACTACCTGCAAGACCTTTACCGGCGCCATCCACCGCAATAGGAGCCTGCCATGGAATTGTTCGACGCCAATGACGCACGCATCCTGGCCGAAGCGGCATTGCGCTCGATCACCGATGCCACCGCGCGCGCACGCGGCGACGAATTCTTCCGCGTCCTGGTGCGCGATCTGGCGGCGGCGCTGGAGGTGACGTACGTGATCGCCGGCCGCGTGATCACCCTGCCGGACGGCAAGGAAGGGATCCGGACGCTGTCGGTATGGGGCGGCGATGACTTCCTGCCGAATATGGAGTACAGCCTGGAGCACACGCCTTGCCAGGATGTGACCTGCCAGACCATGTGCTTCCACGGCAGCGGCATCCAGCAGGACTACCCGCTCGATACCCTGCTGGTGGACATGAAGGCGGAAAGCTATGTGGGCATGCCGATGGTTGGGGCCGAGGGGCAGACGCTGGGCATCCTGTCCGCCATCGATACCAAGCCGATCGACGAGAACAAGCGCTTGCTGGCGCTGTCGCTGTTATCGATCTTCACCGCGCGCGCGGCGGCCGAATTGCAGCACCAGGACCGCGAGCACCTCCTGGAAGAGAAAGTGGAACGCCGCACGGAAGCCTTGCGCGCGGCCCAGGCCACCCTGGTGGAGCAGGAAAAGCTGGCGGCCCTGGGTTCGCTGGTGGCCGGCGTGGCGCATGAAGTGAATACCCCGGTGGGCGTGGCGCTGACGGCGGCGTCGGCCATGAGCAGCTATACGGCGCAGCTGGTGCAGGTTCTGGAGGCGCCCAAGGTCAGCCGCTCGGACCTGGTCAACCTGGCCGCGCGCCTGAACGATGCGGCCGCCCTGATCGAGCAAAACCTGCACCGCGCGGCGGACTTGATCGGCAACTTCAAGCAGCTGGCGGTCGACCAGGGCACCGAGCACGTCAGCACGCTGGCGCTGGCCGACTATGTGCAGGGCGTGGTGTCGGCGCACAGCCCGGAACTGCGCAAGGCCGGCATCAAGGTCGCGCTGGAGATCGACCCGATGCTGCGCCCGCGCCTGCCGCCGGGGAAATTCTCGCAAGTGCTGTCCAACCTGCTGATGAATGCCGCGCGCCACGCCTATCCGGACGGGCGGGGCGGGCCGGTCACGATCGGCGCCGGCGTGGCGGACGGCTGGCTGGACCTCTACTTCACCGACCCGGGCGCCGG
>CAMLRG010000060.1 GCA_946482335.1 uncultured Duganella sp. | reverse complement strand
GTCCAGCGCATCGACCACCATGCGGATGTCGGCCGAATTCTTGCCCGACAGGCGCACATGGGGAATTTCGATCAGTTCGAAGTTCGCTTCATGCATGGGTGCCTTGAAGGCCTTGTAGCGATCCCAGTCGCAATAGGCTTTCTTGACCACGATGCTGCCTTTCAGCAGCAAACGTTCCAGCACGGGTTTGATGTCGAACTTCTCGTAGTTGGCGTCGCGGACGCCCAGTGCGACGTTTTCAAAGTCGCAGAACAGCGCCATGCTGGCATTTTCGTTGGGTGAAGCCATTTTTTTTGGATTAGTAGCTGTGCACAATTTGACGATTATACTATTTCGCCAACATACGATTGAGGAGACAAGCAATGAAGCGCCTGCTGATCGCCGCCGCCACCGTCCTGACGATGTATGGCGCCATGGCCGCCGACCCCGATGCCGACTTCCGCCAGCAGGTCAATGCCTTCGTCGACCGCTGGCACGACGACGCGGCCAATACGCGTCCGGACTATTGGGAAAAGTTCACGCCGGACGCCGTCTTCATCGGTACCGACAAGAGCGAAGTGTGGAGCTACAAGGAATTCAAGGCCTGGGCCAAGCGCTTCTGGGACCGCAAGAAGGCTTGGAGTTTCACGGCGCAAAAGCGCAATGTCTACTTTTCGCCGGATAAAAAGTATGTCTGGTTCGACGAACAGTTGAACACCCAGATGGGCACCTGCCAGGCCAGCGGCGTGCTGGTCAACACTGGCAAGGACTTCAAGGTCGAGCACTACCAGCTGTCGCTGGCCGTGCCCAATCCCCTCATGGACAGCTTCACCAAAGCGATCAAGGAATTCGAGGCAAAACAGCCTTAAGCAGCGACGCCGACCAACTGGATGGGCGTGTCGGTCAGCACTTCCACGATCTTGTGCAGCACGGACGGCAAGCCCCGCACGGCGGCATAGACGCTGCCGTCATCGTTGACCGGCTGCAGATAGTTGGCACCATACTCCAGCGACGACGTGTAGGCACTGGCCAGCAAAGGCGTGATGTTCAGCGACGTGGTGAACATCTGCGATGCGATGACGCGGTTGTCCAGCAGCTCCAGGTCTTGCTGCCGGGCGCCCGCCATCACGCCCAGCACGAGCTGGTCAATCGTGGCCTTGCCCGAGCCCAGCGCGTCGGCGTAAAAGCGCAGGCCCTCGCTGTCCGCATGGTGGCCGAACAGGTTGAGATAGACGTTATCAACGATGGCATCGTTGCCCAGGCCCTTGATGCTGTCCTGGTATTCCTTCGATTGGGCGAATTTCTGGCTGACCGCCTGCACCGAACTGTCGGCGAGCGCTTCATTCCAATACTCCAGGCCGGCCACATCGGCCGGGCGCTTCAGGTAGGCCAGGTAGAGCTGCTGTACAGCCGCTTCGCTCGACAGCGCACGCGGATCGACGATCACCGAACCTTGTACTTTGAGTATCGCGACGCCCTCCATCAAATCGGGCAGCGTGCCCAGCGCGCCATACAGGCTGTCGTCGCCGGTGATCGAGGCCAGGAATTGCTTGCCTTTGCTGAAGTCTTGCGGATAGCCGATGATGTTGATCGGATCGACGCCGAGCAGGGTCGTGAACAACCCGGCCGCCACCACCTTGTTGTAGGCGACTTCGGCATCGGAGCCGATGGCGCCGTTGACGATATTGCCCACCACTTCACCGACGCTGACCTTATGTTGGTCGAGCATCCCGGCGTAGTAATCCAGTCCGGCCTGGTCGGGATGGGCGCCAAACAAATTGACATATAAGCCGTCGACCACTTGCGCGTGCGACTTCCCGGCGATGAATGCCTGGAACTCGGCCTGTTTCGCGAACTGTTCGCGGATGCTGGACAGGGAGGCGCCAATTTCGAGCGTATGGGTCCAATAGGCCAAACCCGCCGAATCGGCTGGGCGCTGGAGGTAGGCGAGATACAGCTGCTGGATGGATTCGGTATGGGTAAGCATAGTGGGTGCGATTCTAGCAATGCACCAAAGCCCAAAGTCTCACCTATTCTCACGGCACAAACAAAAAAAGCCGCGTCATTTACGCGGCTTTCCTGGGGCGCTTCCTGGGATCAGACGTTGAACAGGAAGTTCAGCACGTCGCCATCCTTGACCACGTATTCCTTGCCTTCAGCGCGCATCTTGCCCGCTTCCTTTGCGCCGGTTTCGCCCTTGTAAGCGATGTAGTCATCGAAGGCGATGGTCTGGGCGCGGATGAAGCCGCGTTCGAAGTCGGTGTGGATCACGCCGGCAGCTTGCGGCGCGGTGTCGCCCACGTGGATGGTCCAGGCGCGCACTTCCTTCACGCCGGCGGTGAAGTAGGTTTGCAGGCCGAGCAGCTTGAAGCCGGCGCGGATCAGGCGGTCCAGGCCCGGTTCGGCCATGCCCATGTCGGCCAGGAAGGCTTCCTTGTCGGCGTCGTCCAGTTCGGCGATCTCCGCTTCGATGGCGGCGCAGATGGCCACGATCGGCGCGTTCTGCGCTTCAGCGTACTTGGTCAGCTGGTCCAGCAGCGGATTGTTGGTGAAGCCGCTGTCGGAAACGTTGGCCACGTACATGGCCGGCTTGGCGGTGATCAGGCACAGCGGCTTGATCAGGGCCATGTCTTCGGCGCCCAGGCCCATGGCGCGCACTGGCTTGGCTTCGTTCAGGTGCGGCACCAGTTTTTCCAGCAGGGCCACCAGCTTGGCGGAATCCTTGTCGCCGGAACGGGCTTTCTTCTGTTCGCGGGCGATGGTCTTTTCGACGGTCGACAGGTCGGCCAGCGCCAGCTCGGTCTGGATCACTTCGATGTCGTCCAGCGGCGAAACGCGGCCGGCCACGTGCACCACGTTGTCGTCTTCGAAGCAGCGCACCACGTTGACGATGGCGTCGGTTTCGCGGATGTGGGACAGGAACTGGTTGCCCAGGCCTTCACCCTTGGACGCGCCAGCCACCAGGCCGGCGATGTCGACGAATTCCACGATCGCAGGAAGAATGCGCTCTGGCTTGACGATTTCAGCAAGTTGCTTCAGGCGCGGATCAGGCACTTCCACCACGCCGACGTTCGGCTCGATGGTGCAGAACGGGTAGTTCTCGGCCGCGATGCCGGCCTTGGTCAGTGCATTGAAAAGGGTGGACTTGCCGACGTTAGGCAGGCCGACGATGCCGCATTTGAGACTCATGGAAAACCTTTAAATGATAATGTTCTGCTACGGAATTTTCCGCAAATAGACCGAGATTGTACCCCAGATCATGTCCAGAACCGCCCATGTCACCCTGCTGGCCCGCTATAACGAGTGGATGAACAACAAGCTGTACGAGGCCGCCGCCACGCTGCCGCCGGGCGAGCTGGAAGCGGACCGCGGGGCCTTCTTCGGTTCCCTCTTCGCCACCTTGAACCACATCGCAGTCGGCGACACCATCTGGCTGAAGCGCTTTGCAGGCCATCCGCGCTTTGCCGCGGCGCTGGCGCCGGTGGCAGCCCTGCCGGCGCCGGCTGCGCTGGACCAGTTGCTGTTCGACTCCCTGCCCGCCCTGCGCGAGCGCCGCGCCTTCCTCGACCGCTTGGTGCTGTCCTGGACCGCTGCGCTGGCGGAAGACGACCTCGATGCAGTCATCAGTTATCGGCGTTTCAACGGCGAGGCAAACAACCGGCAGCTGGGCATGTTGCTGCTGCACTTCTTTAACCACCAGACCCACCACCGCGGCCAGGCGACCACGCTGCTGTCCCAGGCCGGGGTCGACGTCGGCGTGACCGATCTGTTGATGCTGGTCCCCGAAGCGGAAGCTTGATCGGGATCAAATCCCGATACTCCGCCGGGCGGCCGGCGATACGGGTATCGCTGCTGCTTGTGCTATTGTGACCGAGGGCAAATAATGCTTTTAGAACAACAGAAGGAGCATTCATGGATTTGCTTTGGTTTCTGGCGCTAGCCGTGGTGGCGCGCTGGGCCTGGAGTGCGCGCCGCGATGCGCGCCAGGCCCGTGAACTGGCCCATCGCCTGCAAAGCGACCTGGCCGCAATGGAGCACACCCTCGCCAGCTTCCAGCACGGCACGGCCGGCCCGCAGGCCGCCGAACCGGTCATGCCGGCCGCACGGGTCGTGCCGCAACCTGCCACGATGCCGGAGCCGCCGACAGCCGCACCTGTGCCACAGGCTGCGCCGGCTGGACCGCAAACCTCTTCGCCAACGGCTCCGGAACGCGCACCGCTGGTGGCGCGCGCCGCCGAAGTCCCGCCGCAACCGAAGCAGCCGTCAATGCCGGACGTGCCCGGGCCTGCACCCGCACCTGCCGCACCTGCCGCTTCTGCCACGCCGGCTGCCGCAGCGCCCGCCGGACCCGCTGGCACGCCACGCGCTGTTGCCCCGGCCAAGGCAAGCGACGCGGCTGACCAGTCCTGGGCCGCCGCGAAAGAAGCCGCGCGCAGCGCACCCGCGCCATCGCGTCCGGCAGCGCCGCCCAGGCAGCCGCCGCGCGAGGCGCCGGCATGGCTCACGGCCGCCCGCAACTGGCTGTTTGAAGGCAACCTGGTCGCCAAGATCGGCCTGCTGATCCTCTTCATCGGCGTCAGCTTCCTGCTGAAATATGCGGCCGCCCGCGTCACCGTGCCGATCGAGCTGCGGCTGGCCGGCATCGTGCTTGCCGATCTCGCCGCATTGGCCTGGGCCTGGCGCATCCGCGGCAGCAACCGCGGCGTCAGCCTGCCGCTGCAAGGCACCTGCATGGCCGTACTGATGCTGGTCGTGTTTGGCGCCTTCCGCATGTACCAGCTGATCCCCGGTAGCCTGGCCTTTGGCCTGCTATTCGTGCTCACCATCGGCACCTGCCTGCTGGCTGTGCTGCAGAACGCGCAATGGCTCGCCATCTTTGGCATTGTCGGCGGCTTCGCAGCACCGATCCTCACTTCAACTGGCCAGGGCAACCACATAGCCCTGTTCAGCTATTACGCCCTGCTTAACGCCGGCATCCTGGCAATCGCCCTCAAGCGCTCCTGGCGCGCGCTGAACCTGCTGGGATTCGTATTCACCTTCACCATCGGCACCGCCTGGGGCGTGCTGCGCTACGATCCACAGGATTACCAGTCCGCGCAAGCCTTCCTGCTGCTGTTCTTCCTGTACTACGTCGGCATCGCCATCGCATATGCCCACCTGGAAGTGCCCAAGCTGAAAAGCTACGTTGACGGCACCCTGGTATTCGGCACGCCGATGCTGGCAGCCAGCCTGCAATTCGGGCTGGTCAAGGAATTTGAATTCGGCATGGCTTATTCGGCCGTCGTGCTCGGATTGTTCTATGGCGTGCTGGCCACAACCCTGGCGCGCCGCCGTGCCATCTACGGCCTGCTGGTGGACGCCTTCACCGCGCTGGCCGTGGTGTTCGGCACACTCGCCATCCCGATGGCGCTGGACGGCCGCTGGACTTCCGCCGCCTGGGCGCTGGAAGGCGCCGGCATCGTCTGGATCGGCCTGCGCCAGCGCCAGCCGCTGGCCTGGGGCTTTGGCCTGCTGGTGCAGTTGGGCGCCTGGGTCAGCTTCATCGGCGCGGTCAGCGGCCTTGACCAGCAGGCAGCGCTGCATTCCAACCTCTGGCTGGGCTTCCTCCTGCTGGCCGTCAGCGCCTGCATCATGGCGATGCGCTTCCGCAGCCACGCCACGGATGGCGCTGCGGCCCCGCGCGGCTTGAGCATACTCGCGGCCCTGTTCCTCGCCGGCGCCGCGCTGTGGCTGGTCGGCGGCGCATGGACCGAAATCGTGCTGCGCACCAGCGGCCGGCTGCAAGCCAACCTGTTGGCAGCCAGCGCCCTTGGCGCAGCCGTCGTATTGGGATTGATCGCACGCCGCCTGGCGTGGCCGATGGCGCGCAACTTCGCGCTTGCCGCGCAACTGCTTGGCGGTTTCGTGCTGGCCCTGCTGTTGCTCTTCAACTGGCACGTCGCGCCCGTGTCACCCGACTTGTTTGCCACCCCATTCCTCGGCAGCGCCCTGTTGCTCGCCGGCGCCCTGTTCAGCGCCTGGGCGCTGATGCGCAACGCGGTGCAAGCTGCGCCCCTGCTGGCCAATACCGTCCTGGCCTATGCCGGCATGTGGTGGCTGCTGGTGGTGGCGCCGACGCTGGCCAACTGGCTGCTGGCGCATTACCTGCTCCTCACTACCGGCGGCTTCGACCCTGCCAGTCCGCTGCGGGCTGGCGCCTACTGCCTGCTCATTGCCGCAACCACCCCGCTCCTCCTCAAGATGTCACATCGCCTGAATTGGCCGGCACTGCGCGCTGCGGCGCTCCCGGCCTGGATACTGTTCGGCGTGGCCACCGTGAATCTGCTGGCCCGGCTCTACGGCCACGCCGGCATGCCGGCGGGCGAGGAATGGACCGCTTACGCCGCCCTGTGGCTGGTGTCGGAATGGCTGATGCGCGCGATCGCCGTGCCCACTGGCGCGCTGACCCTCCTGCATACCGTGCGCACTGCCGCTCCATGGCTGATGATCTGGCCGGTCGGCGCCCATTGGATTGCGCGCGGCCTGGAAGGCAGCGGCGCCGATCCGGCCTGGGCCAAATTCCTGCCCGCATGGCTGATGATGGGCGGCCTGGCCTGGGTGATGCGCCGCGTGCGCTTAGAGGCCTGGCCGGTCAAGCCGCTGGCCGCCTGGTACCGCAACGTGCTGCTGCCGCTGGGCTGCGCCTGGTCGCTGCTGCTGGCCGCAATCTGGAACCTGACACAGGACGGCGCCATGGCGCCCCTGCCATACATCCCCCTGGCCAACCCGCTCGACCTGACCAGCATCTTTGCCGTGCTGCTGGCGGCGGCCTGCTGCCGGCTGCTGCAAGCACGCCTCGACGCCGCGCGCCCGCAGCTGCTGGCCATCGGCGCGCTGGTCATCTATGCCTGGTTCAACCTCGCGCTGCTGCGAACGGTGTCGCATTATGTCGGCGTGCCCTACCGCTTCGATGAGCTGTTCGCATCGCAGTTCGTGCAAGCCATGCTGTCGCTGGTGTGGAGCGTCACCGCCCTGCTGCTCATGCGCTACGCCGCGGGCAAGCAGGAGCGCAAGCTGTGGATGGCCGGCGCCGTGCTGCTCGGCGTGGTGGTGGCCAAGCTGTTCCTGGTCGACCTGTCGAACGTGGGCGGGGTCGAACGCATCGTTTCCTTCCTCGGCGTCGGCGCACTGATGGTCGGCATCGGGTACATCGCGCCCTACCCGTCGGCACGTAACGGCCAACCGGATCAGGAGGCCGCGTAATGAACGCCCTGCTCCTTGCCGCCGCCGTCGCCGCGGCGACGCCCAGCGATACACCGAGCGACTATACCCATATCGTCCCGCTGTCGATCAGCGGCAAGCCAGGCGTGGTGCAGCTGCAGCTGCCGCGCGATGCCTACCTGCACGCCCGCTCGCCGTCCTTGGACGACTTGCGCATCTTCGATGCGCAAGGCGTGCCGCAGCCGTTCGCCTTGCGCCGGCCGGTGCCGGCCCCCAGCGCCGGCCAACGCCCGCTGCCGCTGCGGGTCTTTCCCTTGTGGGCCGGACGCGCCGACACGCCCCTGGCCGGCCTGGAGGTCAGCACCGCCAGCGATGGCCGCGTGCTGTCGGTGCGCTTGCAGGGACCGCCGGGCGCGGCGGAACCGCAGCGAGGGCGCGACCGCCTGGCCGGGCTGGTGCTCGACCTGCGGCAGGAGGGAGCGGACCAGGCGCCGCTGGTGGATGCGCTGCATTTCACCTTGCCTGCGGACCGGGCCACTTACTCTGCCCAAGTCCTGCTGGAAGCAAGCGAAGACTTGAAGCGCTGGGAGACCATCGGCGCGGCGGAACTGAGCTGGCTGGCCAATGCCAGCGACGAGAGGCTCGCCAACGATAAACTCGAATTCCCGGCCCGCCCGCTACGCTATGCGCGCCTGAGCTGGCGCGGCGGCGAGCCCCTGCAATTCGCGGCGATCCGCGCCTTGTCGCCGGTGTCGCAGCCGGCGCCGGCAACGGCCGAAACGCTGTTGTTGCAGCCGCAGCCCGGCCGCGATGCGCGCGACCTGCAGTACCACAGGCCCGCCGCCATCGCGCCTCTGCGCGCCGGCCTGCAAATCGCCGGCGGCAACGTGGTGCTGCCGGTGACGTTCGGCAGCTATCGCCAGCAGCACCGGTCGGGCCGCTACCAGTTCGAAGCGGCGCAGCGCGCCACGTTCTTCCGCCTGGAGCAGGACGGCAAGACGCGCGAATCGGCCGATATCGCAGTGCCGCAATGGCTCGGCGAGCGCCTGGTGGTGCGCTTCGACCAGGCGCCATCGCTCCAGCCCCCCTTGCGCATCAGCTGGCAACCGGCGACGCTGGTATTCCTCGCCGGCGGCCGGCCGCCCTATACGCTGGCCGTCGGCCGCGACAAGGCCGTGCCGGCCGCACGCGACATCGCCGACGTCGCGCCCGGCTTCACGCCTGCGGAATTGGGCGCATTGCCGCGCGCCAGCGCCGGCGCGGCCCAGCCGCAGGCTGACGTGCTGGCCAATGCCGCAAGACAGGCCAGCGCCGGCAACAGCGCCGCGCAGCGACGCCTTATGGTGCTGTGGGGCGTGCTGGTGCTGGGCGTGGCGGCCGTTGCGGCGATGGTTTGGCGCCTGCTGCGGCAGGCCCGCGGCGCCTCCTGATATGGCATAATCGAGCGGTTTGCCATCCCGAGGAAGACCAATGACGATTGACGTGACCAAGTATTACAAGCCGGTTTATGGCAGCACCCAGCTGACCGCCGGCCCCGCTTCGCAAGCCATCCCCGAAATGATCGATGCCAATGGCGATGGCATCCAGGACATCCTTGTATTTGGCGCCTACTATCCGTTCAACGGCTCCAGCCCCGTGGCGCAACCGGCAATGCTTTTGCTGGGCAAAGGCGACGGCACCTATGCCGTTGGCAACAGCGCGCTCTCCGCGCTGACCACCATCCATCCGCGCGAAATGGTGCGCGGCGACTTCAATGGCGACGGCAAGGAAGATTTCTTCATCGCCGACCACGGCTACGACATCCACCCCTTCCCTGGCGCGCAGAACAAGCTGCTGCTGTCCTCACCCAATGGCTATGTGGACGCCAGCGCCAACCTGCCGCAAATCGCCGATTTCACGCATAGCGCCGCAGTCGGCGACGTCAATGGCGACGGCAAGCTGGATATCTTCGCCGGCAACCTGTCCGGTCCTTCCAGCCCCAGCCAGCCGTATTTCCTGCTGGGCGACGGCACCGGCCATTTCACCAAGAGCGATGCCGGCCTGCCGGTGGGCACCGGCGGCCTGCTGAACCGCAACACCGACCAGTACGGCGCCACCGCCTCCCTGCTGGCCGACCTGAATGGCGACGGCCGCGACGACCTGGTGCTCGGTAACGACGGCAACACCTATGGCAAGGAACACCGTTCGGCGGTGTTCTGGAATACCGGCAGCGGCTTCAGCGCCAGCAGCATGAACTACCTACCGCAAGGCTTCTACGGCGACTACCGCATCGTGCACGATATCGCGGCCGTCGACCTCGATGGCGACGGCGACAAGGACTTGATCCTGCTGTCGTCCGAATCGCGTCCCATCGAAGCCTACGGCGATGGCTGGGCCATCGATACCCTGCGCAACGACAACGGCACGTTCGTCGACGATACGGCCAGCCACTTCGCCAACGCCGACCGCTACGAAGGCCAGCCCAATGAGTTCAGCAAGATTGGCGCGAGTGAGTTCATCCGCATGCTGGACGTGAACGGCGATGGACATCAGGACCTGGTCATCACCCAGTTCATGAACAACCCGCCGACCGCCAATACGCCGGTGGTGTGGACCAACGATGGCTTCGGCCATTTCGAGGTCGCCGTGCGCGCCGGCCAGATGGCTACGCTGTCCGGCAATCCATCGTTTATCGGCACGTTCACCCTGCCGTATGCCAGCGCGAACGGCTACAGCTTCAGCACGTTCCACAACGATAAAGGCACCGTCTACACCGCCACGCTGGAAGCGCAGAAAATGCTGCCAGGCTCGGTAGCGATCACCGCCACCGGCGGCAACGACACCATCCGCCAGAACGCCGGCAACAATGCCATCGAAGGCGGCGCCGGCCGCGACACCCTGGTCTATGGCAAGGCGGCCAGCAATTACACGGTTGCCACGGCGGCGGGCGGCGGATTCACGGTGACCGACAAGACCGCGGCGGATGGCGTCGATGCCCTGGCCCATGTCGAGCGCATCAGCTTCAGCGACAAGGCGCTGGCGCTCGATATCGACGGCGTGGCGGGGCAGGCTTACCGCATCTACCGCGCAGCCTTCGACCGCGCGCCGGACAATGCCGGCCTCGGGTTCTGGATTTCCGCGCTGGACAAGGGCTATTCGATCAATGCGATGGCGGCCGGCTTCATCGATTCGAAGGAATTCCGCGACCTGTACGGCACCAACCCGTCGAACGAAGCAGTGCTCACGGCCTTGTACAAGAACGTGCTGCACCGCACCCCGGATGCAGCCGGCTACGAATTCTGGATGGGCGCCATGGCCAAGGGTTACACCGTGCAGGAACTGCTGGTCTACTTCAGCGAAGGCGCGGAAAACCAGGCGCAGGTGGTGGGGCAAATCCAGAACGGCATCGAATTCACCCCATACGGTTAAGGCGTGTGCAGCTCCATGGTCGCCTTGGTGAAATCGCCGGCGACCGCGGTGGGGATGATGCGCAAGGCTTTCTCGATCGCTTCTTCGATCAGCAATTGCTCTTCGCGGCGCGGGCGGTGCAGCACGAAGTCGGCTACCGGCTGGTTCAGGTTCAAGGTGCGCGGGTGGCCGATACCGATGCGCAGGCGCCAGTAGTCCTGGGTGCCCAGCGCGGACGTGATGTCCTTCAGGCCGTTATGGCCGCCCGACGAGCCGCCCTTCTTCAGCTTGGCGGCCCCCGGCGGCAAATCGAGCTCGTCGTGCACCACCAGGATTTCGTCGGGCTGGATCTTGTAGAAGCGGGCGATGGCGCCGACCGATTGGCCGGAGCGGTTCATATAGGTTTGCGGCTCCAGCAGCCATAACTGGTTGCCGCCAATGATGGTCTTGGCGACCAGCGCATTGAAGCCGGACTCGCGCTGCAGGCGCGCGTTCGGCAGCGAATTCGCGAGATTATCGACCAGCCAGAAGCCGGCATTGTGACGGGTTTGTTCGTAGTCGGGGCCGGGGTTGCCGAGGCCGACGATCAGGCGGATGGGCATGGTCTTGCGGTTGCGAGTGCAAAACCGCAGATTATACCCGCGGCTTCACCCAGCATCCCGCGGTCATTCGCGCGCATCGCGCCTTGGGCGGGCGCACATCAGCCAGCCCTGGTCGACGGCCTGGATCGCCGCCACATCCGCCTTGGCATCCGCGCCGACGGCCAGCGCCGCGCACGTGGCGGCCAGCACCATCATCCCTGCAAGTTGCGCCTTCGTGGACAGCCCGCCCCTGTGGTGAGTCGTGTCCTCAGAATAGCCCCAGGTTCAGCGCAGGTGCGGCGGCCGCCCGTCTTGCGACGCCACCAGCTGCGCGTGCTCGTCCAGGTTCGCAGGTCGGTATTTGACCGTGGAGCTGGCAGGGTCGGCCCCCAGGAAATTGTTGTTCTTCCAGTTCTGCGCCGGACGGATGGGGCGCGGCACAAAGCCGCCGCCGCAGTTCGGACATGTGCCGGACAACAGCGTATCGGCGCAGTCCACGCAGAAGGTGCATTCGTAACTGCAAATACGGGCTTCCTGCGAATTCGGCGGTAAAGCCTTGTTGCAGTGTTCGCAGCTTGGGCGCAGCTCCAGCATTCGATTCTCCTCGGCAAGTTAAATAAAAATTAATGGTAACTGATTTTCTTACTTGACATCGGCCTCCACCTGTAAGATATTTATTACACATGTCTACAACATCAAACGGAGGACTGGAATGAGAATACTCGCCACAGCGCTGCTCGCAGCAAGCCTCGCCTGCCCGGCCTTTGCCGCCGATGCGCCGCTGTCTGACAAGGAACGGATCGACCAACTGATCCAGCAAAACAAGATGCTGATCGCCCAGAACGCTCAGCTGCTGGAGCAATGCGGCCGCCCCCAAACCAAAGAGCAAGCCTTCGCGCAATGCATGCAGGCGGCGCGCGGTGAGAAGGGCGCCATGGCCACGGAATCGGTCAGTGCAAACTGCCGCCTGCTGTTGAAGTGAGCGGAATGCACAACCTGCTGCCGGTGCTGGAAGCGCTGGCGAACCCACACCGCTTGCGCATCATCGCGGCGTTGAAGAAGGACGGGCGCAACTACGTCAGCCAGCTGGCGCGTGACGTGGGCATCAGCCGTCCGCTGCTGCACCTGCATCTTGCCAAGCTGGAGGCGGCTGGGCTCGTGACCAGCAAGCACGAGTTCTCCAGCGACGGCAAGGCGCTGAACTATTTCGAAGTGACAGATTTTTGCCTGACGGTCGATCCGGATGCCATCGTGGAAGCCGCCAAACACATCAAACTTGAAAAGGAATGACAGTATGTCCGAGCACATCTACCTGCTGACCCTTGGCCTGCCGCTGACTGCGCTGCTGGTCATTTTCGGCATGAAGTACTGGTCCGCTGCGCACAAGGCGCGGGCGGAGGCGGCCAGCGCCGAAGCCTACCGCGAACTGGCCAGCAAGTCGGCCGCGGCGCTGGCAGAAAATGCCGCCGCCCTGGCGGCCATCCAGGCCACGCTGGCCGAGATGAAAGGCCGCCTCGCCAGCGTCGAAAAAGTACTGAAGGAGGTCGAATGAGCGCCGCCGTCGCCGCCGCCTTCCGGCCCGCTGCCCGCTTCGACGGTGTCCGGCCCATCAACATCTACCTGTTACGCCTGCTGTATGGGCTGATGTTCTTCGTGCTGGGGCGCACCAGCTGGAGTGAAATCCTGACCCACCAAGGCGCCTGGGAAGCACTCGACGCCATGGCCTGGACCGTCTGGACCGCCTTCGCCACCCTGGCCGGCCTGGGCATCCTGCGGCCCTTGAAGATGCTGCCCATTATCCTGCTGGAGGTTTTCTACAAGGTGCTGTGGCTGGCCATGGTCGCCTATCCGCTCTGGTCGCGCGGCGAGCTGGCCGGGTCGGCGGTGGAAGGCATGGCCAACGCCTTCATCTGGGTGATCCTGGCCATCATTGCCACGCCCTGGGCGCATGTGCTGCGCGAGTACCTTACCTGGCCCAAGCGCCAAGCCGCGCACGATGCCTGAAAATGAAAAACCCCGCCGTGGCGGGGTTTTCCAGCGAAGCGAAAGAGGATTACTCTTTAGCAGCGGCTTCAGCGGCAACAGCACCGGCTGGCACGGAAGCGGTCGCGATGGTCGCGTCGGAACCGTGGGTCACGATGGTCACGCCTTTTGGCAGCTTCAGTTCGGAAGCGTGGATCGACTGGCCAACGTCCATCTTGGACAGGTCGACGGTCAGGAACTCTGGCAGGTCAGCTGGCAGGCAGGAGATTTCGATCTCGTTGGCCACGTGGCTGATGGTTGCGGAGTGCAGCTTCACGGCTGGGGAGATCTCAGCGTTTTCGAAGTGCAGGGCCACTTTCACGTGCAGCGGCTTGTTGGCGTCGACGCGCTGGAAGTCAGCGTGCAGGACCAGTTGCTTGAATGCGTGCATCTGGAAATCGCGCAGCAGCACTTTTTCCACTTTGCCGTCAACTTCCATGTCCAGGATGGAAGAGTGGAAGGCTTCTTTCTTCAGCGCGTGGAACAGGGCGTTGTGGTCCAGGGCGATGGTCACAGGGGCTTCGGTGCCACCGTAGATGATGCCAGGGGTCTGGCCGGAATTACGCAGGCGGCGGCTCGCACCCGTACCTTGCAGTTCACGTTTGAATGCTACAACTTTCATGGAATACTCCAAAAAATAAGACAAGGCTTGCGCCTTGCCGATAAAAAGAAATGCCCCGCGACCAGGGCACTTCAGCGAAAACGGCCTCGGCTTGCGCCATGGCCGGCAAATCTTAGTCGACGAACAGGGAGATCACGGAATCGCCCTTGATGATGCGTTTGAAGGTTTCAGCCAGCAGCGGTGCGCAAGTCAGTTGACGGATCTTGCCGCATGCCTTGGCCGCTTCGGACAGCGGGATGGTGTCGGTCACCACCAGCTCGTCCAGCGACGAGCCGGAAATGCGGTCGATGGCCGGACCGGACAGCACAGGGTGCGTGCAGTAAGCGATCACTTTCTTGGCACCGCGCTCTTTCAGCACTTCGGCTGCCTTCACCAGGGTACCTGCGGTATCGACCATATCGTCCATGATCACGCAGTTGCGGCCTTCCACGTCGCCGATGATGTTCATCACTTCGGACACGTTGGCTTTCGGGCGGCGCTTGTCGATGATGGCCAGGTCGCAACCGAGGCGCTTGGCCAGGGCACGGGCACGCACCACGCCGCCGACGTCCGGCGACACCACCAGCAAGTCTTGCTCGGCCTTCTTCTGCAGGTCGCCCAGCAGGATTGGCGAAGCGTAAATATTATCCACCGGGATATCGAAGAAGCCCTGGATCTGGTCGGCGTGCAAATCCATGATCAGGACGCGTTCGACACCGGCTTCTTCCAGCATATTGGCAATGACTTTTGCCGAAATGGCCACGCGGGCGGAACGCGGACGGCGATCCTGGCGCGCATAGCCAAAGTAAGGAATTGCAGCGGTGATACGGCCAGCGGACGCACGTTTCAAGGCATCGACCATCAGGATCAGTTCCATCAGGTTGTCGTTGGTCGGTGCGCAGGTCGATTGCAGCACGAACACATCCTTACCGCGGACGTTTTCGTTGATTTCGACCATGACTTCGCCGTCGGAGAATTTGGAGACGACAGCTTTACCGAGCGGAATGCCGAGATTTTTTGCGACCCCTTCTGCCAAGGCAGGATTAGCGTTGCCGGTAAAAACCATCAGGTTTTCGTAAGCCATTGGGAGTCCCGAGAGGTAGTGTTGAATTCTTTGAGGCACTCCCGTGTGGCGGGAGTCTTTGTCTTGACCCTGGCTGGAGACTGTTGCCTCGACAGACCCAGGGAAAACGGTGGCAGGGGAACAAGGATTCGAACCTTGGTATGCCGGAATCAAAATCCGGTGCCTTAACCAGCTTGGCGATTCCCCTACTCTTAACTGACTGTCTTCCGTCAGTAGGCCGACATTATATAGCCTAATTCACGAAAAACCAAATCTTTTTACGCTTCACAACTTTTCGGCCATCGGATGCCGTTTCAGCGCCCTCGCCTTCCATCCGGTCCAGGCGGCTGGCACTTTCGCAAGCACCGCATCGGCCTGTTCTTCGCTATGGAGGGCGACGAACACACAAGCTCCGGAGCCAGTCATCCTGGCATCGCCGTAAGCGCCCAGCCATTCTACCGCGTCTGCTACTTGCGGGAATAAGCGGCACGCCACTTGTTGCAAATCGTTCTTCCCAAACTGCCGCAAATCGCTGCGCTTTGTGTGGTAGCTGGAAAAGTCCGACATCTTAACGGGCGGTGTATCCCTTGTCAAATGCTCCGAGGTAAATATTTGCGCCGTCGGGCACTGCACGCCGGGCTCGATGACAACATACCAACAGTCCGGCGCGGCGACCGGCTGCAAGGCTTCGCCCACCCCTTCGGCAAAGCCGGTCTCGCCGAAGATAAAGAAGGGCACGTCGGCGCCCAGCGGCAGGGCCAGCGCCATCAATTCTTCGCGCGTCAGCCCGGCGCCCCACAGCTTGTTCAGCGCCATGAAGGTGGTCGCCGCATCCGACGAGCCGCCACCCAGGCCACCGCCCATCGGCAGGATCTTGTCGACGGTGATATCGACGCCCGGCGGCGTCGCCCCCGTGCGGCGCAGCACTTCGGCTTGCAGGAGGCGCGCGGCGCGGATCACCAGGTCTTGCTCCGCCGGCACGCCCTCGATATCGTTGGTGCGGTGCAGTTCCTTATCGCCGCGCAAGGTGAAGTGCAGCGTATCGTGGCGGTCGATGATCTGGAACACCGATTGCAGCAGATGGTAGCCGTCGGCGCGGCGGCCAGTCACGTGCAGGAACAGGTTCAGCTTGGCCGGGGCCGGGCAATGCAACAGGCTTTTCATCTTTATTCCACCTGGTCGATCACGATGCGCAGCGCCATTTCCTGGATCTCGCCGCTGCCGGGATGTTCGGCGTCGAAGCGTTGCGGCCGCGGCACCGCGCCACCCTCTTTCCACCCGGTGTAATGCAGGCGCCAGCCTTCGCGCGTGGTCACCTCGCTGTTGGCGGGACTGGCCGCCCAGGGCTTGCCATTGGCATCGGTCGCGTGGCCTTGCAGCCAGGCGCGCATGCCGGAGACCGGCAAGGTCCAGCCCAGCGCGCGCGCGCTCAGCGCATCGATGCTCGGTGCCCTGACCGGCGGCTTGCCGCCGCCTTCGCGCAGCGTGGCGCCCTGGGGCGTGACTTCAATCGTGGCGACGGTGTTGCCGAGCGGCGTGGTCAGCGCCACGTCGGTGCGCTGCGCATCCTGCTTCCAGGTGAAGTTGACGGTGACCGATTCCTGTTTGCCCTCCTTGAGGTAGCGGGCGTTCAGGCGGCCTGTCAGCGACAGCGTGTCGGCGTAAGGCGCAACGGCGGCGGTGGAGGGCGGCGTGGCAGGCGTGGTGGCGCAGCCGCACAGGATGGCGGCCGCGCCCGCGATGGCGGCGAGGGTCTTGAAGCTCATTAAATTCCAGCGTTGAGGCGCGCCAGCGTGCTGCGCAGCGCGTCGTTTTTCGGATCCTTGGCGCGCGCTTCGCGCCACAGCTTGGCGGCACCGGCCTTATCGCCCTGCATCCACAGCACTTCGCCCAGGTGCACCGCGATTTCGGCGTCGCCGCGCAAGGCATAGGCTTGGCGCAGCGATTGCTCGGCTTCCTTCAGCTTGCCCATGCGGAACAGGACCCAGCCCATGCTATCCATGATGTAGGGGTCGCCCGGCGCCATCTTCAAGGCCTTGTCGATCAGTTCATACGCTTCATCCAGGCGCACGTTGCGGTCGGCCAGCGAGTAGCCCAGCGCATTGTAGGCGTGGTGGTTGTCCGGCACCGCTTCGATCACCTTGCGCAACGCCGTTTCCATGGCATCGACCTTGCCCAGCTTTTCTGCCGCCAGCGCGTAGTCGTACATCAGGTCGGGACTGTTGGGGAAGCGCAGCACTCCATCCTGCAAGGTCTTGAACGCTTCGGCCGCGCGGCCGGAGTCGCGCAGCAGTTGGCCTTCCGCTTGCAGGATCTGCACTTGCTCCGCCGGGTCGGTGGGCGTGATTTCCTTCAACTGGGTGCGCGCGCCTTCGATATCGCCCTTGCGGGCCGTGATGTGGGCGCGCTTCAGGCGGGCCGACAGGGTCGCGCGCGCATCCTCGCGGTCGATCTTGTCGAGCCAGGCCAAGGCGCCGTCGAGGTCGCCGCGCTCTTCAGCGATCTGGGCCAGCAGCATCAAGGCCTTGCTCGGGTCGCGTTCCGGGTCGGGCTGGGCTTCCAGCACTGCCACATAACGCGTGAAATAGCCTTCCGCCGCCTTCGCATCCTGCCCTTGCAGCGACATGATGCCCAGCGCGTACAGCGTGCCGGGATTGTCCGGCTGCTCCTTCAACAGGATCAGGAACTGTTCGCGCGCCTGGTCATACTGCTTTTGCTCGACCAGCAGGCGGGCATACGCCGAACGCACTTCGCGTGCCGCCGGGTGCTGCTGCAGGAAGGCGGCAAACAGTTTTTGCGCACCGTCCAGGTCTTGCAGCATTTGCGCCATGGTCAGCGTGGCCAGTTCCGAATCGGGCTTGATGGCCACCGCCTGCTTCGCTTCGGCGCGGGCCCGCTCGGTATCGCCGGCGGCGTTCGCGGCCTGCGCCAGCACCAGGTGGGCTTCCTGCGTGTTGCGGTAGGGCTGCAGCACGCGGTCCAGCAGGGCGAACGCCGCCGCCTTGTCTTTGGCCCGCAGCAGGAATTGCTGCATCTGGAACATCAACAATGGCCGGCCGTTGGCTTGCGCAGCTTTCAGGCGCTGAGCAAACAATTGCTCCGCTTCGGCCAAGTCGTCGCCCAGCACCGCAAAGCCGAGGAAATATTGGGCGGCTTCGTCGGAATCGGGGGCCAGTTCACGCCACAGCCGGATTGCCGCCATCGCTTCGTTGCCCTGTTTGGCCGACAACGCCATTTCCGACGCGCGGCGCGCCAGCCGCGGGTCGCGCGTCTGCTGCGCCAGCACCATCATGGTCACGTAGGCGCTTTGCCACTGGCCGCGCTTGAAGTCCATCTCGGCCTTGGTGAGCTTGTAAAACAGGTCGCTGGTCAATTCGACGCTGGGCAATTGCTCGCCCGGCGCGGCCTTGGCGCTGGCTTCCGCCGCCGCCGCCGCGGCCGGACTGGCAGGCGCGGGGGCGGCCTGTTCCGGTGGCACGACCGCGCAGGCGGACACAAGGACCGACAGGGTTACAATGGCGAATGCGTTTTTCAAAGGAAGATCCTGCAAAATCGGGCTCAAGACTTGATTCTACGCCAACCCGCAAAAAACCACTCCATGCCTGAATTACCAGAAGTAGAAGTCACCCGGCGCGGCGTCGCGCCCCATATCGAAGGCCGCATCGTGCGCGCCGTGGTGCTGCGGCGCGAAGGTTTGCGCTGGCCCTTCCCGGACGACTTGCCGGCGCTCCTGGCCGGGCAGCGCATCACCGGCACGGATCGCCGCGGCAAGTACTTGCTGGTGCAGTTTGCGCATGGCACGCTGATCATCCATCTCGGCATGAGCGGGCATTTGCGCGTGCTGCCGGCCGGCATCCCGCCGGAAAAGCATGATCATTTCGACATGACGGTGGAGGGCGCCGATGGCGTGCATGTGCTGCGCCTGACCGACCCGCGCCGCTTTGGCGCGGTGTTGTGGCACGCGGCCGGCGATGGCGCGCTGGACGAACATTTGCTGCTGCGCGGCCTGGGCGTGGAGCCGCTGGGCGCGGCGTTCACTGGCAAGCTGCTGTTCGACCAGACGCGCACGCGCAGCGCCGCCATCAAACAGGTGCTGATCGCCGGTGATATCGTGGTCGGCGTGGGCAATATCTACTGTTCGGAAAGCCTGTTCCGCGCCGGCATCAACCCCAAGACCGCAGCCAACCGCATCAGCGCGGCGCGCTACGACCGCCTGGCGCAGGCAATCCGCGATGTGCTGGCCGAGGCAATCGTTCAGGGTGGCAGCACTTTGCGCGACTTTATCGGCGTAAATGGCCAATCGGGGTATTTCCAACAGACTTATTTCGTCTATGATCGTGCTGGTGTGCCTTGCCGCCTGTGCGGCGCGCCGGTACGCCAGATCAAGCAGGGCCAGCGATCGACCTTTTATTGTGTAAATTGCCAGAAATAACGAGAAGACCATGGTAAGGGACCTGGAACAATACAGCGCATGGCGCCAGGGCGTCATGCGCGCCGTCGCCGACTATCGGGATTGGGTGGTGCAGGCCGACCTGGCCGATGCGGCGACCGAGCAGCGCCTGGCGCGCACACTGTCCAAGCTGGCGGACGACAAGCTGTCGGTCGCCTTCGTGGCCGAATTCTCGCGCGGCAAATCTGAACTGATCAATTCCATTTTCTTCGCCGATTTCGGCCAGCGCATCCTGCCCTCGGCGGCCGGCCGCACCACCATGTGCCCGACCGAACTCATGTACGATCCGGCCTACCCTGCCTGCATCCGCCTGCTGCCGATCGAGACGCGCGCCGACAACCTGTCCACCAGCGATTACCGCGACGACCCGCACGCCTGGACCGTGCTGCCGCTGCAGCTCGATGCGCCGGAGCAGATGCAGGAAGTGTTCAAGCAAGTGAGCCTGACGCGCCATGTGCCGGTGGAGGAAGCCAAGCGCTACGGCCTGTACGACGAGAACGACCCCGACCTGCCCGTCACGCTGGACAGCGAAGGCCTGGTCGAGATTTCGCGCTGGCGTCACGCCATCATCAATTTCCCGCACCCGCTGCTGAAGCAGGGCCTGGTGATCCTCGATACGCCGGGCTTGAACGCCATCGGCACCGAACCGGAGCTGACGCTGAACCTGATCCCGCATGCGCATGCGGTGCTGTTCATCCTGGCGGCCGATACCGGCGTGACCAAGAGCGATATCGAAGTGTGGCGCACCCATATCGGCAGCGGCGCCGGCCGCATGGTGGTGCTGAACAAGATCGACTCGATGTGGGACCCGCTGCGCACCGCAGCGGAGGTGGAGGCCGAGATCGCGCGCCAGCAGGACCATGCGGCGCACATGCTGGGCCTCGATGCGCGCCAGGTGTTCCCGGTGTCGGCCCAGAAGGCGCTGGTGGGCAAGATCACCGGCGACCATGAGCTGGTGCACAAGAGCCGCATGAAGCAGCTGGAAAGCGCGCTGTTCAACGAGCTGATCCCGGCCAAGAAGGACATCATCCGGCGCCGCCTCGGTGACGAGCTGGCGGCCCTCAGCGGCGCCCAGTATGCGGCGCTGGCAACGCGCACGCGCGGCATCGTGGAGCAATTGCTGGAGCTGAAGGGCTTGCGCGGCAAGAACCAGACCGTGATCGCGCACATGGCGCGTCGCGTGGAGGCGGAAAAGAAGGAATTCGACGAGAGCCTGTTTAAGCTGCAGGCCACGCGCGCCGTCTTCACGCGTTTGTCCACCGAACTGTATTCGAGCCTGGGCATGGACGTGCTGCGCGATAACCTGGTCAAGGCGCGTTCGGGCATGCAGACCAGCCGATTCACCACCGGCTTGCGCGACGCGATCAAGGCGTACTTCGACAGCATCCACGCCAACCTGGACGAATCGGAGCGCAAGATCGAAGAGATCCGCAGCATGATGGAAACCATGTACAAGAAATTCTCGGCCGAGCACGGCCTGGCGCTGGCCCTGCCGATGCCGTTCTCGCTGGCCAAGTACCGCGACGAGATCAACGAGGCGCACGACATCTATGAAAAGCAGTTCGGCACCGCGATGATGCTGACCACCACGCGCGTGGTACTGATGGAGCGCTTCTTCGACTCCGTGGCGTCGGCGGTGAAGCGCAGCTTCAAGGCGGCCAATGCCGATACCGACGCCTGGCTGAAGGTGATCATGGCCCCGCTGGAAGCCCAGATCCGCCAGCACAAGGAACAGTTGAAGCATCGCCAGGCGTCGATCCAGCGCATCCACGATGCGACCGACACACTGGAGCAGAAGATCGAAACCTTCGAATCGACCCAGGCGTCGCTGGAACAGCAAAAGGCCAAGCTGGCCGCGCTGGCCGCGGCCATCCATGAAGCCATCGCAGCCGAACCGGTGATGCTGGAGGCGGCAGCGTAAAGTGCAGTACGAAGATCCAAGCTTCGCGGCCGACCTGGTCGCGTGGCAGAAACAACATGGACGCCACGACCTGCCGTGGCAGAACACCCGCGATGCCTACCTGGTGTGGCTGTCCGAAATCATGCTGCAGCAGACGCAGGTTTCGGCAGTGCTGGGCTATTACGCGCGCTTCCTGCAGCGCTTCCCGACCCTGGCTTCGCTCGCCGCCGCGCCCGTCGAAGACGTGATGGCGCAGTGGGCGGGCCTGGGCTATTACACGCGCGCGCGCAACCTGCACAAATGCGCGCAGCGCGTGGTGGCCGAATATGGCGGCGAATTCCCGTCCGATCCGGCCTTGCTGGCCGAACTGCCCGGCATCGGGCGCTCCACGGCGGCTGCCATTGCGGCGTTTTCGGCCGGCCGCCGCGCAGCCATCATGGACGGCAATGTGAAGCGCGTCTTTGCGCGCGTATTCGGCATCGATACCTATCCCGGCGAACGCAGGACCGAAGAAGCCATGTGGGCGCGCGCCGAAGCGCTGGCGCCGGCGCAGGACATCGAAGCCTACACGCAGGGCTTGATGGACATGGGCGCGACGCTGTGCACGCGCAGCAGCCCGTCCTGCGGACGCTGCCCGATGCAAGCGCGCTGCGTCGCCTTCGCCACCGGCCGCACCGCCGAACTGCCGGTCCGCAAACCGAAGAAAGCCACGCCGGAAAAAGCTGCGCATATGCTGCTGATGGTCGATCGCGGCCAGATCTTGCTGGAACAACGCCCCGCGACAGGCATCTGGGGCGGCCTGCTGTCGCTGCCTGAGCTGGCCGGCCACCAAGCCCTCGCCGCCGCCACTGCCGGTCTCCCCGAGGCGCCGCCTGATGCCGTCGTCGCAGCCGCCGTGCAGCCATTCGGCGCCATGGAATCGCTGGAGCGTTTGCTGCCGGTCGTGCACATCTTCACGCACTACAAGCTGCACATCCATCCACTGCTGGTCACATTATCGGCACGTGCTGCACTGGCGGGCGAGAGCCGCTACACATGGCTCGGAACCGCCGCCCTCCCCGACGCCGCCCTGCCCGCCCCGGTCAAGAAGCTCCTTCTCGACTTGCTCGGCGAACGCAGTCAACCACGCCCATGATGCTTCATCATGCTTCGCACACGCTTGAATTTCAAGCTCGCTGAAGCGCGAATTCATGGCGTTGATTTGCGGTCTATCTTGATGACCTGCCGCCGCGACAGGCGGGACTGCATAGGCCAACGTGCCAAGCTCCGTAGCAATCGAGCAGGGGCGTTTTGCGAGACCGCAAGCCTAGAGGTCTTCCAGCGAATAGATGCGGCGGTGTTCGGCGATGGCGTAGCGGTCGGTCATGCCGGCGATGTAGTCGGCGATGCGGCGCGCCTGGGCGCTGGGGTCGCCGCGCGCCGTGCGGTAGTCGGGCGGCAGCAGCGAGGGGTCGGCGGTGAAGGCTTGGTACAGTTCGCGCACCATGCGGCTCGCTTTCAGGCGCATGCGGTTCACCTTGTAGTGGCGGTACAGGTTCTCGTGCAGGAAGCGCTTGAGGTCCGTGGCATCCTTGCGCATCTGGTCGGAAAAGCGGATCAGCGGCGGCGCGGCGCGCACCGCGTCCAGGCTTTGCGGGCCGTGCGCGGCGATGCGTTCCTGCGAGGTCGCGATCAGGTCGTCGGCGAGGGCGGTGATCAGGCGGCGCAGGGTTTCATAGATCGCGCGCCGGCCGGCCAGGCCCGGGTGCGCCTGCTGCACGTCGCGCCACAGGCGGCCGAAGAAGGCCACTTGCTCCAGCTGTGCGATGGAAATCAGGCCGGAACGCAGGCCGTCATCGATGTCGTGGCTGTTGTAGGCGATTTCGTCGGCCAGGTTGGTCAGCTGGGCTTCCAGCGACGGTTGGGTCTTGTCGAGGAAGCGCTGCGCCACGTCGCCCAGCAGGCGGGCATTGTTGACGGAGCAGTGTTTCAGGATGCCTTCGCGCGTTTCGAACATCAGGTTCAAGCCATCGAAGGCGCCGTACTGTTCTTCGAGCACGTCCACCACCCGCAAGCTTTGCAGATTGTGTTCGAAGCCGCCATGCTCCTTCATGCATTCGTGCAGCACATCCTGGCCCACATGGCCGAACGGCGTGTGGCCCAGGTCATGCGCCAGGGCGATGGCTTCCACCAGGTCTTCGTTCAAGCGCAGGTTGCGCGCCAGCGAGCGCCCGATCTGGGCCACTTCCAGGCTGTGCGTCAGGCGCGTGCGGAACAGGTCGCCTTCATGGTTGAGGAAGACCTGGGTCTTGTATTCGAGCCGGCGGAAGGCGGTCGAATGGATGATGCGGTCGCGGTCGCGCTGGAATTGCGAGCGCGACGCGTGCGGGGCTTCCGGGAAGCGCCGGCCGCGCCCCCGCTCCGAATGTGCTGCATAGGGCGCGAGCGTCTCTTCCATGCTTATTGCGTGCAGGCGGCCAGGGTTTGCAGCAGCACGTCGCGCGGCGCGGTCGTGATGCGGGCCTGGCCCAGGGGATCGAGCAGGATGAACTTGATCGCCCCGCCCTCGTTCTTCTTGTCCACTTCCATCAGTTCCAGCCAGCGCTCGCTACCCAGGTCCGGCGCGGCGATGGGCAGGCCGGCCGCCGCCACCAGGTCGCGGATGCGCTCCACGGTGGCCGTGTCGATGAAGCCCAGGCGCTGCGACAGGTCGGCCGCCATCACCATGCCGCAACCGACCGCCTCGCCGTGCAGCCAGGCGCCGTAACCCATGCCGGCTTCGATGGCGTGGCCGAAGGTGTGGCCGAAATTGAGGATGGCGCGCAGGCCGCCTTCGCGTTCGTCCTGGCGCACCACGTCGGCCTTGATCTCGCATGAGCGGGCAATCGCATAGGCCAGCGCACCCTTGTCGCGCGCCATCAGCAAGCCCATGTTCGCTTCGATCCACTCGAAGAACGGGACGTCGATGATGCAGCCGTATTTGATCACTTCCGCCAGGCCGGCCGACAGTTCGCGCACCGGCAGCGTCTCCAGGGTCGAGGTGTCGGCGATCACCGCCTTGGGCTGGTAGAAGGCGCCGATCATGTTCTTGCCCAGCGGGTGGTTGATGCCGGTCTTGCCGCCCACCGAGGAGTCGACCTGCGACAGCAGGGTGGTCGGTACCTGCACGAAGTCCACGCCGCGCATGTAGGAGGCGGCGGCGTAGCCCGTCATGTCGCCGACCACGCCGCCGCCCAGCGCCACCAGGGTGGTCTTGCGGTCGGCCTTGTTGGCCAGCAGGGCATCGAACACCTTCATCAGCGATTCCCAGTGCTTGTGTTCTTCGCCGTCCGGCAGCACCACTTCGATCACGTCCTTGCCGGCGGCCAGCAGGGGGGCGCGCACGCGCTCCAGGTAGAGCGGCGCCACCTTATCGTTGGAAACGATGGCGACTTTCTTGCCGCCCACGTATTTGGCCAGCAGGCCGGCGTCGTCCAGCAGCGCCGGGCCGATGGCGATCGGATAGCTGCGCTCGGCCAGGTCGACGGTGAGCAGGATATTGGTTTGTTCGTTCATGGTGGGTTCTGCCTTGGTCACGCAGTTGGGCGCAGCCTGGCAAGCCATGGCGTCCAGCTGGTTGATGATGGTCTGGACCATCGATTGTACGTTGGGGCGGCCGGTGTCGATGACCAGGTCGGCCAGTTCCATGTACAGCGGTTCGCGCTGCGCCAGCAGCTCTTCCAGTTTCCTGCGGGGGTCGGCCGTTTGCAACAGTGGCCGGTTCTTGTCGTGCGCCGTACGGGACAGGATCGCATTGATCGAAGCCCGCAGGTAAATGACGATGCCGCGCTCCTTGAGCAGGGCGCGGCTGCCTTCGTTGAGGATGGCGCCGCCGCCGGTGGCCAGCACGATGCCTTGCTGGCCGGTCAGGTCGCGGATCACTTCCGCTTCCCGCCGGCGGAAAGCCGGTTCGCCTTCGATCTCGAAAATCCACGGGATCGAGGCGCCCGTGCGGCTTTCGATTTCATGGTCGGAATCGACGAACCGCATGCCCAGCTTGCGGGCGAGCTGACGGCCGATGGTCGTCTTGCCCGCCCCCATCAATCCAACTAAATAAACATTTTGCATTCACGCATGATAGCTCAATTCGCGACCGCGCAGTCCGCGGCACTGAACGAGTTGGTCTGGCCATACGGGCTGGTGTAGCCTGGCGGCGCGACTTTCACATCGCCGTAGTCCACGCCGGCGCCCGGCAGGATCGGCACGAAGGCGACGTACACCGCCTCCGAGCCGGAGACCGTGCCGCGGATGGTCAGGTCGACACCCAGCCACAGGGCGCGGTCGCGCGGATAGGTCAGCGTCACGGTGGCGCGGCCGGTGGCATCGGTGGTGACGTTCGAGGTCACGCTGACCGGGATGCCGGGATCGAGCCTGCCATTGCTGTTCTTGTCTTCGCCGGAATCGATCACGCCATTGTTATTGGCATCCTCGTTCGGGCAAGCGTAAGGCAGGATCGGGTTGGTGGCGGTGCCGTTATTCGGCAGCTGCCACGGGCCATCCGTGCCAGGGAACACCAGTTGGCCCTTGCGGTAATGGCGTGGCAACACGCTGGCCGTGATGTTCACGCCGGGCACGGCATTGCCGCTGGCGTCGGTCACCAGCACGGTGTAATCGATGGTATAGCTGGTCGGGATCGCGATGCCGATATCGCGGCCGGTACCGGCCGAAATGAACAGCGACTTCTTCGACACGGTCAAGGCGGTGGTGGCCGACGCGGTCGACGCGCCTTGCAGCTGGGCGCGGATCACCACGCCATTCAGGGCCGTGGCCGCGGTGCCGGCCACATAGCTGACGGTGGCGGTGCCATCGCTGCCGGTGGCGACCAGGGACGGCTGGGTCAGGGTGCCGCCGCTGGCATCGCTGACGATGCTGAAGGTCACCAGGGCGTTCTTGACCAGGTTGTTGGCCGCCGTGCCGTCGCGCACCACGGCACGGATGGTGGCTTGCTGGGTGGTGCTGCCCGGGGTATTGGCGCCCACCACGGCAGGATCGGCCTGCACCGTGATCACGGCCGATGGCGTCAATGGCGCCACGAATTCCAGGCTGCCCTGGGTGGTGCCGCCGCCGACCAGGTTGGCGGTCAGGGTCGCCACACCGGGGCTGGTGGCCCGCACGTAGAGCACCGCTTCGCCACCGCTCAGTGCCGTACCGGCAGTCTGCTGGCTGGTGCAGCCGGCATCGGTATACACCGTGCCGCGCGAGCTGCTGACCATGACGGCGCCGCTGGTGGCCACGCCGCCGCTATCGCTGTGCACCAGCAGCGGCACGCAGGTGTTGATGTCGGCCACGGCAGCGCCGCTGACCGTGCGCACGGTGAAGTTGGCCGAGCTGACCACCACTTCGGTCGATGCCACCTCGCCCATCGCACGCACGGTGATGGTGTCCTTGCCGCCGGCCGGCACGGTGCTGGCGGTGTACGACAGGGTCAGCTGGCCGGCCGCGTTGGTCACGGCTGCGCCGCCGCCCTTGACCGACAGGGTGTTGGCGCCGGAACTGAAGGTGACGGTCTTGTTGGCCAGCGCATTGCCGGAGGCATCGGTCAGCTTGACGCTGACATCGGTGCTGGTGCCGACGTTGACGGTCGGGTTGGCGGTCACTTTCAGCGAGGTGCCGGTCACGGCCACGGTGGTCGACACCGGCGCCAGGCCGGCGATACTGCCGGTGATCTTGATGGTGCGCGAAGTCGGGTCGCCGCCGGTGGACAGCTTCTCGGACACGCGGCCCTGGGCGTCGGTGATACGGGTGCCGGTGGTCAGGCTGCCGCTGTCGACCGACAGGTCGACTTTCACGCCCGGCATCACGGAATTGTTGGAGTCGCGCACCAGGGCGGTCACGGTCACTTCCGAACCGGCCGCGCCGGACGAGGACAGGGTGCCCGAATCGGTGGTCAGGGTCAGGGTCTGGGTCGCTTGCACCACCTTGACGATGATTTCCGGCGAAGTGATGCTGCCGACGCTGGCCGAAATCTTGATGTCGCGCAGCGAAGAATCGCCCTTCACGCTCAATTTTTCGGACACGCGGCCGTTGCTGTCGGTCACGCCGCCGCTGGTGCTGATACTGCCGGAGCTGGCCTTGAACACCACGGTGGCATTGGGCACGGCGCGGTTATTGGAATCCTTGACTTCGGCGGTCAGGGTCACTTCCGTGCCATCCTGGCCGGACGAGGCGATGGTGGCCGCGCTGGAGGTCACGGTCACGGTCGCCGGCCGCGGCGCGGTCGGATCGGGATTGTTGGGGGTTGCGCCGGGCGAGCCGCCGCCGCCGCCGCAGGCGGCCAGCAGGCTGGCGCACGCTAAAGCGCCGATCCAGCCTGACAATTTTCGGAATACCACGTTCGTCATTTCTCTTACCCTTATTTTGATGACACTGGAACTTCGTCTCAACGCGCAGAGAGGCGGTCGGTAACGATCTTTGGCGTAATGAAGACCAGCAGTTCGGTCTTGTCATTGGTGCGCGAATTCTGCTTGAACAAGTGGCCCAGCACCGGCACATCGCCCAGCAGCGGGACCTTGCTCGTGGTGTTGCGCTCGACCTGCTGGTAGATACCGCCCAGCACCACGGTGCCGCCGTTCTCCACCATCACCTGGGTCTTGACGTGCTTGGTGTCGATGGCGAAACCGGCGCGCGTTTCCTGGCCCACGGAATCCTTGTTGACGTCCACGTCCAGCACCACGTTGCCGTCCGGGGTGATCTGCGGCACCACATCGAGTTTCAGGTTGGCCTTGCGGAACACGATCGAGGTGGCGCCGCTGGAAGTGGCCACCTGGTACGGCAGTTCGACGCCCTGCTCGATCACGGCCGGCGCCTTGTCGGCGGTGACCACGCGCGGGCTGGAAATGATCTTGCCGGCACCTTCGGCTTCCAGTGCCGACAGCTCCAGGTTCAGGAAGCGGTTGGCGGCCGAGTTGAACAGGCTGATGGCCAGGCTGCCGGCCTGCACGCCGTTGATGCCGGCGGCCGGCATGTTGATGAACTGGGTATTGTTGTAGGAACCGGTGCCGTCGTCGACGCGCACGATGCCCTGGGTCTGGCCCATGCCGACCTGGTTGCCGGCGATGCCGATGCGGTTGTTGCCATTGCCCACCTGCCAGCCGGCGTCGCCGCCGCGGATGGCGCGCATGTCGGCAAAGCCCAGCTTGGCGCCCAGGTTGCGGGTGAACTGGTCGGACGCTTCGACGATGCGCGCCTCGATCAGCACTTGCTTGGTGGCGACGTCGGTCTTCTGGATCAGCTTGCGCACCTCCTCCAGCTTGGAGGCGATGTCGGTGACGAACACCTGGTTGGTACGCGGTTCGATGATGGCGCTGCCGCGCTTGGACAGCACGCGGTTCCTGGTGTCGGCGCCGCCCTCCAGGCCGAACACGGTCTTGAACGCTTCCGCCTTCTGGTAGTTCAGCTGGAAGATCTCGGATTTGAGCGGTTCCAGGTCGGCGATCTGGGCCCGCTGTTCCAGTTCCAGCTTTTCCTTGGTCAGCAATTCTTCCTTGGGCGCGATCCACAGCACATTGCCGTTCTTGCGCATGTCCAGGCCTTTGGCCTGCAGCACCACGTCCAGCGCCTGGTCCCACGGCACTTCCTTCAGGCGCAGGGTCAGGTTGCCCTGCACGCTGTCGCTGGTGATGATGTTCAGGCCCGAGATATCGGCGATCGCCTGCAGCGCTGCGCGCACTTCCACGTTCTGGAAGTTGAACGACAGCTTCTCGCCG
>CAMLRG010000059.1 GCA_946482335.1 uncultured Duganella sp. | reverse complement strand
GCAGCGCCGCCAGGTAGCCGCTGTCCAGGCGCGGGGCCGTGGATTTGGCAGCAGTGCCGGTGGAGCCAGCTGCAGCCGAACCCATGATGCGCTGCATTTCCGCGGCACGGGCTTTGGCCAGCTTTTCCTTCTCTTTCAGTTCCGCCAGTTTTTTGGCTTTTTCTTTTTCCAGCTTTTCCTTCTTCTCCAGCTCGGCCAGGCGCTTCTCTTCTTCCTTCTTCTTCTGCTCGGCCAGCTTCTGCTCTTCCAGCTCTTTCTTTTCTTTCTCTTTCTTCTTCTGCAGCGCGATGTCCGGTTCCTTCGGCAGCGGCTTCACCACCTCCGGCGGCGGCGGGGCCGGCTCCGGTTCGCGCGCCGGCGGCTCGGGTTCCGGCTCGGGCTGCGGTTCCGGCTCCGGTGCCTTGGGCGCGGCCATCTGCGTCGTCATGTCCCAGATTTCGGCATCCACGCCAACCGGGTCATTGTTCCAGCGGATGCCGACCCACAGGAACATGAACAGCACGCCATGCATGGCCAGGGCGAGCACGAACGCGCGCGTACCGCCGTGCCGTCTGGGCACACGGTATGGTCCGCTTGCGTTCGCCATCGTCATCGCCATGCCTTACTTCGTTGCCAAACCAACGCGGTGTATCCCCATCTTCTTGGCTTCGGAAATCAGCTGGATCACGTCGTCGTACTTGCTTTCCTTGTCGCCCGCGATCAGCACAGGGTACTCAGGATATTGTTCGTGCAGCGCGCGCAATTTGCGCACCAGGGCCTCGCGGTTCGGCTCGGTTTCCGGCGCTTCGGCCGCCTTGCCGGCGATGCCGATCGACAGCGAGCCGTTCGGCTTCACCTGCACCTGGATATAGGCATCGGGCGGGCGCACGGCTTTTTCCGCATGCGGCAGGTCGATCGAGCTCGGGTTGTTCGAGGTCGGCATCACCATGAAGATGATCAGCAGGCAGAGCATCACGTCGATGTAGGGCACGACGTTGATCTCGGACTTGAGCTTGCGGCCACGGCCGCCGCGCATGCTGCTGGAGAGGGAGGAAGCCATCTTCGGTTTCGCCTTTTAACGGGACTGGCGCTGCAGGATGTTCGAGAATTCTTCCACGAAGCTCTCGAAGCGGATCGCCAGGCGGTCAATATCGTGCGAGAAGCGGTTGTACGCCACCACGGCCGGGATTGCGGCGAACAGGCCGATGGCGGTCGCGATCAGCGCTTCGGCGATGCCGGGCGCCACCGCGCTCAGCGTGGCTTGCTGCACATTGGCCAGGCCGCGGAACGCGTTCATGATGCCCCATACGGTACCGAGCAGGCCGATGTAGGGCGAAACGGAACCGACCGAGGCCAGGAAGGCCAGGTGGGCTTCCAGTGCATCCATCTCGCGCTGGAAGGCGGCGCGCATGGCGCGGCGGGCGCCGTCGAGTACGGCGCCGAGGTCCATGTCGCGGCTGGCGGCAGCGGCTTGCTTGCCCTTGATGAATTCACCCATGCCGGCTTCGAAGATGCGGGCCAGGGCGCCGCTGTTGGCGCGGTTGCTGCCGGCGCTGGCATGCAGGGCGTGCAGGTTGCCGCCCGCCCAGAAAGTCTTTTCGAATTCGATGGTTTGCTTGCGCGCGCCGCGCACATCGAACAATTTCTTGAAAATATAGGTCCAGCTGATCACGGAAATCGCGAGCAGCAGCGCCATGATCAATTGGACGATCAGGTGGGCGTTGGTGATGAGGGCGATGAAGGAGAGGTCTTGGGTGACGTTCATTGTTTCTCAATCTAATTATTATGCGCGCATACGGTCGGCCACAGCTTCCGGCACAGCGCGCGGGCGCAGGGCGGAATCGACGCAGCCAACCTTGACGAGGGCAGTGTTCAGCAGGCGGTCGCCGCACCACGCCTCTTGTACGAACTGGATCGATGCGCGGCCCAGCTTTTCTATGCGAAGCGTCAATTTTATTACATCGTCCAGCCGTGCCGGCGCGTGGTAGTTCGCGATGACATTCTTGACAACAAACATGGCGTCGTGTTCGCGCAGCAGGATGTCCTGATTGACGTCGAGGGAGCGCAACCATTCAGTGCGCGCGCGCTCGAAGAACTTCAGATAGTTCGCGTAATAGACGATCCCGCCGGCGTCCGTGTCTTCGTAATAGACGCGGACCTCCCAGGTGAATTCAGACGACATAGATAGAACAGCTACTAAGTGAGAATCGGCAACATTCTACGCCAAATAAATAGGCGAAATCTGCAATTTGCACAATCTCGTAACAATTGCTTACGGTTTTCCCTTATATGCGCCGGCATTTTAGCCGCGTTTGATATTAAACGGGGAGAATCCTTGGCAGGTTGGCATCAATTCAATCAGATTTACGTTGATGTGTTGCGGCAATGTTGCAATCCAGAAAGCCGTATTGGCAATATCTTCGGCCGTCAGCGGGGTGGTGCCTTCGTAGACCTTCGCTGCCGCCGCGTCATCCTTCAGCCGCACGTTGGAAAACTCGGTGCCGCCGCACAGGCCGGGGGCGATATTGGTTGCGCGCACACCGGTGCCGACCAGGTCGGCGCGCAGGTTGAGCGTGAATTGTTCGACGAAGGCTTTGGTGGCGCCGTACACGTTGCCGCCCGGATAAGGGTAGTGGCCGGCCACCGAGCCGAGGTTGAGGATGGTGCCGCGGCCGCGCTCGACCATGCCGGGCAGCAGGGCGCGGGTGATGGTCACCAGGCCGGTGCAGTTGGTGGCGATCATGGTTTCCCAGTCGTCCAGTTCGGCTTCGTGGGCACCTTGGATGCCCAGCGCCAGGCCGGCGTTGTTGATCAGGACGTCGATTTCCTGCCAGTCCGCCGGCAGCGAGGCCAGGGCGGCGTGGATGGCGGATTTGTCGGTGACGTCGAGCTTGACCGGCAGCAGGTTGGGGCCGAGTTCGGCGGCCAGGGCTTCCAGGCGCTCGGCGCGGCGGCCGGCGGCGATCACCTGGTGGCCGTTCTGGACGAAAACGCGCGCCATCGCAGCGCCAAAACCAGCTGTTGCGCCGGTAACTAACACGATCATGGTCGAACTCCCAATATTAACTTTGGGGATTTTAGCTGGTAAACCGGTAGGGCGGGGTCAGGCCCAAGGGCCTGACCCCAGATGGGGTCTGACCCTGCGGGTCAGACGGGACGGCCATCCGGCCGGTTTACCGGTTCTACGCCAAATCCGCCGCAAATCCCGCCGAAACCAGCCAAACGATTGCCGTTATCAGCCAGTTAAATTACAATCTTGGCTCCATTACGGTCTCACGTAACTGGCGAAAAGCCGCGATAAGACGCGGCGAGAGGTGGGCAACCACCGGGGAACGTGAGATATCAAACAGCCGTTCGCCTGGGCAGCCACGATGGAAGCGTACGGATTGGCTGTCCTGTCACTTTTGGCTCCCGATTCGATCCAATCTGCCTTAAAAAAACTGGAGTAATTTCATGTTCGCAAAAGATCACACCCTCGCCAACGTCGACGCGGAGCTGTTTGCCGCCATCCAGAACGAGAACAAGCGCCAGCACGACCACATCGAGCTGATCGCCTCGGAAAACTACACTTCGCCCGCCGTGATGGAAGCCCAGGGCTCCCAGCTGACCAACAAATACGCCGAAGGCTACCCAGGCAAGCGTTACTACGGCGGCTGCGAATACGTGGACGTCGTCGAGCAACTGGCGATCGACCGCGTCAAGCAGCTGTTCGGCGCGGAAGCGGCCAACGTGCAGCCTAACTCCGGCTCCCAGGCCAACCAGGGCGTGTTCTTCGCCGTGCTGAAACCGGGCGACACCATCATGGGCATGTCGCTGGCCGAAGGCGGCCACCTGACCCACGGCATGGCGCTGAACATGTCCGGCAAATGGTTCAACGTCGTTTCCTACGGCCTGACCGCGGAAGAAGACATCGACTACGACGCCATGGAAGCCCTGGCGAAAGAGCACAAGCCAAAGCTGATCATCGCCGGCGCATCGGCTTTCTCCAAGAAGATCGATTTCGAGCGCTTCGCCAAGGTCGCCAAGTCGGTCGGCGCCTACTTCATGGTCGACATGGCCCACTACGCCGGCCTGATCGCCGCCGGCCTGTACCCGAACCCTGTGCCGCACGCCGACTTCGTGACCTCGACCACCCACAAATCGCTGCGCGGCCCGCGCGGCGGCATCATCCTGATGAAGGCCGAGCACGAAAAGATCATCAACTCCGCGATCTTCCCGGGCATCCAGGGTGGCCCGCTGATGCACGTGATCGCCGGCAAGGCAGTCGCTTTCAAGGAAGCACTGTCGCCTGAATTCAAGGCTTACCAGCAGCAAGTGGTGAAAAACGCCGACGTGCTGGCCAAGACCCTGATCAAGCGCGGCCTGCGCATCGTGTCCGGCGGCACCGAGTCGCACGTGTTCCTGGTCGACCTGCGCGCCAAGAACCTGACCGGCAAGGAAGCGGAAGCGATCCTGGGCCAGGCACACATGACCTGCAACAAGAACGGCATCCCGAATGACCCGCAGAAGCCATTCGTGACTTCCGGCATCCGCCTCGGTTCGCCGGCCTTCACCACCCGCGGTTTCAAGGAAGCCGAAGCGGAACAAGTGGGCAACCTGATCGCCGACGTACTGGATAACCCGCACGATGCGGCGACCATCGAGCGCGTGAAAGCCGCCGTCAAAGTGCTGGCCGATAAATTCCCTGTTTACGCCTAAGCACCCGGTTGGTACTATCGAGGCGCCGGATCGCAAGGTCCGGCGCTTTTTCATTCAAGAATAAGAGACGCTCACCCCATGAAATGCCCGTTCTGCCAGCACGATGATATCCAGGTCCTCGACACCCGCGTGTCGGAGGAAGGGGACGCCATCAAGCGGCGCCGGCGCTGCGTGAATTGCGACAAGCGCTTCACCACCTGGGAACGGATCGAGTTGACCATGCCTTATGTGGTCAAGAAAAACGGCAGCCGTACCGAGTATTCGGCCGACAAGCTGCGCGCCAGCCTGATGCTGGCCTTGCGCAAGCGGCCGGTCGCGGCCGAGTCGGTGGACCGCGCCGTGGCCTCGATCGAAGAAAAGCTGCTGACCAGCGGCCAGCGTGAAATCGATTCGGTCTACGTTGGCGAACTGGTGATGCAGGAACTCAAACGCCTCGACAAGGTGGCGTATATCCGCTTCGCTTCCGTCTACAAGAACTTCGAAGACCTGGCTGAATTCCAGGACGCGATCGAAGAAGTTGGCGACGGTCAAGAGCTCACGCCCAAGGCTTGATAATTCTCAAACCCGTGTGACCCCTGCTGTCTAATTTGGACAGAAGGGGAGGGCTGCGCCATGCGTCGTCCAATCGCGGGATTCACCATGCTGGAAGTGCTGGTTGCCGTGCTGCTGCTGGCCGTGGGGCTGGTCGGGGCGCTGGCGATGCAGGCGCATGCCATGCGGTCGCGGCAGGAAGCGGCGCTGCAGAGCGAGGCCCTGCAGGCGGCCGCCGCGCTGGCTGACCGTATCCGCGCCAACGCCGCGCAATCGTCCGCCTATCTTGGTTTCGAGCTTGACGCCGCCGGCGGCAGCCTGGGCGAGGCGCCGGATGCACCGGACGCCAACTGCGCCGGCGCGCCGTGTGATCCAGTGGCGCTCGCGCAGCACGAGTTGCTTGAATTTCGGCGGCAGCTGGTGTCGGCGCTGCCTTCCGCGCACGCCCTGGTATGCCGCGATGCGCTCGCGGGACAGTTGCAATGGACGTGCACCGGCGGCGCCGAGGCCCCCATCGTCATCAAGATCGGCTGGCGCAGCCGCGGTGGCGGTGGCGCGTCCACCGCGTCGGCGCCGGGCGTCGCGTTGCCGGTGGTGCTGCCGGCAGCGGTCACGCCGCCCCTGCCCATGCCCGCCCCAGCCCCGCATGGAGGTGCGCCATGACGTCGCGCCAGCGTGGCGTGGCGGTGGCGGAAGTCCTTGTCGCCATGATGCTCAGCCTGCTTGTCGTCCTGGCGGCTGGCACGCTGCTGCAAGCCGCGAATGGCGACTTCCTGCATAACGGCGCCAACACACGCATTGACGATAATGGCCGGTTCGCGCTCGGCATCATCGGCCAGGCGCTGCGCCAGGCCGGTTACCCTGGTGAACCCGGCCAATCCAGCGCATCCTCCGCACCGCCACCGCCTGGTGTGGCTGGCCGCGACGCCGCCAGCGTCGCGCGCAACGCGGAGGGGATGGGCCCGCCGCTGCCGGCCGTCAACGCCAGCGACGTCCTTGCCATCCGTTACGCGCCCGGGGGCATTGGCGCCGCGGGTGGCGGTGGCGCCATGCTCAACTGCGCCGGCTTCCCGGCCAATGCCGGCGATTGGGCATGGAGCATCTTCTACGTGGCAAGAGCCAGCGATGGCGTGGCCGAATTGCGCTGTAAATACCAAAGCGAGCACGGTTGGGGGGCCGACGCCATGGTGCGCGGGGTGGATGCTTTCCACGTGCTGTATGGCGTCGACACCGACACGCCGCGCGACCACCTCCCCAACCTTTACCTGACCGCCAGTGACATCGACGCCCGCGATGCCGCACTGCCCGAGGCCGAGCGCGTGCGGCAGCCCAACTGGCGCCGTGTGGCCAGTGTCCGCATCGCCTTGTTGTTGCATGGCGAACCCGGTTCGCGTACCGGCAGCCAGCTCTCGCGCTACGAGCTGCTGCCCAACGCCGACCCGCAAGCGTTGGTCGATGAGGCCGGCTTGCCGACAACCATGCGACACCGCGCGCGCCGCCTGTTCGGGACCACGGTGGCGTTGCGCAATCAGTGAGGGCCAAGCCATGCACCGCTACCAGCGCGGCATCACGCTTCCCGTCACGCTGTTGCTGCTGCTTGCCGCGCTCACGCTCGGCGCGTCGGCAGCACATATGGCCATGCTGGGCGAGAAGGCCGCCCGTGCCGAACGAGACCGCCTGATCGCCTTCCAGGCGGCGGAGGATGCACTGATGGATGCCGAACGCGATATCAACGAAGGCCTGGGGCAGCCGGTTGAAGTGCCCGCCCCGGCGCCTGAAGCACCGCCGGCCTGGCAGGCGGCCGACCTTGCCGGCAATGGCGGCACCGAATACGGCGCGCTCACCGGTGCCGCAATGGAAACCGGGCAGGGCACTTTACCTTTCCGCCGGCCGCGCTATCTGGTTGAGCGCGTGGCCTACACCGGATCCGACGCAACGCCCGCGCACTACTACCGGGTCACCGTGATCGGCTTCGGCCCGCGCCCGGGCGCCGAAGCCGTGCTGCAAGCGAGTTACACGCCGCCCGTGCCCATGCGGCGCCACAGCTGGCGCGAAGTCATGGACTGGCAGGCCATGCACGACGCCGCCGATGGCGAGGGCCAGCCATGAAGCCGCGCGGGGCCAGCGGTACCAGCCTGGTAGGCGTGCTCGTTGCCATCGCCATCGTGGCGATCCTGGCGGCGGTGGCGCTGCCTTTATGGAGCGAAGCGGTGGTCCGCATGCGCCGCAGCGAGGCCCAGGCCGCATTGCAGGAATTGATGCAGCAGCAGGAGCGCCATTTCACACGCTTCAACAGCTACGTCGCTTTCTCGGCGGGCAGCGCCGATGCCGCCGCCCGCGGATTCCGCTGGTGGTCGGGACGCGCCGCGCAGTCCAGCGCGTACGAACTGGAAGGCAGGGCTTGCGAAGGCGAAGAGATCCGCGACTGCATCCAGCTCATCGCCACACCCGGCACCGCCAACGTCGACGGACGATTCAGGGATCCACAATGCGAGCGCCTCATCCTCACCAGCAGCGGCCTGCACCTCGCCACCGGCCCCGCCCGCAACTGCTGGCGCTGAAACGGGGTCTGACCCTTGGGTCCGACCCCGCCCTACCGGTTTACAAGAGACCCGGCTTCACTTTGCTGGAGCTGATGATCGTCCTCGCCATCCTCTCCATCCTGTTCGCCTCTGCCATCCCCGAGTTGGGTAATATGCTCGCCGCGCGCCAGCTGCGCGCCGCCTCGGCCGACCTGCTGGCAGCAATCAACGACACCCGCGCCCAGGCCATCGCACGCCGCCGCGTCGTCACGCTGATGGCGGTGGAGGGAGACTGGCAGCAAGGCTGGCAGGTCGTCGTGGACGGAAATGGCAACCGCAACGCCGACGCCGGCGAAGCAATCCTGTCCCGCCACCAGGCATTACCCGGCCGCCTCGCCATCAGGGCGAGTTTCACCGACCACACGGTTCCCTTCTATATTTCATATAATGCAGCAGGACGCAGCTGCCGCGCCGCCCACCCGAACGCCGCCAATTTCGGCACCATCACGCTTGAGCTGGCCGGCGCGCAGCGCAATATCAAGATCAATATGCAGGGCAGGGCGCGGCTGTGCGACCCCGCCCGCGAACCGGCCACCTGCTCAAGTGTATGAACATCTATAGCGACCTCGAAGGCATGCAGCTCGCCCTGCAATGGGCGGAAAAAGGCTTGTTCACCACTTCCCCCAATCCGCGCATCGGCTGCGTGATCGTGCGCGACGGCGTGGTGATCGGCGAAGGCGTCACCCAGGCAGCCGGCCAGGACCACGCCGAGATCCAGGCCCTGAAAGACGCCAAGCGGCGCGGCCACGACGTGCGCGGCGCCACCGCCTACGTCACGCTGGAGCCATGCAGCCACCATGGCCGTACGCCGCCCTGCGCCGACGCGTTGGTGCGCGAAGGGCTGGGCCGCGTGGTCGCCGCCATGGAAGACCCCAATCCGCTGGTCGCCGGCAACGGCATGGCGCGCCTGGCCGCCGCCGGGATCCAGGTCGCCAGCGGTGTGCTGGCCGAACAGGCCTACGAGATGAACATCGGCTTTTTCCACCGCATGCGGCGCGGCCTGCCCTGGGTGCGCATGAAGACCGCCGCCAGCCTGGATGGCATGACAGCCCTGCACAATGGCCAGAGCCAATGGATCACCGGCCCTGAAGCGCGTGCCGACGGCCACGCATGGCGCGCGCGCGCCTGCGCCATCCTGACCGGCATCGGCACGGTGAAGGCCGACGACCCGCAATTGAATGTGCGCGCCGTCGAAACGCCGCGCCAGCCGCGCCGCATCGTGGTCGACAGCAAACTGGACATCAGCCCGCAAGCCCGTGTGCTGGAAGGCGGCGGCACCTGGATCGTCGCCGCGGCCCACCATCCGGAGAAGGAAGCCATCCTGCGCGGCCAGGGCGCGGAAATCATCGTGCTGCCCAACGCCCATGGCAAGGTCGACCTGCCCGAGCTGATGCGCGAGCTGGGCCGGCGCCAGATCAACGAGCTGCACGTGGAAGCGGGCGGCAAGCTGAATGGCTCGATGATCCGCGAAGGCTGCGTCGACGAGCTGCTGGTCTACCTGGCCCCAACCCTGCTGGGCGATGCGCAAGGCATGTTCGCCTTGCCTGCGCTGACTGAACTCAGCGGCAAGCACAGCCTGAAATTCCACGAGGTCAAGCAAGTCGGCGCCGATTTGCGTATCCTTGCCCGATTCAACCCTCATTAAAGAACACTATGTTTACTGGAATCGTTGCCGCAGTCGGCAAAATCAACACCGTAACCCCGCTGGCAGGCGGCGCCGATGCGGGCGTGCGCCTGGACGTGGACGCTGGCGGCCTGCCGATGGAAGACGTCGCCCTGGGCGATTCGATTGCCCTGAATGGGGCCTGCATGACCGTGGTGGAGAAGACTGCAACCGGCTTTACCGTCGACGTATCGCGCGAAAGCCTGAACAAGACGGCCGGCCTGGATACGACCTCGGAAGTGAACCTGGAAAAAGCCCTGACCCTGGCCGAGCGCCTGGGCGGCCACCTGGTGTCCGGTCATGTCGACGGCCTGGGCCTGGTGCGTAAATTCGAACCGGTGGGCGAGTCGCACGAACTGGTGATCGAAGCGCCGCGCGAGCTGGCGAAATACCTGGCCTATAAAGGTTCCGTGGTGGTGAACGGCGTGTCGCTGACCGTCAACCGCGTCAACGACACCGCCACCGGCTGCGAATTCTCGATCAACCTGATCCCGCACACCATCCAGGTCACCACGCTGAAGCACTTGAAAGCGGGCAGCAAGGTCAATCTCGAGATCGACCTGATCGCCCGCTATGTGGAACGCATGCTGTCGCTGAAAGCCTGATCAGGCAGCGGCGCGGGACACGGCCACGTAGTAAGGCAGCTCCGCGTTGATGCCCAGTTTTACCTGGCGGGTGAGGTCATCCGCCAGCACTTCCTCCTTACCCTCGGCCAGCGCGGCAAGGATTTGCGCCGCCACTTCTTCCGGTTTGATCTTCGGCATATCGTAGCCGGCGGTCATGTCCGTTTCCATATACCCCATGTGGGCGCCCAGCACTTGCGTGCCTTGCGCCGCCAATTCGACGCGTAAGCCATTGGTCAGCGCCCAGGCGGCCGACTTCGACATGCTGTAGGTATTGGTCGGGCCCTGGCTCAGCCAGGCCAGCACGGACAGGATGTTGACGATGGCGCCGCCGCCATTGGCTTTCAGCGTCGGGGCGAAGCCTTTGCTCAACAGCATGGGGCCGATCACATTGGTTTCCAGTTCGGCGCGCGCCTGTTCCAGGGCGTTGTCGGCCAGGATGCCGCCAATGCGGACGATGCCGGCGTTGTTGATGAGGACGGTCACATCCTGGTATTCGCGGGTGACGGCTGCGATTTCGTCGTGTTTGGTCACGTCGAGCTGGACCGGGATGACGCCGGGCAGGGTGACCGTCTTGGGATCGCGGGCGGCGCCGTAGACTTTTTTCGCGCCGGCGGCCAGGGCCGCCTTCGCCAGTTGCAAGCCCAGGCCACGGTTGGCGCCAGTGATGAATACGACGGAATCTTTGAGGTTCATGATGGTTTCCTTTGAGGGTTAATGATGACGACCGTCATCCAATGACTTAATAATAGTGGTCGCAATTAAAAACTTCAAGGAAAATTTTTCGTACCGGAACCGGTAAGGCGGGGTCGGGCCCGGAGGGCCGGACCCCGGAGTGCCGGTTTCAGTTGGTCAGGGTTGCGGTGAGGGTGATATTGGTGTTGAGGACTTTCGAGACGGGGCAGCCGACCTTTGCCTTATTGGCAAGTTCTTCGAACCTGGCCTGGTCGGCGCCCGGGATGTTGGCTTGCAGCGTCAGGTGGATGGCCGTGATGGCGAAACCATCGGCCACCTTGTCCAGCGTGACGTCGGCCTTGGTTTCCATCTTTTCGGCCGTGAGCCCCGCCTCGCCCAGGATCAGCGACAGCGCCATGGTGAAGCAGCCGGCGTGCGCGGCGCCGATCAATTCTTCGGGGTTGGTGCCGGGCCGGCCTTCGAACCGGCTGGCAAAACCATAAGGGGCGGCCTGTAGCGCACCGCTTTGGGTACTGATTGCTCCACGTCCATCTTTGATGCCGCCACTCCAGACGGCTGAACCGCTAGTCTTCATCGCTGCCTCCTTCAGGGGTTGAAAAGCAATTCAGTCTAGGACATTTCGCCTAAAGCGGTCGCCCGACGGGACGGGCCGGCGCCAAATCCTTTAAAATAGCGGGTTAACAAAGAAACGTCCTGTGCCTCACATCAAAGGAAAAAATATGTCCATTTCCAGCACCGAAGAAATCGTCGCCGAATTGCGCGCCGGCCGCATGGTGATCCTGGTCGATGAAGAAGACCGCGAAAACGAAGGCGACCTGGTGCTGGCCGCCGAACACGTCACGCCCGAAGCCATCAACTTCATGATCAAGCACGCGCGCGGCCTGGTGTGCCTGACCTTGACGGAAGAGCATTGCAAGCAGCTCGACCTGACCATGATGACCGCCAAGAACGGCACGTCCTTCGGCACCAACTTCACCGTGTCGATCGAAGCGGCGGAAGGGGTCACCACCGGCATTTCGGCGGCCGACCGCGCCCGCACCATCCAGGTGGCCGTGGCCAAAGGGGCCAAGCCAAGCGATATCGTGCAGCCGGGCCACATCTTCCCGCTGCGCGCCGTGCCGGGCGGCGTGCTGATGCGCGCCGGCCATACCGAAGCCGGCTGCGACCTGACCGCCATGGCGGGCTTGATGCCCGCTTCCGTGATCTGCGAAATCATCAAGGATGACGGCACCATGGCGCGCCTGCCCGAACTGCTGGAGTTCGCCAAGGAACACGGCTTGAAGATCGGCACGATTGCCGACCTGATCCATTACCGCAGCCAGAATGAATGCATGGTGGAGCGCATCGCCGAACGTCCGCTGCGCACCGCGCACGGCGATTTCCGTATGATTGCATTCCGCGACAAGCCGAGCGGTTCGGCCCACCTGGCGCTGGTGCACGGCGAGATGGCGCCGGGCAAGGAATCGCTGGTGCGCGTGCACCAGCCGGTTTCCATCCTGGACCTGCTGGAAACCGAGGCCACCACCCACTCCTGGAACGTGTCGTCGTCGCTGAAGGCGATCAAGGGGGCGGAGCAGGGCGTGATGGTGCTGCTGAATTGCGGCGAAACCGCGGAGCAGCTGTTCGGCCAACTGGAAGCGCTGGACAAGAACGTGCGGCCGACCGGCCGCGCCGCCAGCATGGATTTGCGCAGCTACGGCATCGGCGCGCAAATCCTGCGCGAGGTCGGCGTCGGCAAGATGCAGCTGCTGGCCAGCCCGCGCAAGATGCCGTCGATGACCGGCTTCAACCTGGAAGTCACCGGCTACATGGCCAAACCTGCCGCCTGAGCGAACTGACGCGGCTTAACCGAACAACCGAGAAAGAGGTAACCCCATGACCGTAGCAACCTACGAAACCAACCTGTCCGGCGAAAACCTGCGCATCGGCATCGTGCAGGCGCGCTTCAACGAAGACGTGTGCCACGGCCTGCTGTCGGCCTGCCTGCAGGAGCTGAAAAACCTGGGCGTGGCCGATGAAGACATCCTGCACGTGACCGTGCCGGGCGCGCTGGAAGTGCCGCTGGTGCTGCAGAAGATGGCCGAATCCAACCAGTTCGATGCCCTGGTGGCGCTGGGCGCGGTGATCCGCGGCGAAACCTACCACTTCGAACTGGTGTCCAACGAATCGGGCGCCGGCATCACCCGCGTGGGCCTGGACTACAGCATCCCGATCGCCAACGCCATCCTGACCACCGAGAACGACGAACAGGCGGAAGTGCGCATGGCCGTCAAAGGCGCCGAAGCTGCCCGTTGCGCCGTCGAAATGGCCAACCTGTCGATCGCCCTGGAAGAATTGCACCAAGACCTGGGCGACGACGAGTAATTCAACACGAAGGTAAGAAAATGACTGACAAAATGACGCACGCCAACCCGAGCAAGAACCGCACCCCGCGCCACCGCGCGCGCGAGTTCGCGCTGCAGGGCCTGTACCAATGGCTGCTGAACAATGAAGATGCGACCAAGGTCGTCAACAATATCCGCGGCGCCCACGGCTTCGACAAGGCGGACGGCGAATACTTTGCCGACCTGCTGCGCGGCGCCATCAAACAATCGGTCGAGTTGCGCGAAGTGTTCACGCCGCTGGTCGACCGCGGCATCGGCGAGCTGTCCCCGATCGAACACGCCGTGCTGCTGATCGGCGCCTACGAGCTGAAGAACCACGTCGAAATCCCATACCGCGTCGTGATCAACGAAGCCGTGGAGCTGACCAAGTCCTTCGGCGGTATCGACGGCCACAAATACGTCAATGGCGTGCTGGACAAGCTGGCCGCCCAGCTGCGCGCCGACGAGGTGGCCGCCGACAAGAAGCGCTAAGCTTTCACATCCGCTTCACGCGCCCCGGCGCAACATGCCTCCATTCCCTTTTGAATGGAGGCATCAATGAGCAACACGTTCCTGCGCGCGGCCGCCTGGCTGGCCGCAACCCTGGCGTCGCTGGCAGCCGCCGGCTATGCCTATTTCCTCAGTTTCGACCTTGACCGGCAGCCGGGTGCGAACCCGCAGGCGCGCCCGGCCGATATCGCCTGGCTGGCTGGCGCCAGGCCGCCAGCCAGCCCAGCCGCGCTGCGCGGCCGGATCCTGGCCGTGGTGTCGAGCACTGCGCATTTTCCTGGCGGCGACAAGAAGGCCGGCTACGAGTTGACCGAGCTGGCGCGCGCCTACTACGTCTTCCAGGCCGGCGGGTTTGAGGTGGACATCGCTTCGCCCGCCGGCGGCCGCCCGCCGGCCCGCATCGATGCCGACGATATGGGCGACGCCGACTACGCCTTCCTGAACGACCCGGATGCCCAGCGCAAACTGGACCTCACCCTGCGCCTGGCGCAGGTCGCGCCGGAGCGCTACGACGCCGTCTACTTCGTCGGCGGCAAAGGCGCAATGCTCGATTTTCCGGGCAATGCCGACGTCGCGCGCATTGCCGGCGCCATCGCGGCACGCGGCGGCGTGGTGGGCGCCGTCTGTCACGGGCCCGCGGCGCTGCTGCACGTGCGTGACGCCGGCGGCCGCAGCCTGGTCGAGGGGCGGCGCATGACGGGCTTTTCCAACGAAGAGGAACTGTTCCTGGCAAAGGATGCCCGGCAGCGGCTGCCCTTCCTGCTGGAAGAGCGGGCGCGCCAGTTGGGCGCCCGTTTCTCCGCCGCCCCCAAGTACGTTGGCCATGTGGTGGTGGACGGCAAGCTGGTGACCGGCCAGAACCCATGGTCCACTTGGGCCGCGGCGGAAGCCATGGTGGCGGCGCTGGGCGTCACGCCCGCCGCCAGGCCGGAAACCGCCGAAGAGCGCAGCACGCTGGCGCTGGCGGCGTATTACAACAGCGGCCTGGAACCGGCCCGCGCGAAGCTGCGGCAGGGACAGGGCTTTGATAAGATGCTGGTGCTGATGCATGCCGTCGTGGCGGGCATGCAGGGAAGGGTGGTGGATGCCTTCCAGTTGCAACGCCTGGCCAAAGGATAAGGATGCCGCTGAACATACTCGTCGTCGAAGATAACCATCTGCTGGCCGGCAACCTGGCCGACGCTTTCGGCCGTCTTGGCCACGCGGCCGATTTCGCGGCGAACGGCGAACTTGGGCTGGCGCTGGCATTGGACCATCCGTACGACGTATTGGTGCTTGACCTGGCCTTGCCGGGAATCGACGGCCTGCACGTGTGCCGGGAAGTGCGCTCCCGCCTGGCGCGCCGCCTGCCGGTGCTGATGCTGACCGCGCGCGATTCGCTGCCGGACAAGCTGCGCGGTTTCGAGGCCGGCGCCGACGACTACCTGGTGAAGCCTTTCGCGATGGCGGAATTGCTGGCGCGCTGCCAGGCGCTGGCCCAGCGGCACAAGGATTACGCGCTGGAAGTGGGCAGCTTGCGGATCGACCGCCGCGCGCAGACGGTCACGCGCGCCGGGCAGCCGGTGCGCCTGCAGCCGGCCGGCTACCAGCTGCTGCTGGCGCTGGCCGAGGCGCATCCGCGCATCATGACGCGCAGCGAATTGACCCAGGTCCTGTGGCACGACGACCCGCCCGATTCGGACGCCTTGCGCAGCCACCTGTACCAGTTGCGCCAGGCGCTGGACAAGCCTTTCGACCGCCCCATGCTGGTGACGGTGCATGGCGTCGGCTTCCGCCTGGACGCGGCCGCATGAGCGCCGCCGTTTCGCACAGCCTGCGCCGCCGGCTGACCGGCGCCTTCGCCCTGGTCGCGCTGTGCACGGCGCTGCTGTTCTCGGGATTTGCCGTGATCTTCATGTATGCGCTGGAGGATGAATTCTTCGCCAATATCCTGGCGCAGGAAACGGCGCACCAGCAGGCCAGCTGGCAGGCAAATGGGGTGCCGGCCGCACCATTGCGGCCCTATGTCAGCCTGCACCGCGACGCGGGCAGCCTGCCGGCCGACTTGCGCCGCCAGCTGGGCGGCGCGCACAGCGGGGAGTACTTCGGGGAAGCCGGCCGGCATTACCACGTGCGCGTGCTGGCATTGCCGGGCCGCGCCGGCGCCGCGGCGCCGCTTTTTCTGGTCGCTGAGGTCAGCAGCGAACTGCTGGTCCGCCCCCGTTTGCCCAAGGTTCTCGGCCTGCTTGGCGGCATGCTGTTCGTCATCGTTGCGGCCACCCTGGCGCTGGGTTACTGGCTGGCACGGCGCGCCACCGGCCCGCTGGAAAAACTGGCGCACCTTGTTGCCAGTGCGGCACCGGAGCAGTTGCCCAAAGGCTTCGCCGCGGGCTATCCGCGCAATGAGGTCGGCGCGCTGGCGCGGGCGCTGGACGATGCCATGTCGCGCATGGCTGCATTCATCGCGCGCGAACAGCAATTCACCCGCGATGCCAGCCACGAGTTGCGCACGCCGCTGGCCGTGATCGAAGGCGCCTGCTATTTGCTGGCCGAGCAGCCGATGGCGCCGCAGGCCGCACAACAGCTCCAGCGCATCCGCCGCGCGGCGACCGGCATGGCGCAAACGGTGGATACGCTGCTGGCGTTGGCGCGCGAAGACTTGCCGGGCGCCGCCGAACGGCCGGAGGCGCAACCGGTGCCGCTGTTGGCGCTGGCCGAAAGCACGGTGGTGCAGTTGGCCCATCTGCTGGACGGCAAAGCTGTGGAAGTCGAGGTGGAGATCGATCCGCATGCCCGGTTTTACATGCCGCAGCCTGCCCTGGCCATCGTGCTGGCAAATGTCGTCGGCAATGCGTTCCAGCATACGCAGGCCGGCCGCGTGCGCATCGGTTATAGCGGGGGCGGCCTGGTGGTCAGCGACCAGGGGCCGGGCATCGATGAAGCGATCCGCGCGCGGCTGTTCGAGCCGGGGGTGAAGGGCGGCGCCAGCAGTGGCCATGGGCTGGGGCTGTCGATCGCCCGCCGCCTTGCCGAGCGCATCGGGCTCGACCTGGCGCTGCGGCCCGGAGCGCAGGGCGGCACCGTGGTCACACTGACGCCGCGCAAATAAAAAGCCACCCGAAGGTGGCTTGTGCTTGCGCGCAGGTCCCTTACAGGCCGGCCAGCTGTTCCACGGTGATCGGCGTTTCAGCCTGTGCCACCGTGGTTGGCGCTTCCTTCGGCTTGGCCGGCGCCGGGGCGGCGGCCACTTGCGGCGGGGTGATATATGGCACCTTCTTGCCGGCGGAGACTTGCTTCAGGCGCGAGTACTCGGCCATCACTTTGGAGCCATAGCCGTCGTCGCTTTCGAAGGCTCCTGCACCGACGTAGGACTTCAGGCCGGCTTCGACGGAGCCGCCCCTGGACACGTAATCCTTCAGGATCAAGGCGCCGACACGGATGTTGGCGACCGGATTCAGCGCTGCCTGCACGCCGCCCAATTCCTGGAACTTGTCGGTGTGCACCTTGGACATCACCTGCATCAGGCCCTGGGCGCCCATCGGGCTCTCCGCGAACGGGTTCAGGCCGGATTCGATGGCCATCACGGCCAGGATCAGCAGCGGATCGAGCTTGATTTCGCGCGCAGTCAGGTAAGCGGTGGAAACCAGCATATTGGTCGCATCGCCAGCCACCCGGTAGCGCTTGGACAGCCAATTGGTGACGGCATCCTGCTGCTTCTTGGTGCCCATCAAGGCTTTTTCCTCGGCGGTCAGCGGCACTTCGGCAGTGGCCGCCGCCACAGGGCGCGCGGCAGGCGCTTCCATCAGCTCGGACAGCGGCGGTGCGGTCACCACTTGGGCCGGCACGGCTGGTTGGCCGCGCAGGGCGTCGGCCAGCTTGGTTGCCAGTTCCGGACGCGCCACCATGGCGCAGGCCATGACCAACGCTGCAATACCCAGGATGCTCAGCATGGACTGAGCGGCGGTCAGCAGACCGCGTGCCGAAATGCTCTGCGCGGAAATCCACGCGGCGGGCTGGCTGGCCCATTGACGGGCGCTATCCAGCAGCCCATTGAATCGATTGTTCATTCCAGAACTCCCCTGAAATGTAAGAGTCAAAACGCGTCCCCGCCGCGTTGAAACGCGGTCAAATCGACGTGCCATAGTCGTTACATCAGTGTTATCTTCGTCCACCGCCGCACAGGTCGCACGGGACTGGACGCCATCATTGTTTGCCTGAGCTGGTCGTTCTTGGTGGACCAGTTGCAACACAACTTATTCCGGGGGAGAGGCAGACGCCTCGCGAAAACACTCCTTAAAATGTCTGTGGAGCCCGGACTCCGTGAAATGTAATGAAGAACAACTTAGTTGGCATTAAGGCCATGTCCTCATCAAGTAGGTCAAATTGTAGGAGCCGTATTATATCTAGTCAATACTAACACGATCCTTCTTTATTACTTTTGAGTATGATTTTCTCGTGAACACATTGACAAAAACCAATAAAATCAACGGCTTGACCAAAAGTGCTCAGACGGCCTGTCCAGAGCAAAAAAATCGTAAAAAAGTATGAAATATCGCGATCTCCGGGATTTTATTTCCCAACTGCAAGCAATTGGCGAACTTAAGCGCACTAACTTGCCGGTTTCGCCACATTTGGAGATGACGGAGGTGTGCGACCGCACGCTGCGCGCCGGCGGCCCGGCCATCCTGTTCGAAAAGCCGGCCGGTTTCGACATGCCGGTGCTGGGCAACCTGTTCGGCACGCCGCGCCGGGTGGCGCTGGGCATGGGCGCCGACGACGTCGGTGAACTGCGCAAGATCGGCCATGTGCTGGCGCAGCTGAAAGAGCCTGAGCCGCCCAAGGGCTTCAAGGACTTGATGGGGCTGGGCTCCCTGGTCAAGGCGGTGTGGGACATGTCGCCCAAGGAGATGCGCGGCGCGCCCTGCCAGGAGATCGTGTGGGAAGGGAAGGATGTGGACCTGGGCCGGCTGCCGATCCAGCATTGCTGGCCGGGCGACGTGGCGCCCCTGATCACATGGGGTCTGGTGATTACCAAGGGCCCGAACAAGAAGCGCCAGAACCTGGGCATCTACCGCCAGCAGGTGCTGGGCCCTAATAAGGTGATCATGCGCTGGCTGGCGCACCGCGGCGGCGCGCTGGACTTCCGCGAACATTGCATCCGCAATCCCGGCCAGCCTTATCCGGTCTGCGTGGCGCTGGGTGCCGACCCGGCCACCATCCTCGGTGCGGTCACGCCGGTGCCGGACACCCTGTCGGAATACCAGTTTGCCGGCCTGCTGCGCGGCAGCCGCACCGAGCTGGTCAAGGCTATCGGCAGCGAGTTGCGCGTGCCGGCATCGGCGGAGATCGTGCTGGAAGGGCATATCTACCCGGACGCCGGCCATCCAAGCGGCTATGAGCATGGGCTGGAAGGCCCGTACGGCGACCACACCGGTTATTACAATGAGCAGGACTGGTTCCCCGTCTTCACCATCGACCGCATCACGATGCGGCGCGACCCGATCTACCACTCCACCTATACAGGTAAACCGCCGGACGAACCGGCCGTGCTGGGCGTGGCGCTGAACGAAGTGTTCGTGCCGCTGCTGCAAAAGCAGTTCAGCGAAATCACCGACTTCTACCTGCCGCCCGAAGGCTGCAGCTACCGCATGGCGGTGGTGCAGATCCGCAAACAGTACGCGGGCCACGCCAAGCGCGTGATGTTCGGCGTATGGAGCTTCCTGCGCCAGTTCATGTATACCAAGTTCATCGTGGTGGTCGATGAGGACGTGGACATCCGCGACTGGAAGGAAGTGATCTGGGCCATCACGACGCGCGTCGACCCGACGCGCGACACCACCCTGGTTGACCACACCCCGATCGACTACCTGGACTTTGCCTCCCCGGTCAGTGGCCTGGGCAGCAAGATGGGGATCGACGCGACCAATAAATGGCCGGGTGAAACCAGCCGCGAATGGGGCACCACCATCACCATGTCGCCGGAGGTGAAGGCACGGGTGGACGGGATTTGGCAGCAGCTCGGTTTATAGCCTATAATTGCGCCCGGGCGGGCCCCTGCGCATTGCGGCACGGTTAACCTGGTCAGGTCGGGAACGAAGCAGCCAAAGCTGTTCACCGCAAGTGCCGCAGATCAGGCTCGCCTCTTTGAATTCTTGAAAAAGCTGCGATTGACTCAATCGCAGCTTTTTTATTGCCTATGCGACAAGCATGCAATCTTGTCCGCAGCGCACTTATCTACGGTAAAATCGCGCACATGTCCTATCAAGTCCTCGCTCGCAAATACCGTCCCCGGAACTTTGAAACGCTCGTCGGCCAGGAGCACGTTGTCCGTGCGCTGACCCATGCGCTGCATACCGGGCGCCTGCACCATGCCTACCTGTTTACCGGGACGCGCGGTGTCGGCAAGACGACGCTGTCGCGCATCCTGGCCAAGTCGCTCAATTGCGTCGGCCCGGACGGCAACGGCGGCATCACGGCCACCCCGTGCGGCGTATGCGAGGCCTGTACCGCCATCGACGGCGGCCGCTTTGTCGACTATGTGGAGATGGATGCCGCCTCCAACCGCGGCGTCGACGAGATGGCGCAGCTGCTGGAGCAGGCGGTGTACGCACCGTCCAATGCGCGCTTCAAGGTCTATATGATCGACGAGGTGCACATGCTGACCAACCACGCCTTCAACGCCATGCTGAAGACGCTGGAAGAGCCGCCGGAGCACGTGAAGTTCATCCTGGCGACCACCGATCCGCAAAAGATTCCCGTCACCGTGCTCTCGCGCTGCCTGCAGTTCAACCTGAAGCAGATGCCGCCGGGGCATATCGTGGGTCACCTGGAAAATATCCTCGGCCAGGAAGGCGTGGTGTTCGAGCAGCCGGCCCTGCGTTTGCTGGCGCAGGGTGCGCACGGTTCGATGCGCGATGCCTTGTCGCTGACCGACCAGGCCATCGCCTACGCTGCCGGCGCCGTGACGCTGGATGCGGTGCAGGGCATGCTGGGCGCACTGGACCAGTCCTACCTGGTGCGCCTGCTCGATGCGCTGGCCAATAAAGATGGCGCCGACCTGATGGCGGTGGCCGACGAAATGGCGACGCGCTCGCTGTCCTATAACGGCGCCTTGCAGGACCTGGGCACCTTGCTGCACCGGATCGCGCTGGCGCAGACCGTGCCCTCGGCCGTGCCGGCGGACTTGCCTGAATATAACGATATCGTGCGCCTGGCCGCCCTGTTCGATGCGGAAGAGGTGCAGCTGTACTACCAGATCGCCGTGCACGGGCGGAATGAATTGGGCCTGGCGCCGGACGAGTATGCCGGCTTCTCCATGACCCTGTTACGCATGCTTGCCTTTCGGCCCGGTATCGGTGGGGCAGAAGGCCAAGCGGCCAACGCCCCGGTAGCGGCTCGTCCAGCCGGCGCGAATCCGGCCCGTGCGGCTGCCGCAGCCGCGGCGATGGTCGATCGCGCCAGCGTGCCGGTGCCGGCTCCCGCGCCGGCGCCGGCCATGCAGCAGGTTGCGCCGGCCGCCGCGCCGGCGGCCAATGCGCCCGCAGCGGCGTCGCCGGCGGCTCCTTCGCCCGCCGTATCGCCGTCGCCTGCCGCCAGCGCGCCAGCGGCCATGCCTGCTGCGGTGGCGGCGCCCGCTGCGGGCAGCGCAGCCGCTCCTGCCCAGCCACCCGCGCCGGTGCACGCTGCGCAGCCTGCGCCCGCTGCCGACACCCGCGCCATGAGCCCGGCGAAGATGGCGATCACCGCCGCCCTGGAAGCCGCGCGTGCCGCGGCCGCCGCCCGCACCGGCCAGCGTCCGCCAAGCCCGCCGCGTCCCGCCACGCCAGCTGCCGAAGCGGCCGTGCCGCCCGCCGCGACGCCCGCCATGCGGCCGTCCGCGGCGCCGGCCGGCCCGGCTTCAGCGCCTTCATCCGCGCCAGGCGCCGGCTACGCGGCCCCCGCGCCCGCGCCGGCAGCTCCGGCAGTGGCACGCGGCCCCGCCCCGTGGGAAGATGCGCCGCCGCCGGCGATGCCAAACGCGCAGGCCGACGATGGACAAGGCGGCGCAGCGGTGCTGGAAGCGCCGCCGGCCGCGCGCGTCGCGCCGCCACAGCAGCAGGCGGATGACGATTTGCCGCCCTGGGTGACCGGCTTCTCCGACGAATCCGCCGTGCCGGCAGGGGCCGACCACATCGCCGGCATGGCGCAGGCCGCGCCGGCGCAGCGCGCCGCGCCTGCCAAGGCCCCATATGAATACGTGATCACCCCGGTGCCCGAACTGGGCTGGGATGGCAACTGGCCGGCCCTGGCCGCGCACCTGCCGCTGCGCGGCGTGGCGCAGCAGCTGGCCACCCAGGCCGAGCTGGTAAGCTGCACCTTCGACGGCAATATGGCCGTGTTCCGCATCCGCTGCCCGATCGAAACCTGGGCCACCGCGGCCAATGTGGAAAAGCTGACCTCCGCCCTGGCCGAGCGCTTCGGCCGCCCGGCCCGGGTCGAGACCGAGATCGGCAAGGCCTGGTACACCACCAGCGTCGAAGCCCAGATCCACCGCGACAATTGCCAGCGTGCGGCCGAGGAAGCGGTCGCCGCCGACCCCTTTATCAAAGCGATGGTGCGCGATTTCGGCGCCTTCGTCGTGCCCGGCTCCATCGTGGCACCGATGACGCCCGCGCACTGAACACCAGATACCCAACACCAAAATACGGAGAACCACACCATGATGAAGAACCAACTGGCAGGCCTGATGAAGCAAGCGCAAGCCATGCAGGAAAACATGAAAAAGGCGCAGGAATCGCTGGCCCTGATCGAAGTCGAAGGCCAGTCCGGCGCCGGCATGGTCAAGGTGGTGATGACCTGCAAGAACGACGTCAAGCGCGTCTCGATCGACCCTTCGCTGCTGGGCGACGACAAGGACATGCTGGAAGACCTGGTGGCCGCCGCCTTCAACGATGCCGTGCGCAAGGCCGAAGCCACCGCCGCGGAAAAGATGAGCGGCCTGACCGCCGGCATGCCGCTGCCACCCGGCTTCAAGATGCCGTTCTGACCCTGCATCATGTTCATCATCACGCTCACGTACCTGAAGCCGGCCGAGGAGATCGACCAACTCCTCGCCGCACACCGCGAGTACTTGCGCGAGCAATATGCCAACGGCATGTTCCTGATGTCCGGACGCCAGGTGCCGCGCATGGGCGGCATCATCATTGCCACGGCCGACAGCCGGGCCGATATCGAGGCGGTGATCGAACTCGATCCTTTCAATGAGGCGGGCGCGGCCAGCTACACGATCACCGAATTCGTGCCCACCATGACGGCCGATTTCCTGAGCGCCTTCAAGCAAGCCTGAACCAATGGCGAAGTCCTTTGAATTCCTGACGGAGGCGCTGCGCCGCCTGCCCGGGGTCGGCCCCAAATCGGCGCAGCGCATGGCGTTCCATCTGCTGCAGCACGACCGGGAAGGTGCGGCCATGCTGTCGCGTGCGCTGTACCAGGCGGTGGAGCAGGTGCATCACTGCGCGCTGTGCAATACGTTCACCGAGACCGAGATTTGCGACACTTGCGCCGACGAGTCGCGCGACAAGCGCCAGCTGTGCGTGGTCGAGACGCCGGCCGACCAGGTGATGATCGAATCGACGCTGACTTACAAGGGCCTGTATTTCGTGCTGATGGGCCGCCTGTCGCCGCTGGACGGCATCGGACCCAAGGACATCCACCTTGAAAAGCTGCTGGCGCGCGCCGCCGATGGCGTGGTGGAGGAAGTGGTGCTGGCGACCAACTTCACCAATGAAGGCGAAGCCACCGCCCACTACATCAGCGAAATGCTCAAAGCGCGCGGCCTGGCCGTGACGCGCCTGGCGCGCGGCGTGCCGGTCGGCGGTGAGCTCGAATACGTCGACGCCGGCACCATCGCCCGCGCCATGCTAGACCGCCGCAGCACCTGAACGGGCGCCGACCAGCATCTGGCTGATGGCCTCCTGCGGCGTGGGGCGGCCGAGCAGGTAGCCTTGGGCCATGTCGCAGCCATATTCCTTGAGCAGGTCGAGCTGCTCGCGGGTTTCCACCCCTTCCGCCACCACCACCATCTTCAGGCCGTGCGCCATGGCGATGATGGCGCGCGTGATGGCGGCGTTTTCGCTGTCCTGCGGCAGGCCGCTGATGAAGCTCTTGTCGATCTTCAGGGCGCGCACGTCGAAGCGTTTCAGGTAGCTCATCGACGAGTAGCCGGTGCCGAAATCGTCGATCGACAGGAATACGCCGATGCCGCGCAGCTGTTCCAGGGTCGCCAGGGTGGCCAGGGCATTGTCCATCAAGGTGCCTTCGGTCAGTTCCAGTTCCAGCAGGCCTGCTTCCAGGCCGGTGTCCTGCAGCACGGACAGCACGATCTGCGCCAGGTTTTCATCCTTGAACTGGCGCGCCGACAGGTTGACCGCCATCCGGACCGGCCGCTCGCATTCGCGCTGCCAGGTGCGTGCCTGCTTGCAGGCAGTGCGCAGCACCCATTCGCCGATCGGCACGATGAGGCCCGTTTCCTCCGCCAGGGGAATGAATTCGTTCGGCGGGATGATGCCGTGCTCGGGATGGCGCCAGCGCACCAGCGCTTCCACACCGACGATGCGGGTGCTGGGCACGTCGACCTGGGGCTGGTACAGCAGGTAAAGCTCGTTGTTCTGCAGCGCCTTGCGCAAGCCCACTTCCAGCTTGACGTGGCTCATGATTTGCATCGTCAGCGATGAGCTGTATAGCTTGGCGTTGTTCTTGCCGCAGTTTTTGGCGTGGTACATCGCGGTGTCGGCGAATTTCAGCAGCGAGGTGCAATCCTCGCCATCCTCCGGGTAGAGCGAAATGCCGATGCTGGCGGTGACGAAGATTTCGTGGCCGTCCAGGATGAAGGGGCGGCGCATGGCATCCTTGATGCGGTGCGCCACGGTCAACGCGTCGTCCACCCGTTCGATGTCGGGCAGCAGGATGGTGAATTCGTCGCCGCCCAGGCGCGCCAGGCTGCACAGGTGGTCGCTGGGGCGGATCGTTTCGCGCAGGCGCTCGGTGACGATCTGCAGCAGCAGGTCGCCGACGTTGTGGCCGAGGGTGTCGTTGATGCGCTTGAAGGAATCCAGGTCCATGAACAGGATGGCGAACTTGCGCTGTTCGCGGCGCGAGCGCTCCAGTTCGCGCTCCAGCGTCTCCAGGAATGCCTGGCGGTTGGGGATGCCGGTCAGGCTGTCGCAGTAGGCCAGCTTGCGGATCTGTTCTTCCGTGCGTTTGCGTTCGCTGATGTCGCGCACCAGGCCAAGCACTTCGCCCGCCGCGGTGCCGACCAGGCGCGCTTCGAAATGGCGGGTGCAGCCTTCGCGCGTCAATTCGTAGTCGACCGAGTGCACGGAGGCGGAGTGCAGCACGGCCGACAGCTGCTCCAGCATGCGGCTGGCGATCGACGGGGGCAGCACATCGCGGATGTGGCGGCCCACGCATTCGCGGCTGGCGAAGTCGGCGCCCGGTTCGTGGCCTTCTTCATAATCGAGGTAGTAGCCGTCCGCGCTGAGGCGGAAGAAGGTGTCGGGGATGGCGGCCAGCACGGCGCGGTTGTGGGCGTCTGCTATGCGCAGGCGGGCGATGGCGTCGCTGGCGCGCAGCACGTACAGCACGCGGTGCCCGAGGATGGGCCAGTTGATCGGCTTGGAGACGAAGTCGGTAGCGCCGGCTTCATAGGCTTGCGTGACCGCTTCCAGGTCGTCGCCGCCGGTCACCATGATGACGGGGACGTGGGAGGAGCTTTCCAGTTTGCGGATGGCGCGGCAGACCGAAAAGCCGTCGAGCAGGGGCATGTCGACGTCGAGTAGCACGAGGTCGGGGGCGTTGTCGCGGAAGCTGGCGATGGCGGCGCGGCCGTCGCTCGCTTCCACCGCATCGAGTCCGACCTGGGCCAGCATTTCAAGCATCAACAGGCGCATGACGGGGTCGTCGTCCGCCACCAGCACGGTGCCGCGTTTGGGGGAATAGAGCGCTGCCATGATTTCATGCTCCCTTCGCCAGGATGGTGCTGAGTGATTCACGCGTTGCCTGGAACGCGTGCTCCAGTGGTGCCTGCAGGCGTGCGGCGCCATCGGTGTGGCCGGCGCGGCCGATCTGCTCCAGTTCCTTGCATAGCCTGGCCAGTGCGTCCGCGCCGACGTTGGCACTGCTGGATTTCAGGCTGTGGGCGGTTTTACGGATAGTGGCAGGGTCGCCGCCTGCGATCGCTTCGCGCAGGACGGTGAGCTGGCGGGGGGTGTCTTGCAGGAAGGCGGCCACGACGCGCTGCAGCAGCGCTTCGCCCTGGCCCGGACTGAGGGCGCGGATGGCGTCAAGCGCTTGAGGGTTGATTGCTGCCGAAGCGGCCGCCATGGCAGCGGGTGCTGGTGCGCCCGAATGGTCCGGCGCCGGCGAGGCCGTGGACGCATGCGCGGGCGCGGCAGGTGGCGGCGGCGGCGGCGGAGCGTGGCCGGGCCGCGCGATAGCGCTGTCCGCAGCGCCACCGGGCGGGGGGGGAATATCCGGCCCGGCCACGAGCGCTGGCGCGCAGGCGGCCGGCATGGCAATGGCAATGGCAGGGGCAAAGGCAGGGGCAAAGGCAGACGCGGACGCACGGCCAGGCTCCGGGGCAGGCGAGGGGGCAAAAGCGTTTGCGCCGGTTGGGTGGCCGACGTTGGCGGAAGCGGCCGTGGCGCCAGCAGCGGCGGCATCGCTTGCGGCGGCGCCGGCAGCGCCGCGCTCACGGGAAGGCGCGGCGACGGCGTGGTCGGCGAAGGACGCGGCGTTGACGGTGGCCGCCGCGCTGGCAGTGGGGCGGGGCAGGGCGATCCACCGGCCCAGGGTATCGGCCAGCGCCTGTTGCGAGAACGGTTTGCTGATGTAGTCATCCATGCCTGCGGCCAGGCAGCGTTCGCGGTCGCCCTGCAGCGCGTTGGCGGTGATGGCGACGATCGGGGTGGTTCGCGAGCGGCCGCGCTGCTGCTCCAGGCGGCGGATTTCGGCGGTCGCCGCCATGCCGTCCATGACCGGCATCATGCAGTCCATCAGCACCAGGTCATAGTCGCCCGCGCGCACGGCCGCCAGTGCCTCTTCCCCGTTCGCGGCGCAAGCCACCTCCATGCCCAGACCGCGCAGCATGGCCGACGCCACCTCCACATTGACCGGGTTGTCCTCGGCCAGCAGGGCGCGTGGCCGTTGCCCCTGGCGCAAACGCGGCGCGGCATGGGTTGGCGGCGACCAGCCCGCCAGCGCAGCGGCGCCAACGCCGACGCCCTCATTGGCGCGGACCGGCGTGACGATGCAGTCGTACAGGTCCGGCTCCCGCACCGGCTTGACCAGCTGGAATGCCACGCCCGCCGCCCGCCGCTGCACCTGGTCCGCGGCATTGCGTTCGGACGCCAGCAGGATCAGGCGCACTGACGCGATATCGGGATCGGATTTGATTTCCGCCGCCAATGCCAGCCCGCCGATATCGTCCAGCCCCATATCCAACAAGGCCACGTCGTAGGGCGCCCCGCGCGCCGCCGCGGCATGCAGTTCACGCAAGGCATCCGCCGCACAGGCCGCGCAACTGCCCTGCAAATGCCAGCGCGCCAGCAGGCGCTGGAGTGCCAATGCGCTGTCGGGCTGGCGGTCCACCACCAGGGCGCGCAAACCCTTGGTCGGCTTCTGCTGGAAGCCCGCATCGTCCGCATCGACGCGCCGCTTGTCGAACTGCACGGTAAACCAGAACACCGACCCGCGCCCCAGCGCATTATCGACCCCGATCGATCCGCCCATCAGCTCCACCAGCTGCTTGGAAATCGCCAATCCAAGCCCGGTGCCGCCATGTTTGCGCGTGGTCGAACCGTCCCCCTGCGAAAAGGAATCGAAAATATGGGCCCGCGCCTCGCGCGCCACGCCGATGCCGGTATCGTGGACCTCCACCCGCAGCCGCGCCGATTGCGCATCTTCCTCGGTCACCCGCACCGCCACCTTGATGCGCCCCTGGTCGGTGAACTTGACGGCATTGCCCAGCAGGTTGACGATCACTTGCCGCAGCCGGTTCGGATCGCCGCAGATCGCCAGCGGGATATCGTTCGCCACCGCGAACTCCATCTCGATTCCCTTGGCTTGCGCTTGCGGCGCAAAGACGTTCTCGATATCGTCCAGCACTTCGCGCAGGTTGAAGTTGATGTACTCGACGGTCAGCTTGCCCGCCTCCACCTTGGAGAAGTCGAGGATATCGTTGATGATCACCAGCAGGTGCTCGCCCGAACGGCGCACCATGCTGGTGTAATGGCGCTGCGTCTCGGTCAGTTCGGTCGCCGCCAGCAGCTCCGCCATGCCCAGCACCCCATTCATCGGCGTGCGGATTTCATGCGACATATTGGCCAGGAAGGCGCTCTTGGCCTGGCTGGCCGCTTCCGCCGCATCCTTCGCCTTCTCCAGCTGCGCGGTGCGGATGCTGACCTGGCGTTCCAGTTCGCCGCGGTACTGCGCCAGCTTGGTGTCGCGGCTTTCGATCTGCGCCAGCATGCCGTTGAAGCTGTCGATCAGCGTGCCCAGTTCATCGCTGCGCTGGTGCTGCAGCTGGGCGTAGGTCTGGCTGCTGCTTACCCTGTCCGCCGCCGCGATCAGCTGCGCGATCGGGGCGGCAATGCCTTCGCGGAAGCGCGCCGACAGCACCAGGGCCAACCCGAACGAGGACGCGGTCGCCACCGCCGTAATACCGAGGTTGCGCAGGATGCCCAGCCACAGCGAGGCTTGGCCGGCCTCGATCATCACCGCGCCGATCACGTGCTGGCGCACCTTCACCGGCCGGTACAGGCGCAGCAGCGGCGCCCAGGGCGGGCCGTCATGCTCCGCAAGTTCGCCCTCGGCCAGCTGCCGCAGGCGCGCCGGATCCAGTGCATCGGGCGCCAGCTCGCGCAGCGCAGGGTAGGAGGCGAACAGTTGCCCGTCGCGGTCGAACAGGGCGGCGCGCGAGATGTCGCCCTTGACCGCCAGCGCGGCCAGGGCCTGTTCGGCCGTTGGCCGGTCGGCATAAAGCAGGGAAGCGACGCTGTTGGCGCCGATGACGTCAGCCAGCGAGGTAAGCTGCTTGCGCTCCTCGCTGGTATGGGACAGGACCGAGGCGACCGCGAACGCAATGAACACCAGCAGCAAGGCGCTGCCGGTGGTGAGCACCGAGATGATGGTCAGTTTCTGGCTTAAACCGGAGCGTTCGAAGTTGAGCATTTTCGCCGCCGAAGGACGATTCCATCCGGCAAAGAATAAATGCTAAGAATTTCGACACTTTGATCTGGCTCTAACTTCCAGTCGCTAGCAA